>JBGPPG010000010.1:0-48621 GCA_041488455.1 Gemmatimonadota bacterium
GATCTCGTCCAGGGTGCCGCGGTAGACGGGGATGCGGCTGTAGCCGCTCTGCGCGAACACCTCGGTGATGTCGCCGAGAGCGGCGTCCTCGGCGAGCGCGACCAGCTCCGTGCGCGGCGTCATGACCTCGCGGACCGGGCGGTGGGTGAACGTCATGACCCCGCCCACGAGCGCGAGCTCTCCGTCGGTCGTGAGGCCCACCGCGGCGCCCTCCCGCCAGATGGAGCGGAGATCGTGCGGCCGGTTGGCGGCGCGCGCGGGGAGTACGATGCTCAGCACCGACGACCAGCGCCGAAGGCCGGGCACCAGCCGGTCGGTGAGCCAGTCGGGCAGCGACTGGGTGAGCCAGCGAGGGATGAAGTAGCCGCTGAAGAGCACGATCGGCACGGCCACCAGCAGCAGCAGGATGAGCGATCGAACCGCTCCGGAGCCGACGAGCAGCGCCGGCGTTGCCGCGCCCAGAAGCAACACGCCGAGGGATGTAGTCGCGGACGCGGCGGTGAGATGGAAGTCGATCTGGCCCAGCGTGGCCATGGAAGGCGCGGCCCCGCGGAGCCGGCGGGACACGACCCGCGCAAGCTCGGAGCGGCTCAACGCGATGAGCGCCCCGCCCGCAGTGGCGCCGAAGACGGCGAGGATGAGCCCGGCGCCGACCACGAGCCAGATCATGCGCTCTCCGGCGCAGGCGCGCTGGCGGGGACCGAGACCCGGCGGACAGACACGCGCTTCACCCGGCGGCGGACCACCTGCTCCACGGCCAGATGGAATCCGTCGAGATCGAGCGTCTCCCCGGTGCGCGGGACCCGGCCGAACTCCGCCAGCACCAGACCTCCCACCGTGCTCACGTCCTCCCGCTCGAAGCGATGGCCCAGCGCCGCCTCGAGCTCCGTCAGCGCGGTCCCGCCCTGCACCCGCCACTCGTCCTCGCCCAGCTCCTGGATGGGAGCGACCTCGTCCGTGTCGTACTCGTCGCGGATCTCGCCCACGATCTCCTCGAGGATGTCCTCGAGGGTCACCAGACCGGCGGTGCCCCCGAATTCGTCCACCACGATCGCGATGTGGCTCGGCCCGCGCTGGAAGTCGCGCAGCTGGCGATCGAGCGTCTTCGCTTCGGGCACGAACGCCGCCGGGCGGATCAGCGTGTGCCACGGGGGCTCCGCGCCGCCCAGGCGGGCGAGCATGTCCTTGGCGTAGATCACGCCGGCGATGGCGTCGGGATGGCCGTCATACACGAGGAGCCGGGCATGCTCCGCGTTGTTGAGGGTCCGGACCACCTCCTCAGGCGAGGCGGCGAGATCCACAGCCACGATGTCGATCCGCGGGGTCATGATCTCGGACACCGTGGTATCCGCGAGGGAAAACACGCCCAGCAGCATGTCGCGCTGCGCGTTCCCGAGGTGTCGTTGGGGCTCTCGGCGCTGGGGTGGGCGCATCCGCGAATCGGCCCACGCGACGAGCCGCAGCAGCGGCTGAAACGGGCCGAGGGTGCGCACGGCCACGCGCCGGACGGGAGCAGAGAGGTCCGGTGCCACGGCCGCGACGACCCGGGGCAGCAGATCGCCCACGACCCACACGAGCGCCACCGCCAACACCAACCGCGCCAGCCCCGCAAACGGGGGCCACGCCCACCACACAACGGTCGTCCCCGCGGCCGCGCCGGCGAGCACGAGACACGCGAGATGGGCGACATGCAGCTGACGGGACTCGCCGAGCGGCCCCTCGTCGGAGGGGAAAGCGCCGGGGGAGCGCGGCAGTTCGGCGTCGGCCTCGGCCGCGAGCGCGAGCCAGGCGGCCCAAAGCGTGAGGCCGGTGAGGACGAGCGGGCCGATGAAGAGCTGGAGCATCGCGATCATGCGAGCGCCTCCACGTACCGCTCCTGGCGCCGCCACATCGCCGAGCGCGTGCGCGCCTCGGCGCCCTCGGGATGGTCCCGTCCCAGCGCGTGCAGCGTGCCGTGCACCACCAGCCGGATGAGCTCTTGCCTGATGGGGATCCGGTGGTCCCGGGCCGCCCGGGCCGCCGCCCAGGCGCAGACGTACACGTCGCCGACCCGCGGGCCACCCGGAGGCCGGAGCGTGAAGGCCAGCACGTCGGTGGGGCGGTCGGACCCGCGGTAGCGGGCGTTGAGCCGGCGCATGCGGTCGCGCCCGAGGAAGGTGACCGACACCAGCGCCCGGCGGCGCTCTCCCCTGAGGACCGCCCGGACCACGCGCCGGACCACCGGCGCCGGCAACGGCAACCGTCGGCCGTGCACGCTCACCTCAGGTGCGCTCGGCCGGCTCGAACTCCGCACCGATCCCGCCGCTCGCACGGGGATAGCCGATCCGGTGATGATACATGCCGGCCATCGATCGGCAGAACACGTCCTTCACCCGGTCGAGGTCGCGGAGGGTAATCGGGGCCTCCTCGAGCTGCCCTGCCCCGAGCTTCTGGCCGACGAGCTGATCGATCGCGCGGCGGACCGAATCCGGCTTCCGGTCTTCGAGCACCCGGATCGCCGCCTCCGACGAGTCCGCCAGCATGGCCACTGCGGTCTCGACCGACTGCGGCCGGGGGCCGGGATAGCGGAAGTCGCTGATGTCGATCGCCACGGCCGGCGTGCGGCGCCGGGCGCGGTGCAGGAAGTAGTTGATCTCGCTGGTGCCGTGGTGTTCCGGGATGAAGGCCCGGAGCACCTTCGGGAGCCCCGCCTCCTCGGCGAGCTGGACGCCGAACGCCACGTGATCCCGAATGATCCGGGCGGACTCTTCCGGGCTCAGAGCGTCGTGCGGGTTGTCTCCCTGCTGCTGGTTCTCCACGAAGAACCTCGGGCTCTTCAGCTTGCCGATGTCGTGGTAGTAGCAGCCGACGCGGGCGAGAAGCCCGTTGGCACCGATCGCGTTGCACGCCGCCTCGCAGAGATTCGCCATCGCAAGACTGTGCGCCCAGGTGCCGGGCGCCTCCACCGCGAGACGCTGGAGCAGCGGCCGGCGCAAGTCCGAGAGCTCGAGAAGCGTGAGGTCGGTGGTGATACGGGTGGCCGATTCCGCGAGCGGCACCATGAGGAGCGCGAAGGACGCGCTCGACAGCGCCACCATGGACCCGGTGATGGCGGTGGTCACGATCACGTCACCGCTCCAGCCGCTGATCAGGCCCATCGTGAGCGCGGACAGTGTATACGCGCCCGCGACCACGCCGATCGTCAGGTAGAGATGCCGCCGGCTCCGGACGAAGCGCATGCCCAGCGCGGCAGCCACGCCGCCCACGACGCCGAAGAAGATCGTGTTGCTCTCACGAAGCGCCCACTGCCCGCCGAGCAGGATGGCAAGGGTCATCGCCGCGAAGACGGCGGTGCGCCCGTCGTAGAGCATGGTCACCAGGATGGCTGCGAACGGGACCGGAATGAGCTCAGGGCGCCAGGGGAATACGTGCGTGAGCGCGCCCGACAGCAGGACCACGAACCCGAACAGACCCCCGAAGAACAGCATCTCCCGCAACTGATCGTAGCTCTCGCGCCGATAGAGCAGGATGATGAGCCAGAACGTCGAGAGGATGATCGCGTTGTAGAGCAGGCCGCCGAGCACGGCCCGCGCGACGACCCGGTCCTCGCCCCGGCGACGGAGCTCCTCCTGGAGACCGGCCAGCTTGTCGCGCGCTTCCTGCGTCACCGGCTGCCCCTGCGTCACGATCCGCTCCCCCGCCGGCACCGCGAACTTCACCGAGTCCACGCCCGCGCGGAGCTCCTCCCGCCGCGCGGCGGTGAGTCCCGCGTCGTAGACGACCGTCGGCCGGTAGAACGCCGCGACCAGCTGCCGGAGGGTCCGGCGCCCCACCTCGTCTTCGACGCCAGCGTGGGGCGTCTCCGCCTCCGCCATGAGGTCGGCGAACGTGCCGATCGAGTCGCGCTCGATCGTCCGCTCGGCATCGCCCCGGCGCAGCATCACCCAGCGGGCGGGTTCCGCCCGGAGCACGGCCGCGTCCCCGATACCCTGCGAGATCACACCGCGGAGAACGTCCGACAACGCCGTCCGGACGGCGCGCCTCCGACCCGGGTCGGCGAGGTATTCGGATTCGTCCGGGCCCAGCCGAATGCCGAGCGCGGACGCCGCTGTGCGCACGTCTTCGGGGCCGCGGATCCCCACCCCGTCCAGCCGGCCAAAGAACGTGTCCGCTTGGGCGATGACCGTGTTGTACGCCCCGGCATCGAAGCGGTAGACCGGGCGCGAGCCGCTAGACCGGCTCTCGCCCTCCAGCGCCCGCTCGGCATCGGACTTGGGGACCACGAAGAAGAACGGGGCCGTGACGGTTTGGGGAGCGGCCTCGCCCACCCGGAGTGCCGGCGCGGCCAGACGGCCGGGCAGCGGGAACGCCCAGTAGGCGATGGCCGACACGACCGCCACCGGGCTCCACCGCAGGGCGTGATAGAGCGCCCAGGCGGGTAGCGACCGGCGAACCACTGGCCAGCGATCGTGGGCGAGCTCGACCATCAGCCGCTTTGGTCCTCCGCATAAGCGCGAATGATTTCGCGGACGAGCCGGTGCCGAACCACGTCCAGCTCCGTCAGGTAACAGAACGCGAGCCCGTCGATCCCGGGCAAGATGCGCTCGATCTGGACCAGCCCGGAGTCTTCCCGCTTCGGCAGGTCGATCTGGGTCTTGTCACCGGTCACCACGGTCCGGCTGTTCACGCCGAGACGAGTGAGGAACATCTTCATCTGGGCGCCGGTCGCGTTCTGGGCCTCGTCCAGGATGATGAACGCGTCGGCCAGGGTGCGGCCCCGCATGTACGCGAGCGGCGCGATCTCGATCGTCCGGGTCTCCAGCGCGCGCTGCACCCGCTCCTGGGGCATCATGTCCTCGAGCGCGTCGTACAGCGGGCGCAGGTATGGATCCACCTTGGCCTGGAGATCGCCCGGCAGGAAGCCGAGCGACTCACCCGCCTCGACCGCGGGGCGCGCGAGAATGATCCGCTTCACCCGCTTCCGTGCCAGCGCCTCCACCGCCTTCGCCACGGCGAGGTAGGTCTTGCCCGTACCCGCCGGGCCGATGCCGACCACGATGTCATTGGTCGAGATGGCCTGAAGGTAGTCCCGCTGGCCTTGCGTCTTCGGCACGATCGCGCGCCGGAGCCCGGGCAGCAGGATCTTCCCTTCGCCGGGTGCCGCGGCGCCGTCCGCCGGCGGGCCGTCCGCGGACAGACGGTAGACGTCCTCCGGCGACACCGACTCGCCCATGCGCGCGAGATCGATCAGTCCCTGCACCACGGGCGTCGCGCGGTCCACCTGCTCCTGGCCACCCGTCAGGGCCAGCGCATCCCCCCTGAGCGACACGCGCACGCCGAGCGCCCGCTGGAGCTCCTGGAGGTTGGCATCGTTCACCCCGGCAAAGAGCAGCGGGTCGGCGCCCTCGGTCGAAAGCCGCTGGGTGATCTCGTCGCTCACGGTTCTCCCTCAGTCGTCACGGATCACGGCCACGTGCAGCGCCCGCAGCTCGTCGGCGCCCACCGGACTCGGCGCCCCCTCGAACAACGCGCGCTGAGCCGTGGTTTTTGGGAAGGCGATCACGTCGCGCAGCGACTCCGCCCCTCCCAGCAGCATCGCGATCCGGTCCATCCCGAACGCGAAGCCGCCGTGCGGTGGCGCGCCCTCCCGCAGACCCTCCAGCAGAAAGCCGAAGCGTTGCTCCGCCACATCGTCGGCGATGCCGAGAAGGCCGAAGACCCGCCGCTGGAGCCGTGGATCGGCGATGCGAAGGCTGCCGCCCCCGAGCTCGGTACCGTTCAGCACGACGTCGTAGGCGAGCGCCCGCACCTTTTCCGGCGCCGAATCGAGCTGCGAGAGATCCTCGGGGTTGGGTGCCGTGAACGGGTGATTCACGGAGCTCAGCGCACCGGTCTCCGGGTCGCGCTCGAAGAGCGGGAAGTCGATGATCCAGACGAACCGGTTCACCCCGGCCGGTACGAGCCTCATCAGATGGGCCACCTCCTGGCGGACGCGGTCGAGCGCCGGGCTCGACACGTGATCCGGGCCGGCGACGAGAAGGCAGAGGTCCCCGTCTTCCAGGCCGAGACGTCCGGGCGCGTCGGGGCCCAGGAACTTGGCCGCCGGGCCCTCGAGGACGCCCCCGCTCCGCTTGAGCCGCAGCAGGCCGGCCGCGCCCAACGACCTGGCGGCGGCTTCGATCTCGTCCACCTGCTTGCGACTCAGGGCACCGCCTCCGGGCACCCGGATCCCGCGCACCCGGCCGCCCGCAGCGATGACGGACCGGGTGACGCCGAATTCCGCGCTGCGGAACGCGTCGGTCGCGTCGAAGATCTCGAGCCCGTAGCGGAGGTCCGGCTTGTCGCTCCCGTAGCGCTCCATCGCGTCGCGGTAGCGTAGCCGAGGGAGTGGTACCTCTACTCGGTGCCCGGCCTCCGCCCACAGGGTCCGGACCATGCCCTCGCCGAAGGCGAGAACGTCCTCCAGCGTGATGAACGAGGCCTCGACGTCGATCTGGGTGAACTCCGGCTGGCGGTCCGCCCGCAGGTCCTCGTCGCGGAAGCACCGCGCGATCTGGAAGTAGCGATCGAACCCGGCCACCATCAAGAGCTGCTTGTAGATCTGGGGCGACTGGGGCAGCGCGAAGAACTCGCCGTGGTGGACCCGGCTCGGCACCAGATAGTCCCGCGCGCCCTCGGGCGTGGGCTTCGTCAGGATCGGCGTCTCGATCTCCAGGAAGCCGAGGCCGTCGAAGTACCGCCGCGCCGCCTGCATCAGCCGGTGCCGCAGAAACATGTTGCGCTGGAGCTCGGGACGGCGGAGGTCCAGCACCCGGTGGCGCAACCTCAGCTCCTCGGCAGGCAGCTCTTCTCTCTCCTTCCGCGCGACCGGAATAGCCGGCGTCGCAGCGGGGCCGACGACCTCGAGAGCGGTGACGTGCACCTCGACCTCCCGGGAGACGAGTCCGGAATCGCGGGCCGGCTCCGGCCTGAGCTCGACTTTACCCGTCACCAGGATCACCGATTCCGCTCCGAGGCCGGCCGCCCGCTCCATCACTTCCGGGGGGGTCCATGCCGGGTTGCAGGAAAGCTGCACCACGCCGTCCCGATCGCGGAGGTCCACGAACACGAGACCGCCGAGGTCGCGCCGCCGATGTACCCACCCCCCGAGGCGGACGACGGACCCCACCTGCTCGCGATTGAGCGACCCACATCGATGCGTCCGGAGACCGGTTGCCGTCATGCCGTGTCCTACCGCTCCTCGGCGAGAAGGAGGGCGTGCTGGAATTCCTCGGGGGTACGGGCGCGCAGCAAGCGCTCCCGCACGTCGTCGTGCCGGACCAGGCGCGCGATACGACTCAGAACCTTGACGTGCTGTCCGGCAGAGGCCTCAGGACCGACGATCATGAAGAAGAGCCGGACCGGCTCGTCGTCGAGCGCGTCGAATGGCACGGGCGCCGGCGCCACCCCGGCGACCACGCTGAGCTCCGACACCGTGGGCGACTTGCCATGGGGGATCGCGACGCCAAACCCGATTCCGGTGCTGAGCTCCTGCTCCCGGCGCACCACGGCCCGGTGCACGTCATCGTAGTCGCCGCCGGACCGCTCGGCCAAGCGCCGGGCGAGCTCGGCAATGGCTCCCCGCTTGTCGGTGGCGGCCATCGGCACCACCACGTGCCCGGGCGTCAGCAGCTCGCTGAGGAGCACGAATGGGCCGAGTGGCGCATTGAACAAACGTAACCCCTCACTCGAAGGGTCGCAAGCGATTCATTCCGTTGACTTTAGCAAATCGGACGGTGACTGGATCGTGACCCGCCGGTGGCTTCACCCAGCCGGACTTCCTGGCCGACCGACGGTTATCTTCCCCGCATGCCGGCCCAACGCACCGCCGTTACACACGCGACTCTCCTCGACCTGCCGCCTGATGCCGCCCGCGAGCGCATACGAGCGTGGGCCGACCAACGCGGGCTGCCCGGGTATCGGGTCGGGCAGCTCCACCGGCGGCTGTGGGCGGCCCCGGTCGCGTCGTGGGCCGACGCGACCGAGCTGCCCCTCCCCCTGCGGGCCGAACTCGACCTCGAGCTGCCGCTCCCTCGGCTGGTGGTGGACACGGTACAGGAGTCGAGCGACGGCACCCGGAAGTATCTCTGGCGCCTCGCCGACGGCGAGGCCATCGAGTCAGTGCTCATTCCCGCCGGCGGCCGGCGCACGCTCTGCGTATCGTCGCAGGCCGGATGCGCCCTTGGCTGCGTCTTCTGCGCCACCGGCCAGATGGGCTTTCGCCGGAACCTGAGCGCCTTCGAGATCGCCGGGCAGGCCCGGGAGATGGTGCTCCGGAGCCCAGCCGACAAGCCGACGAACGTGGTCTTCATGGGAATGGGCGAGCCCCTGCTCAACTGGCCGGCCGTGAGCGACGCGCTCACGATCCTCAATCATCCGGACGGGCTCGGGATCGGGGCCCGACACATCACGGTCTCCACCGTGGGGATTCTTCCGGGGATGACCGAGCTGGCGCGGAGGCCGGAGCAGTTCCGCCTCGCGATCTCCCTCCACGCTGCCACGCCTGAGCGCCGGCTTGCCCTGATGCCGATCGAGAAGAAGTACGACCTCGCCGCGGTGCTCAAGGCCGCCGAAGCGTTTCGCAAGCGGGTGACCTTCGAGTACGTGCTGATCTCGGGGAAGAACGACGCCGATAGCGATGCCGATGCGCTCGCGCGCCTGGCCCGGCGGCTCGGAGCGCTGGTGAATCTGCTGCCGCTGCATCCGGGTGGTGGCCCGGGTCTTACACCGACGTCCGGGTCGCGCATCCGGGCCTTCCGCGATCGCCTGGCCAACCAGGGGGTGGAGGCGTCCGTGCGCCGGAGCCGCGGGCTCGACATCGACGCGGCGTGCGGGCAGCTAAGGGTGGCGGTGGAGGGGAAACGCAGAAAGACGGCGGTGAACGCCGTCATCCCGTCGCTCCGAAGCCCGCAGCCACGCAGTTGATCGACAGCAGCAGGCGGTGCAGCGCCTCGTTGCGCTCCTCCTCGCCCTCCGCCGCCCGGTAGCGCTGGAGCAGATCGATCTGAAGTCGCCCCGCCTGGTTGATGGCCGGAAGCCGGCGCGCCAGCTTGCGCAGGAAACGCGGGAACCGGGCGGCCAACGCCGTCCCCTGGCTCACGCGCAGCACCGCCTCCACGGTGCGATGGTATTCCTCCTCGATCATCCCGAACACCGTGTCACGCACGGCCGGATCCGGGTGCAGCCCGGCGAACTCCCGGGCCATCTCGAGGTCCACCTGGCACAGCGTCTTCTCGACTTCATCCACGATCAGGCGGAAGAGCCGGGAGTCGCGGAACATCCGCCGGAGCAGCGCTTCGCCCCGGTCCCCCCGAACCTGCAGGAAGGTCTCGAGGCCGCTCCCCATCCCGAACCACCCGGGCACGAAGTGACGGTTCTGGGTCCAGGCGAAGACCCAGGGAATCGCTCGCAGATCGCCGATGGTTCTCGCCCCGAACCGACGCGCGGGGCGGGAGCCCAGGTTCAGGAGCGAGATCTCCTCGAGGGGGCTCGCCATCTGGTAGTAGGGGAGCAGCATCGGGTGATCGATGAGGCGGCGGTAGGCCGCCATTGATGGGCCGGAAATCGCCTCCATCGCCTCGTCGAACTCGCCGACCGGAACAAGCGCCTGCTCCTTCTGCGACTTGAGCGAATGCTCGAGCACGCTGGACGCGAGCAGCTCGATCTGGTACGCGGCGGTGCCCCGGTTGGCGTACTTGTACGACACGACCTCACCTTGCTCGGTGAGCCGGAACCTGCCGTTGATCGACCCGGCGGGCTGCGCCGCGATCGCCCGGCCGGTCGGCGCCCCGCCGCGGCTCACCGACCCGCCCCGCCCGTGAAAGAAGGCGATGGGCGTCCCCAGCTCCTCCCCGAGGCGGGTGAGCTTCACCTGGGCCTTGTACAGCTCCCAGTTGGCCGCGAAGTAGCCGCCGTCCTTGTTCGAGTCGGAATAGCCGATCATCACTTCCTGCACCCCGCCCTGCTCCCGCACGCTCCGGCGCACCACCGGCACGGCGAGCAGCTCGCGCATGATGGCCGGGGCGCGGCGCAGATCGTCGATCGTCTCGAACAGGGGCACGATCGGGAGGACGCAGCGCTCCACCCGCGCGGTATCGGGGAAGAGGCCTCCCTCCTTCGCCAGGAGGTACGCCCCCAGGATGTCGCTCACCGAGTGGGTCATGCTGAGGATGAAGCTCCCGAACGCCTCGCGATCGACGCGCTCACGCAGCTCGGCCACCAGACGGAACATCCCGACCGTTTCCGCCGCATCGCCCGGCAGCCGCGCGAGCTGAAGCTCCTCCCGCTGTGGGCGAGCCAGCTCGGCCTGTACCCATCTGGCCCAATCGACCGAGCCCGGGTCCGGCGGCTCGCCCGTCGCCCCGGATGCGAGCCGCCACAGGGCGCCGAGCGCCTGGTTCAGCTTGGTGGTGTTCTCGCGGAGGTCCAGCCGAACGACGCTGAAGCGGAACAGCTCCACCTCGCGGCGGACGGGCCGCACGAGGTTCATCGCGAGCGACGGCCCCGCGGCATCGGCCAGGCCCCGCTCCATCGTGCGGAGGTCGCTCGCGAGCTCCTCCGCGGAGACGTAGCCGCCTTCCTCCGGCTCCAGCTGGTGCCGCTCGGCGGCCACGAGCGTCGCGTCGAGCCGGCGCAGCATGCAGGAGAGGAACTGCCGGAAGACCTCGCCCGGGTTGCGATTGGCGATCCCTGCGCCGTCGCCACTGGCGGCGAGGAGCCGGTTGAGCTGCTCGCGGAAATCCTCGGGGACCCGGACCGCGCGCTCGCTGATGCTCACCGTGCGCGCCAGGTCGTTCAGCCGCTGCCGATAGCGCCGCACCGCCGCCAGGCGGTACTCGAACAGCGAGCGGCGGGTGACCTCGTTGGAGACGAACGGATTGCCGTCGCGGTCGCCGCCCACCCAGCAACCAAGCTGGAAGAATGGCGGCACGTCGAACCGCTCACCGGGATAGAACTCGGCGAGCGCCCGGTCGAGCTTGTCATGCAGCTGGGGGACCGCCTCGAACAAGGTCTCGTTGAAGAAATGGAGCGCCCAGAAGACCTCCTGCTCCACGGTCGGCTTCTCCAGCCGCAGCTCGCCCGTCATCCAGAGCAGCGTGATCTCCTGGCCGATCTGCTGTTGCAGCTGAGCCCGCTCGCGAGGGGTCCATCGGGGCGACTCGAGCTCCACCAGCAGGCGATAGATCCGGCGGTGCTTCTCGAGCACCGTGACCCGCTTGGCCTCGGTGGGGTGCGCGGTGATGACCGGGCGGATCCGCATCGTGCGCAGCCGCTCCCGCAGCTCCGCCGCCGGGACGCCGGCCGCGGCCGACGCACTGACGACCTGGACCATCGTGCCCCGGAGCGCCTCGTACCCCCGCTCCGCCTCGATCTGCCGGCGGCGGCGCATCGCCGCATTCTGTTCCGCGATGCTCAAGAGCTGGAGCCAGATCCCCAGGACCTGGAGGGCGCGGGTCTCCAGCTCGGCCGAGCAGGCCTCGCCGTCGCCGGCGAGCACCGGCTCGAGCTCCGGGGCCCGGCTGCGGACGACGTCGAGCAGCTGATTGAACAGCAGGTCCGCGACTTCGGTGGCGTACGCCGCCGCGCTTTCGGCCAGCGGGTCGGCGGAGGCGGGAAGCGCAGTGACGAGGTAGGAGTGGAGCGATTCCTTGGTCACGCCACGCGATCGCGCAGGGGAGACCCGGCGAAGTGGAGCCGCAGATTCTCGAGCGCGCGCATGCCCATCGCAACCCGCGTCTCTTCCGTAGCGCTGCCCAGGTGGGGCAGCAGCACGACGTTCTCCATGACGAGGAGCGCCGCCGACACCTGGGGCTCACGCTCGAACACGTCGAGCCCCGCCCCGGCCAGCCAGCCCTTGGTGAGGGCCTCGATCAGGGCCTGCTCGTCGACAACATCGCCCCGCGCGGTGTTGATGAGGTAGGCGCTCGGCTTCATCTTGGCCAGCCGCACGCCGTTCATCAGATGGCGGGTGTCGGGCGTGGCCGGACAGTGGAGCGACACGAAGTCGCTCTGCGCCAATACTTCCTCGATGGTCGCGCGCTGCTCCGCCCCGAGCTCCTTCGCGACCTCGGGAGGTGGCGGATACGGATCGGTGTAGAGCACCCGCATCCCGAAGCCGTGGTGCGCCCGCCTGGCGACCGCCCGCGCGATCCGCCCCATCCCGATCAGGCCGAGCGTCTTGCCCGAGACCATGCGGCCGAGCAGGTGGGTCGGCCCCCATCCGGTCCAGCGATTGCCGCGCACGAGTCGCTCCCCCTCGCCCACCCGCCGGGCCACCGCGAGGAGCAGCGTCATCGCCAGGTCCGCGGTGGCTTCGGTGAGCACGTCGGGCGTGTTCGACACCGCGATGCCCCGCGCCTTGGCCGCGGCGACGTCGATGTTGTTGAAGCCCACGCCGAAGTTCGCGATCATCTTCACCCGGAGCGGCTCCACGCTCAGCACGTCGGCCGTAATCTTGTCGGTCACGGTCGGGAGCAGCGCGTCGGCCGAACGAAGCGCCTCCTGCAGCTCGGCCGGGCTCAGCGGGCGATCCTCCCGGTTCAGGCGGGCCTCGAAATCCTTCGACACCGCTTCCTCCACCGCGGCCGGCAGCCGGCGGGTGACGACGACGACGGGTCGACTCACGTGGGCACCGGCACGCGCGTCGGCCTCGAGCCGAGCACCTTGGCGACCGTGGACCCGAGCTCGGCCGGGCTCGCCGCCACCGTGATGCCGGCTTCGCGCATGATCTCGACTTTCTCGGCGGCGCTCTCGCCGAAGGCGCGGATGATGGCGCCCGCATGGCCCATCCGCCGGCCCTTCGGCGCCGACAGGCCCGCCACGTAGCCGATCACCGGCTTCTCCAGGTGCTCGCGGAAGAGACGGGCGGCCTCCGCTTCCTGCGGGCCGCCGATCTCGCCGATCATCATGACGGCCTCGGTGTCGGCGTCTTCCTCGAACAGCTTGAGCACGTCCACAAAGGAGCTGCCGTTGATCGGGTCGCCGCCGATGCCGACGCTGGTGGAGACGCCGATCCCGAGCGCCTTCATCTGGGAGGCGGCCTCGTAGCCGAGCGTGCCGGACCGCGTCACGAGCCCCACCTTGCCGCGGGCGTAGATGTGCCCGGGCATGATACCCATCATCGCCTTACCCGGGCTGACGACGCCGGCGCAGTTGGGGCCGACCAGCATGGTCCGCCGGTCGCGCGCGTACCGGAACAGGTAGCGCTTCACCATCATCATGTCTTGCGCCGGGATTCCGTCGGTGATCGCCACGACGAGGCGGATCCCCGCGTCCGCCGCCTCCATGATCGAGTCCGCGCAGAACGCCGCGGGCACGAAGATGAGACTCGCTTCCGCCCCGACCGCCTTGACGGCTTCCTTGACCGTGTTGAACACCGGCCGGTCGAGGTGCCGCGTTCCGCCCTTCCCGGGGGTCACGCCGCCGACGAGGTTGGTGCCGTAGGCGAGCATCTCCTTCCCGTGGAACGTGCCCTTGTCGCCGGTGAATCCCTGAATGATGACCCGGGTCTTCTCGTCGATGAGGATGCTCATGCGTTTCCGTTCCCGGGCTTGGCGCCGGAGGCCTTGAGAGCGGCCACGACCCGCTGCGCCGCCTCGGTGAGTGTATCCGCGGTGACCAGCTGAAGGCCGCTCGCCGTGAGGATGCGTCGTCCCTCTTCCACATTCGTGCCGGCGAGCCGCACCACGAGCGGCACCGGCGGCTTCAGCTCGCGCACCGCCTGCACCACCCCCTGCGCCACCCAGTCGCACCGGTTGATGCCGGCGAAGATGTTCACCAGGATCGCGCGGACCTTGGGATCGGCCAGTACCAGCCGGAATGCGTTGGTGACCTTCTCGGGCGATGCGCCGCCGCCCACGTCGAGGAAGTTGGCGGGCGAGCTCCCGGCGTGCTGGATCAGGTCCATCGTCGCCATGGCGAGCCCGGCGCCGTTCACGATGCAGCCGATCTCGCCGTCCAGGGCGACGTAGTTGATCCCGTACTCCGCCGCCTGCGACTCCCGCGGATCCTCCTCCGCGTAGTCGCGCAGCTCGCTGACCTCGGGCCGGCGGAACAGCGCGTTGTCGTCGAACGTCATCTTGGCATCGAGGGCGAGCAGCTGGCTGTCACGGGTGAGCACCAGCGGGTTGATCTCGACCATCGTGGCGTCCAGGTCGCGGAACGCCCGGTAACAGCCGAGGAGCACCGTGGCGCAGCGGTTGACCTGAGCCGCGTCGAGCCCGAGGGCGAACGCGATCTCGCGGGCCTGGAACGGCGTCATCCCGACCGCCGGCTCCACGACCGCCCGGATGATGGTGTCCGGCGAATCCTGGGCGATCTCCTCGATCTCCATGCCGCCGTGCGGCGCCGCGACGACCATGATCCGCTCGCTCTTCCGGTCGAGCACGAAGCCCACGTAGATCTCCCGCTCGATCGGCACCGCCGCCTCGACGTACAGCCGATGAACGACCCGTCCCTCCGGCCCGGTCTGGTGGGTCACGAGCCGCTTCCCCAGGAGACCCTTCGCGGCCTGGCGGACTTCGTCTTCGCTGGTGCAGACCTTGATGCCGCCCGCCTTGCCGCGCGCGCCCGAGTGGATCTGGGCCTTCACGGCCCAGCGGGCGCCACCGATCTCGGATGCGCGGTACACCGCCTGCTCCGGGCTGTACGCCACGCCGCCGCGCGGAATCGCGACGCCGAAGCCGGCGAGGAGTTCTTTGGCTTGATACTCGTGGATATCCAAGGGGTGTCTCCTGGTGAGCCGTTAGGCTAACGGCTAATGGCCAACGGCTTTTTCTTTCCTATCTCCTCCGCCATCCGGACGATATTCTCCGCCATCCGCGCCGACGCCGCGTCGATCATCCTGCCGTCCAGCTGCGCCGCGCCGCGACCTTCACGCGCGGCCGCGTCGAGGGCCTCCAGGATCCGGCGCGCCCGGCTCACTTCGGCGTCAGGCGGCGTGAACACATCGTTCGCGAGCGCGATCTGCGAGGGGTGAATGGCCCATTTCCCCTCGATGCCGAGCGCCGCACCCCGGCGGGCCGCTGCGCGGTAGCCGTCGGGGTCCTTGAAGTCGCCGAAGGGACCGTCAATGGCGCGGAGCCCGTAGGCCCGGCAGGCGACCGTCATCCGGCTCAGCGCGAAGTGCCACTGGTCGCCCGGATAATCGGGGTTGAGCCCCCCGATGTTGACCGTCCGGGCCCGGTTGCTTGCGGCATAGTCGGCCACCCCGAAGTGCAGCACCTCGAGCCGCCCCCGTCCGGCGGCGATGGCCTCGACGTTGGACATGCCGAGCGCCGTCTCGATGAGCACCTCGATCCCGATGCGGTGCGGGATTCCCCGCGCCGCCTCGATCTGGGTGAGCAGGGCGTCGACGAGGTAGACGTCGCCCGGCACACCCACCTTCGGGATGAGCACCGTGTCGAGCCGGTGGCCCGCCTGCTCCACCACATCGACGACGTCGCGGTACATGTAGTGGGTGTCGATCCCGTTGATGCGGACGGACACGGTCTTGGCGTGCCCCCGCCAATCCAGCGTGAGCAACGCCTGGATGACGTTGCGCCTCGCCTGCTCCTTGTCGCCCGGGGCCACCGCGTCCTCGAGGTCGAGGAAAACGACGTCGGCCTCGCTCTCGAGCGCCTTGGGGAACATCGCCGGGTTCGACCCCGGCACCGCCAGCGTGCTGCGCTGGAGGCGTGGTGTCGCCGGCTCGTATCGGGTGTGGCTCACCGCGCAGCCGCGACTGGCGGCCGGGCGGCTGGTGCAACCGGCTGGGCATCGGGCGCGCGCGGCGGCAGATCACGCTTCTCGAGCGGCTTGGCCGTGCTGCGCCAGTACTCTTCGGCGGCGGCCACCCCGGAGCCCGGGGTCACCTTGATGCCGACGTCGCGCATCGCCATCTCCGCGCCGGCGATCCCGCCCAGGAGCATCAGCTCGTTGAGGTCGCCGAGGTGGCCGATGCGGAAGAGCTTCCCGGCCATGCGGGCCAGGCCGGCACCCAGCGCGAGGTCGTACCGGCGGTAGGCGATGTCGATCACCTCGGCCCCGTTGAACCCCGGCGGGACCAGGATGGCGCTCACCGTGTCGGAGTACCACCGGGGCTCCTTGGCGCAGAGCGAGAGTCCCCAGGCCTTCACGGCGGCCCGGGTGCCCTCCGCCAGGCGGTGATGCCGGGCGAAGATGTTGTCGAGCCCCTCCTCGAAGATCATCGCCAGCGATTCCCGCAACCCGTAGAGCATGGGCAGCGACGGCGTGTAGGGGAAGTATCCGGTCGCGTTGGCCTTCGTCATGTCGCCGAAGTCGAAGAACACGCGGGCGAGCTTCGCCTTGTCGTAACAGGCGAGCGCCTTCGTGCTCGCGCAGACGATGCCCAGGCCGGCCGGCAGCATCAGACCCTTCTGCGATCCGGTGACCGCGAGATCCACACCCCACTCGTCCATGCGGAAGTCGATGCTGCCGATGGAGCTCACGCCGTCGACCATGAGCAGGGCCGGATGCTTGACGTCGTCCAGCGCCCGGCGAATGCCTGCCACGTCGCTGGTGACTCCGGTGGCGGTCTCGTTGTGCGTGAAGAGCACCGCCTTGATCTCGTGCCCCTTGTCGGCCGCGAGCGCCGCGTGATACCGCTCGATCGGCGCTCCTTCGCCCCACTCGGCGTCGAGGATGTCCACCTTGAGGCCGAGCCGCTGGGCCATGTCGATCCAGAGGTGGCTGAACTGTCCGAACCGGGCAGCGAGCACCCGGTCGCCGGGCGACAGGGTATTGCAGAGGGATGCCTCCCACGCGCCGGTGCCGCTGGCGGGAAAGATGAAGGCCTGGCCGGTCTCGGTCTTGAAGATCCCCCGGAGGTCCCGAAGCACCGGCGCCGCCAGACCGGGGAACGCCGACGAGCGATGGTCCTCCATCGCGACGTGCATCGCGCGGAGGATGCGGTCCGGGGTATTCGTAGGCCCCGGAACGAAGAGAAAATTACGGCCGGGCATCGCTGGACCTCTCGACTAAAGGAAAAGAAAACCGTGCGGGAGCGGGGGTGCTCTCGCCCGACGCGGCGCGCGTTTGAACTTGCTGCGTCGTGTATATTGTACCAGCGCCGCCCGTTACACCAGCCTTCGCCCCCGGTCCGATGACCCCACCCCCTATGGCGGGAGCGCCCCGTCGGGCGCTCCTCGAAGACCTCTACGCGGTCGCGGTCGGGGCCGCGGCCCCGGGTCCCGCAGTTGCCCGCGCGCTGGCTGATCTCGACGACACCGGCGCGCAACGAGTCTGGCTCTTCGCTCTGGGCAAAGCGGCCCAACCGATGGCGGAGGCCGCCGTGACCTGGCTTGCCGGGCAGCGCCGCGAGCCGGCAGGCGGCATCGTCGTCCCGCCGGCCGGTGCCGCCGCACCGCATCCCATGGTGCCGGTCGTGGTCGGCGATCACCCGGAGCCCGGCCCCGGTTCTCTTGCCGCCGCCGAGGCGCTCGGCCGCGCCGCCGCCAGCGTGGGCCCCGGCGATGAAGCCTGGGTGCTGCTCTCCGGCGGCGCCACCAGCCTGCTCGGCGCCCCGATGAACGGCGTCTCCCCGGCGCACCTCACCGAGCTCTACGCCCTGCTCCTCGGCTCCGGGCTCGACATCACCGCGATGAACCGCATCCGCAAGCGCTTCTCCCGCTGGGGCGGCGGGCGACTCGCCGCCGCGCTCGCGCCGGCCCGGGTCCGGGTGTTCATCGTCTCCGACGTGATCGGGGACGATCTCGCTTCGATCGCCTCCGGGCCGTGTGTGCCCGATCCCGCGTCGGCCGCTGAGGTGCGCACGGCCCTCGAGTCGTGCGGCTTGTGGGACCGGATTCCGGCCCCCCTTCGCGACCAGGTCACCGCCGTGGAGCGGCGCCAGCTACCAGAGACGCCGAAGCCGGGCGACCCCGCCTTCGCGAGGGTGGAAACCCGGCTCATCGCCAGCAACCGGCTGGCGCTCGAAGCGGCGGCTGCGCGAGCGAGCGCCTTGGGGCTCGCGCCGCGAGTGATGGAGCCGGTGCTGTCCGGCGAGGCTGCGGATGCAGGCCGGCGGATCGCCACTACCGTCCTAAGTTACTGCCAGGGTTCCGGTTCGCAACCGGAGCCGACGACGGCCTGCCTGATCTGGGGAGGGGAGACGACAGTGACGCTCGGACCCGGGCCGAGCGGTCGGGGCGGGCGCTCGCAGGAGCTGGCTCTCGCGGCGGCGGAGCGGCTGGCCGGAGCGCCCGCAGCCAGCGCACCGGCGATCCTCGCCGCCGGGACCGACGGCCGGGATGGGCCGACCGACGCCGCCGGCGCGATCGTGGACCCGGCCACCTGGTCAGCGATCCGCCGGGCGGGCCGGGATCCGGCGCGCGATCTCGCCGCGCATGACGCGTATCCGGCGCTCGATGCCGCTGGCGCCCTGCTGCGCCCGGGTCTGACCGGGACGAACGTGATGGACGTGGTGTTCGGGATCGCCGGACCCGCGCTTGCCGTCAGGGTCGGGCCTCGAACACCAGGTTAAACGGAGTCTCCGTCGCCCGGCGAAAGCGGGTGAAGCCCGCCTCCCTGATCACCGCCGCAATCCGCCGCTCCCCCGCCTGCGCCCCGAGCCCGAGCCCCACCTCCTGCGAGAGGGACGCGGGGGTACAGATCATCGTCGAGGCCGCGTAGAACAGCCGCCCCACCGGATTGAAGTTCTGCTCGACGCGATCGTTGGCGAACGGCTCGACGATGAGCCAGGTGCCGTCGGCTGCGAGCGACTCGAGCACCCGCCGGGCCGCCCCGACCGGGTCACCCATGTCGTGCAGGCAGTCGAAGAACGCGACGAGATCGTAGCTCTTTCCCGGGAAGGATTTCGCCGGAGCGACGTCGAACGTCACCCGGTCGGCGACCCCGGCGGCCCGGGCGCGCTCCCGGGCGAGCTCGATCGAGCGATCGTGGTAGTCGAAGCCGAAGAAGCGCGACCTGGGGAACGCCTGGGCCAAGAGTATGGTAGAGGCACCGAGGCCGCATCCCACATCAGCGACCGTGGCCCCGGCCTCGAGCTTCGCCGTTACACCCTCGAGCGCCGGAAGCCACTCCGCGACGAGGTGAGCGTTGTAACCCGGACGGAAGAATCGCTCGGTCCCCTCGAACAGCCGATGATCGTGCTCGTGCCAGCCGACCCCGCGCCCCGTTCGGAAGGCCTCCGTCACGCGCGGCTCGTCGATCATGGCCGATTGAATGACCTGGAACAGGCCGTGAACGAACAGCGGACTCGACTCGTCCGCCAGCATGAACGCCTGCTCCGGCGGCAGTGTGTACCGCGCGCTCGCCGGATCGTACGTCAGGTATCCTCCCGCAGCCTGGTTCGCCAGCCACTCGCGAACGTAGCGCTCGTGCGTTCCGGTTCGCTCGGCCAGCTCCGCCGAGGTGAGCGGGCCGTGTTGGTAGAGTGCCTTGTAGAGGCCCAGCCGGTCGCCGATGACGACGAGAGCGGCGCTCATCGCCGCGCCCATGTCGTTGAGCGCCTTGCCGATGAATTCGTTCAGACGGGTGGGATCCAGCGCGGGGGCCGCGGCGGTGGCCATGGTGGGCTCCAATGCGGGCGAGAGTTGGGTAGACCGGCCGCTACGCTACCGCGCGGTGCGGCCGGGTGTCAATGGCCGCCCGCCGGGGCGCCGTGTGCTAGGGATGCGGGTCGGCAGGCGGCCGGTAGTCGGCGCCGAGCAGCACTGTCACATCCACCCGCCGGAGCGTATCGGTCCCCACACTCACCACGCCTTGGCCCAGCGCCCGCGCAACGCGCTCGGCGCTGGAGCGGTCGCCGCGACGGGCGATGACCCGCGTGGAATCGGGCCGAGCGTCGTCATCGGCGTTGCCGAAGAAGACGACGTCGAGCCCTTCCCGGCGCAACAGCCGAGTCGCCGAGCGGGCAAGGCTGGGACGGACGGTGGCGTTCAGGACCTCGACCTGGATGCGGCGCTCGGGCGAGGGAATCGGGTAGGCGTGCGCGACGATCGCGGCAGCAGGCCGGCCTCGGCCGTGGCCCGCCACCGCCGCCGTGGCGGCGGCCACGCCGAGCGCGATTAGCGCAGCGCCGAGGCGGCGACGAGGGAGTTCCAAAATCGGAACGTGGGTTCGAGCAACGGCCAGCCGGAGGCCACCGTATGGACGAGCCGGCGTCGGGCCACCTCCCGGAGCACTCCGCTGGCGTCCCCCGGAAAGCGCCGGGCCAGCTCCACCCGCGCCGGGCGATCGAACTCGCGCCCGGGCTCCAGGAAGTCGGCGGCGTAGAGGATCCGGCCCACCATGTCCCATTCCGCGAGGCCCACGGAGTGATAGCGGACGGCGTCCAGTACTCCGCGGTCCACTTCGCCGTCGGCCTTGGCGCGGGCTGCGGCCGCGGGGCCGTGCTTCAGCTCGACCGGCCCGGGTGTGGAAGGCGCCCAGCGCTCGAGCTCGTCCCGTGGCGCGTCCCGCAAAGCATCGTGGAGCCACACCGCCCTGAGCCACCGGTGCCGCTCGCTGTCGGGCACGCCCATCGACTCCGCCCACGACGCCGCCAGCTCCGCCACCCGCTGCACGTGTCCGAGGCGCTCGGGCGTGAGAACGGCCCACGTGGGGAGCGTGGGCCGGAGGCCAGGAGGAGTGGGGCGCACCGAGTGCATCGACCCGGGCCCGCTCAACTTTCGGCGCGGAGCGACCGCCGCACGACGGTGAGCGAGCTCTGGTAGCGGAGATCCGTCGCCGCGACGGTGGCGCGATGGATTCCGGACTTCATGAGGTGGCGCTGCATGCCGCTCCCTACTTCAGAATGACGTTGTCGATAAGCCGAGTGGTCCCCACCCGTGCAGCCAGCGCCACAATCGTTCCCGGGGGCGCGATCGTGACGGGCCGCAGCTGCTCCGGCTCGACGACGGCAATATACTCGGCGCGCACCCCGGGAGCAGCGTTTACGCTCTTGCGCACCAGCGCTTCCAGCGCCGTCGCCGAGCGCTCACCGACCCGCCATGCCGACTCCGCCGCCTTGAGGCCCCGGCTCAACGCCAGCGCTTCCTGCCTCTCCGCCGGGCTCAAGTACGCGTTGCGGCTGCTCAGCGCGAGTCCGTCCGGATCGCGCACGGTCGGCACGACGGCGACCTCGACGGGCCACTCGAGATCGCGGAGCATGCGCCGGACCAGCGTCACCTGCTGGATGTCCTTCTGCCCGAAGCAGACGACGTCGGGCTGGGTCAGATGGAGAAGTTTGGCGACGACCGTCAGCACGCCAGTGAAGTGACCCGGCCGGGCCGCGCCCTCCCACCGCTCCGCCGTCTCGCCCGCACTCAGGCGGATCTCCATCCCCGGTGGATACATGCTCTCAACCGAGGGGACGAAGAGCAGCTCGACTCCGCGCGCCTCGCTGAACATCCGGTCCCGGGCAAGGTCGCGCGGGTAGCGGTCCAGATCCTCGCCGGGCCCGAACTGGAGCGGGTTGACGAAGATGCTCAGCACGACGGCGTCCGCCCGTCGCCGGGCCTCGTCCACGAGCGCCAGGTGGCCCTCATGGAGGTGACCCATGGTCGGCACGAAGCCGACACGGCGCCCGGCCGCCCGCTGAGCAGCCCGCCAGGCGTGCAGCCGCGGAATCGACGAAAGCTCCTGCATAGGGCCACCGGCCCTACTCAAAACTGTGTTCGGCACCTGGATAGCGACCCCCGCGCACGTCGTCCGCATACATCCGCGCCGCCGAGCGGACCTCGCCGGCGAGCTGGGCGAATCGCCTCAGGAACTTCGGGCTGAACGTCTCGTTGAGTCCGAGCATATCGTGCAGCACGAGCACCTGGCCGTCGCACGCCGCCCCCGCCCCGATGCCGACGGTGGGGATGGTGAGCGCCCGGGTGATCCGCCCCGCGAGCTCGGCAGGCGTCAGCTCGAGCACCAGCCCGAAGGCGCCGGCGTCTTCGAGTGCGCGGGCATCCTCCAACATCCGCTGCGCCGCGCCGGCGTCGCGGCCTTGCACGCGGTAGCCGCCAAGCGCGTGCACCGACTGCGGCGTGAGTCCCAGGTGGCCCATGACCGGGATTCCGCGCTCCACCAGCGCCCGTACCGTCGAAACCATGGGCCGCCCGCCCTCGAGCTTCACCCCCTGCGCTCCCGTCTCCATGAGCACGTGGCCCGCGTTCCTGATCGCGTCTTCGACTGAGACCTGATAGGAGAGAAACGGGAGGTCCACGAGCAGGAGTGCGTCGGGCGCGCCGCGGCGCACAGCCCGGGCGTGGTACACGAGCTGATCGACCGTCACGCCGAGCGTCGTCTCCCGCCCCGCCACGACCTGGTTCACCGAGTCGCCCACCAGCAGCACGTCCACCTCCGGGCCGATGAGCCGGGCGAAGGTCGCGTCGTAGCAGGTCAGCATGACGATCTTCCGGCCCGCGGCCTTCATGCCGGCGAGGTCGAGCGGAGTTCGGGGACGACCGTCGGCGTTCATGTGGTGGCGAGCTCCGAGAGCTCCCGCTGCCAGAAGTCGCGGTTCGGAAGCTCGGGGTGAGGGATGACGAGGTCCGGATCGTGGATCCGGCGATCGCCGAAGGCGACGATGTCGAGATCGAGCGTCCGCGGCCCCCAGCGGGCGGTGCGCAGCCTGCCCCGCGCCTCCTCGATGTGCTGGAGCGCCTCGAGCAGGCGGTGCGGATCGAGGTCGGTCTCGAGGAGGACCATCTGATTGAGATAGGACGGCTGGGCCATGCCGGCGATCGGCGCGGTCTCCTCGATCGTGGACGCGGCCACCACCCTCGTGCCGGGCAGCCGCGCCAGCGCGCCCCGGGCCGCGGCCAGGTGGGCCGCGCGATCGCCGAGGTTGCTTCCCAGGGCCACGAACACGCGCTCGGCCGCTGTCATGCGCCCACCGCGAAGTGGCGGGCGATGCGCTGAAGGTGCGTGGCTACCGCTTCGAGCTCCCGGATGGCCCCCTCGAGGTCGGCCTGCCCCCGCGCCGCCTCGCCTGCCTGCTCGGCGAGCGTATCGGTCTGCACCCGCGTGCGGGCGGAGACCGCCGCGACCTGCTCGATGCGTCCGGTAAGCTGCTCGAAGGCGGACTGCTGCGCCGCCGCGGCCTCGGCGATCTGCTGGGCCCGGGTGCCGGCCTCGACCGTCGCCTGGAGAATCGCTTCCAGCGCCTGCCCGGCCGCCGCGCTCAGCTCCTCGACGTCCGCCACGGTCTCCTGGCCCCGCGTCATCTCCCGCGCGACGCTCGCCACCTGCGCCCCGATCTCGGCCACCAGCGCGGAGCTCTCGCGCGTCACCTCGAGGGCCTGAACCGCGAGGGCGCGCACCTCGTCGGCCACGACCGCGAACCCGCGTCCCTCCCGGCCGGCCCGGGCGGCCTCGATCGCGGCGTTGAGCGCGATGAGGTTGGTGAGATCGGCGATCTCGCGGATGGTGCCGAGGAAGCCGGTGATTCGCTTGGTCACGCCGCCCAGCGCCGTCACCTGGGCCGAGCTGTCGCTCACGAACTGCTTGAGCTCCACCAGCCGTCCGACTGCCCCCGCGATCACCGCGCGGTTCCGGTCGGCGACCTCGGAGGCCCGCCTGCTCGCGTCGGCCGATTTCCGTCCGTCCGCGGCCATGTCGCGGGAGAGCCGGGCCAGCGCCGTCGTCGCTTCGAGACCCTGGGCCGCGGCCGCCGTCTGCTCCGCCATGCCGTCCCGCATCGCAAGCGAGGCCTCGGCTAGGGCGGCGGCCGTCGTTCGCAACGCCTCGGTCACGCGGGCGAGGCCGCTTACCTGCGCCCCGATCTGGTCCACGGTGCTCACCAGCGGGCGCCGCAGCTCGGCGATGTGGATCGCGGTGGCGACATGGGTCGTGATCGTCGCCATGGTGATGAGATCGCGACCGCCGTACGTCCGCCGCTTGTGATGCTCGAGCTCGATCGTCCCCAGGATCTCGTCGCCGAACCGGATCGGAAACACCAGGAGGCTCCGCACGTCGGGCATGGGCTCCGCGATGCGCGGGTCGTTCGCGGTGTCGCCGACGAGCGCCGGCGAAGTCTCCGCGACCACCTGTCGACGGAGGGGCTCAACGGCGGGCGAGGGCTCGCCCCGGTTGGGACGACCAAAGGCGCCGCGGTAGGCGAGCACCGGCTCCGCACCCGTGACCCGATAGATCCTGAAGTCGCCCCAGTCGAGCAGCCGGTGCGCCAGGCGCTCGATCTGGGCAAACGACTCGCCCAGCTGCGCGTTCCCCAACACCGTGCTCTCGAGCTGGTGCACCTTGTTCAGGTCCTCGGCCGCGATCGCCTCCTCCAGTATCCGCTTGGTCAGGAGACCGAGGCCGCCGAGCACGAGCAGCACCGCGAGCCAACCCGTCGGCGCCAGCAGATGAAGCGCCGCCACCACGACGGCGGTGCCCAGCACCGTCAGCAGGTACGAGATGATCTCCCAGCGCAGGATCAGGATCTGCTCCGCCGGCTCGAGCTTGTCCCGCACGAGCAACGTGAAATAGAAGAGCGCGCGCGTCGTGAGGAAGTACACGCCGACCAGCGTGAACACCGCCGGCAGGAAATCGAGCGAGAGCTCCGAGATGTGCGTCGCACGCAGCACGGCCAGGTAGAAGCCGTACGCGGCCAGCAGCGCGATGATCTCTCGGCCGGCGTTGATCCATGCCGCACGCCACGGCTTGCGCACCCAGAGCACGTCGCCGAGCACGATCCCGGTCGCGAGGGCCGCCACGACCGAGGACGCGGGGAAGGTCATGGCCCCGACCAGCGCCGGGATGCCGCTCTGCGTCAGGTAGGAATACTTGCTGAGCCGCACCGGACCGATCCGGAGCGCGATCACCATGACCGCGAGCGCCAGGGTCGGCAGCAGGAGCCCCGTCCAGCGGCGGTCGATCAGAAGCACGGCGGCGCCGAGAGTCACGCCGCCCACGAAGAGCGTCTGGGCGTACGCGGGGATCAGGCGCGAGACGCGGACGGTCACCGCGGAGCCCCCACCCCGTCCACCGCCTCGCGGAGCGACCGAAGGAAGGTCACGGCCGCGCCGACCCCGCCTCGCCGGAGCGCGTCTACCAGCGCGCTCCCCACAACCACGCCGTCTGCAAGCCCGGCCACCGTGCTCGCCTGTCCGGGCGTCGAGATCCCGAAGCCGACCGCGACCGGAAGCGGGGTTGCGGCCCGCACGCGCGCGATCGTGCCGGGGAGATCGGGCGCCAGCGCGCTGCTGGCCCCGGTGACCCCGAGCCGCGCCACGAGGTACACGAACCCGCCGGCGCCGGCCACCGCCTCTGTCAGGCGCTCCGGCCGAGTAGTGGGCGCGACCAGCCGGATCAAATCCAGCCGGCTCGCCTCGACGGCGCCCTCGACCGCGGGGTCGCCGCCGGCCGGGAGATCCGTGAGGAGCAGCGCGGCCACGCCCAGCTTCTCTGCGTCCCGGAGGAAGCGCTCGAGACCGTAGCGGAGAATCGGGTTCAGGTAGCTGAACACGACGACCGGGCGCTCCAGCTCGGCGCGCGCGATCAGGTCGAGCGTGCCGGCGAGGGTCATCCCCTGCCGCAGGGCCTCGAAGGTGGAGCGCTGGATGGTGGGCCCGTCGGCGAGCGGGTCGCTGAAGGGGACCCCCACCTCGATGATGTCGGAGTCGACCGCGGCCGCCCGGAGCGCCGCGAGGCTGTCGGCGGCCGTGGGGTACCCGGCCGTGAGATACGGAATCAGCGCGGTTCTGCCCGCCGCGCGGAGCCGGCTCCACGCAGCGTCGAGCAGGGATTCAGACAAAGTAATCGCCGACCGTGAGGCCATAGCGGGTCGGGTTGGTGACCTTCACGATGGAGCGGAGATAGCCGCCCCCTGCATCCCGCTCGGCAAGGTTGACGAGCGTGCCCGGCGGCGGAATCGAGCTGCCGTCGGGCCCGATGACGAGCCGCACCATCGGCCGGTTGAGCAGCGCCGCATCGGGGTTCGGCGCGGCCACGATGCCCACCTCGAAGGTGTCGAGGATGACACACGTGCCCACAGGGTAGATGCCGATCAGGTTGATGAGCGCCTTGACCAGCACCGGGTCGTAGCCGCGCTTCGGGTTTTCCCACATCTCCCGCAGCACTTGGTCCGGCTCGATGGGCACGGTCTGGTAGGCGCGGCGGGTGGTCGCCGCGTCGAAGCCGTCCGCCACTGCCACGATCCGGGAGAAGATGGCGAGCGAGCGCGGGCGGACGTTCCGCGGATACCCCGTGAGGTCCTGCTTCATGTGGTGCTCATAGGCGACGAGGATGGAGCGATAGGGAATCTCGTCGTATCCCCGCAGCCCGAACAGCGTGAGCGCTCCCTGCCAGGGATGCCCCTGCATCACCTTCCACTCGCCATCGTCGAGGCCGCTCGTCTTGTTCAGGATGCCGATCGGCACCCGGGCCTTCCCCACGTCGTGCAGCAGCGCCGTCATGCCGAGGTCGTAGAGCTGGAGCTTGGAAAAGCCCAGCTTCTTGCCCAGCGCCACCGCGAAGATGCACACATTCACCGAGTGGGTGAACGTGTACTCGTCGTAGTCGCGGATGGTGGTCAGGCCGACGAGCGAGGTCTCGTTGTTGAGCACCTGGTCCACGATCATCTGGACCGCGCGCTTCACCCGCTTCACGCTGGTCGCCCGGCCGAGGCGGATGCCGGTGATGACCTCCTTGGTGACGGCGACGCCCTGGCTGTAGGTGCGCTTCGCGATCTCCCGTGCTTCCTCCGACTCGCGCAGCCCTTCCTGCTGCGGCAACGCGTGCTCGAGATCGAGGTGCTCTACGCCCCCCTCCGTCATCCGGCGCTTGAGCTCGCTGAGCAGATCGTCGCTCGTCGCCCGCTCGGAGAGGCTCAGCAGCAGGCTCAGGAAGATCTGCCATTCACGCCGGTTGGCCCCGGTGTGGATCCGGAGCGTCCCGATCTCGAACGCCCGGAAGGTCGTGAGGATGTGACTGAACGAGGCGTAGTTGTCGAGCTCGAGCCGGAGGCGGGTGGAGTTGACGAAGATGAAGTCGCCCGCGAGGCGCACCTCGATGTCGCCCTCCGCCTGGCTCAGCTTCTCGGCGGAGGCCTCGAGATCATAGAGCGTCTTCTGGACCGTCGCGTTCTCGACCGGGTAGAGCTTGAGGCTTCGGAGCGCCGCGTACAGCTCGAGCAGCAGGCCGCGCCCGGCATGGCGGAGACGCGCGTCCTGGGCGGCCGCTCCGTCGGGCGGTCCCCGGGTCGCGTCCTGGGGCTGGGTCACGCCGCCGACTCGCGCAGCGCGCGGTTGACGGCGTTCCGGACCACGAGGTCCTTATCGTCGGCGGCCTGATTGAGCACATCCCGAGCCTCCGGTGTCCGGATCTTGCCGATGGCGATGGCCGCGCAGGCCCGGGTGTCGGAGGACTGCTTCAGCTTGAGCAGGCCCCGAGGCAGCAGGATCGCGCTCAGCGTGCGGAGCGCCGGGGGACCGGCGATCGCCCCGTAGGCCTCGAAGAACGCCATCTTCTCGGTCAGATCCAGCTCCTTCACGGCCTTGCCCATCACCACCGCCTCGACCCGCCGGAGCGCGCCCTTGTAGCCGCGCGCTCCCACCACCCGCACGGCGGCCAGCCGTACCGCCCGGTCGTCGTCTTCGATAGCGCGGTCGATATGCGTGAGCGCACCGGGCGTGCCGATCTTCTCCAGCGCCTGCACGGTCGCGAGCCGCACGGCGGAATCGGCATGGGAGACGAGCTCGCCCAGTCCCGGCACCGCCTGCTGGAGCGTGAGCCGACCGCAGAGCGCCACCACCGCCGGCAGGGAGTCGCCCGGCGGCTCCCGGAGCAGCCGCATCGCCTCGGTCGGATGAGCCGTCGCGAGCCGGTCCACCGTCGCCTCGAGGAGCCCGCGCACCGACGCATTCGCGAGGCGGGGCAACGCGTCGATCAGCGGCCCCAGGGCGCTCGGACGGAGCTCGCGGAGCACCTCGGTCACGTCCTCGTCCGCGGCCAGCGCCGCGGATTCGTCGAGCGATTGCACCAGCTGGGTCACGATGGACGGCTGGCTCAGCCGGATCTCGAAGTCGCGCAGCCGCTGGCGTTGCTGCTCGGTGAGGTCCTTGACGCGCGACGCGACAAGACGACTCTCCCGCATCACCGCGGCGACGGTCCGGAATTCACCCTTGTTGAGCAGGTTGGGAAAGAGCATCTCCAGGATGCCGATGATCTCGAGGCGTACCGGGGCCTCGGCCTGGAGCTCCATCAGATCGAACAGCCCATTCAGCGCGGCTTGCCGGGCGTCGCGCGTGTACTCCTCCTCCACCTGCTGCGCGACGTAGTTGATCTCCGCTTCTTCGAGGAAGTAGAGCGTGGAGTCGAAGTCCTCGATGTCCACGATGCCCTTGGGACGTGGCGGCGCTTCCTCCTGTACCTGTCCGCGACGCTCTTCCGCGGTCGTCGCGGTCTCCGCCCCGCCACCGATCACCTCCAGCGACCCCTCCAGCAGGCTGCCCTCGCCGAAGAAGTCGATGAAGTGGTAATGGATCAGCTGGAAGTCCCGCTCCCACAGCAGCGTCATGAGGTCGTCGCCCGCCTCGGATGGCAGAAAGCGGACCCGGTTCAGCAGCTCGAGGAAGTCGACCAGCTCCTGCTCCTCTGCGCCCTTGCGGATGGTGAGGACGCGCATGCCGTCCTTGTACAGCATCCACGCGAGGGAGTCGGCCTTGTTGATTTGACTGTAGACGACCTCCTCCTCCCACCGCAGCTCGGTCTCGCCGACCGCGAGCACCAGCTCGTCCACCGCGTTCCAGATGGGCGCCATCGCCGCTCTGACGTTCAGCACGGCGCGCTGGTGGACCGGATTGTTGGGCAGGTACATCTGGAACGCACGGAGGGCCTTCACCATGGTCTGGAAGAGCTCCGCGACCTGGCTGGGGAGAAGCAGCGCGGGCGACGGCGCGCCTGCGGTCATGCGGAACCCCCGAGCAGCTTCGCGACGTGGGCGACGTCCTTGTCACCGCGTCCGCTCAGGCAGACGAGCACGAGGTCGTCCGGCCTCCACCGGGCGCGCGCCCGTGCCACCCAGGCGAACGCATGCGCGGTCTCGAGCGCCGGAATGATCCCCTCGGTGCGACAGACCCGCTGGAACGCGACCAGCGCCTCGGCATCGGTGGCCGACTCGTAGCGCACCCGCCCGGTGTCGCGGAGCCAGCTGTGCTCGGGACCGACGCCGGGATAGTCGAGCCCGGCCGAGACCGAGTGCGCCGGCGCGACCTGCCCATCGGCGTCCTGGAGGAGATAGCTGAGGCTGCCGTGGAGCACGCCGGGGCGCCCGGCGCCCAGCGTCGCGCTATGGTGGCCGCTCGCGATCCCCTCGCCCGCCGCCTCGACGCCGACCAGCTCGACCTCGGCATCATCCAGAAAGCCGGCGAAGATGCCCATCGCGTTCGAGCCGCCGCCCACACACGCCACCACGGTACGCGGCAGACGTCCGGCGCGCGCGAGCACCTGTGCCCGCGCTTCCCGGCCGATCACCGACTGGAAGTCCCGCACCATGCGCGGATAGGGATCCGGTCCGACGACCGAGCCGATGATGTAGTGCGTCGTCGGCACGTTGGTCACCCAGTCGCGCAGCGCCTCGTTGGTGGCGTCCTTGAGCGTGCGGGTGCCCGACTCGACCGGAACGACCGTCGCGCCCAGGAGCCGCATCCGATAGACGTTGAGGGCCTGCCGCTCGACGTCTTCGGCCCCCATGTACACCATGCACTCGAGACCGAACCGCGCGCACACGGTGGCGGTCGCGACGCCGTGCTGGCCGGCGCCGGTCTCGGCGATGATCCGCCGCTTGCCCATGCGGAGCGCGAGCAGCGCCTGGCCCACGGTGTTGTTGATCTTGTGGGCGCCGGTGTGGTTCAGGTCTTCCCGCTTGAGCAGGATTCGCGCGCCCACCTCGGCACTCAGGCGCTCGGCTTCGGAGAGCGGCGTCGGCCGGCCGACGTAGTCGCGCAGGATCGTCTCGAGCTCGGCCCAGAAGCTCGGGTCGCCGCGTACACTGTCGTACAGGGCGGTCAGGTCGTCGAGCGCGGCGATCAGCGTCTCTGGAACGTACCGGCCCCCGTACGGTCCGAAGCGGCCGCCGACAGCGCGTTCAGGCGACAGGGCTAAGGCCACGGACAGCCTCCAGGAATCGAGCCAGCTTCTGCGAGTCCTTGATGCCGGGCAGGATCTCCACTCCTGAACTTACATCCACGACCTCCGGCCTCACGAGCCCTACCGCGTCCGCGACCGTCTCCGCGCGGAGCCCGCCCGCGAGCACCATGCGGCCGCTCAGGCAATTCCGGGCCTGTGCTGCGAGCGCCAGCGGAAGAGCGACGCCCGCTCCGCCGTCCGCGCACGACACGCGGGGCTCGACCAGGACCGCGTCGGCCGCGCCCTCGACCGCCGCCAGCGTGTCCAGATCCGAGGCTCCCTCGAGGCGCACGACCCGCCAGACGAGCAGGCCTTCGCGGCGGAGGCGGGCGGCGTCCTCAGTCGAGTAGGGTCCATGGAGCTGTGCGCCGCGGAGCCCGGCGGCCTCGCGGACCCGAAGGATTTCGTCGACCGTCTGCTGCCCGAAGACGCCGAACACCGCGCGGCCGGCCCCCGCCGCCACGATCGCGGCGGCCTGTGCGGCGCTCACGACCCGCGGACCGCTCGCGAAGACGACGCCGAGATAGTCTGCTCCGCCGGCAACCGCCGCCTCGGCGTCCGCGGGACGCGTGAGTCCACAGACCTTCACCTCAACGGCCACGGCGGCGCACTCCAGCAAAGGCTGCGACCTGCGTGGCGGGATCCGCGGCGGCGGAGAGCGCGGTGCCTATCAGCACGCCGTCCGCCCCGGCCGTTGCGGCACGCTCCACCTCCGCCGCCGTCGCCATCCCACTCTCGGCGACAGCCACCCGGTCCGCGGGCACGGATGCCAGCAGCGACCACGCGGCGGCCACATCGATGCGGAAGGTGTCGAGGTCGCGGCTGTTGACGCCGACGATGTGAGCGCCGGCGCTGAGCGCCGTCTCGAGCTCGGGAGCCGTGTGCACCTCCACCAGGGCGTCCAGACCCGCGTCCCCCGTGAAGCGAAGCAGTGCTCGCAACCGCTCGCCGCTGAGCGCCCGCACGATGAGCAGCACCGCGGCCGCGCCGGCTGCCCGGGCCTCGAGGATCTGAGTCTCTTCGAGGATGAAGTCCTTCCGGAGTACGGGTACCGTCACGCGCTCGACCACGGCCCGGAGATCGCCGATAGAGCCGCCGAAGAACGGACCATCGGTGAGTACGGAGACCGCCGCTGCCCCGTTCCGCGCGTAGCGCTCGGCCCGGTCGGCGGGGTCGAGGTCCTCGCGGATCGCGCCGGCCGACGGCGACCGCCGCTTGACCTCCGCGACCAGCGCGACGCGGTCGGACACAAAGGCCCCGCGGAACGACGGGGGAGGCGGGGCCCCGGCAGCCGCGCGCTCGAGCTCCGCCGTCCGGGCGCGCAGCGCGGCCAGGCCGGCCCGCGTCGTCTCGAGAATCTGGGTGAGGGTGGTCGCCACCTTGCCCTTCGGCCACTCTTCGGGTAATGTTATTCGGGCTCTATTCGGTCGCACCAGTGCACGCGGGAGACGCGGCATGCCGCTCACCAGACGCCAGAGTGAGATCCTCTCTTATCTCCAGAGTCACATTCAGGAGCGCGGGTACGCACCCAGCTTCGAGGAGATCGCCGAGAAGTTCGGTTTCCAGTCGCTCGCCACGGTTCACGAGCACCTCACCAACCTGGAGCGCAAGGGGTACATCCGCCGGTCCTACAACGAAAGCCGCGCCATCGAAGTCCTGCCGCCCCGCGGCACGGCAGTCGCCACCGAGATTCCCCTGCTGGGCAAAGTGGCCGCGGGCACGCCGATCGAAGCCCTGATGCAGCAGGAGTCGCTCGCCGTGCCCGACACCATGCTTCCCCGCCGCGGTCCCAACTATGCCCTCAAGGTCTCGGGCAATTCGATGATCGACGAGCACATCGTCGACGGCGACTTCGTCGTGGTGCACGGCAAGCAGACCGCGGAGAACGGAGAGATGGTCATCGCCCTCGTCAACGGATCCGAAGCCACGGTCAAGAAGTTCTACCGCGAGGCCGGTGGCTGGATCCGGCTTCAGCCTGCCAACGCCACCATGCAGCCCATGCGTTTCCAGGAGCGCGACGTCCTCATTCAGGGCGTCGTCGTCGGAATCATCCGGAAGTACTGACGGCCGGCGCCGCCGCCCTGAGCCGGTCGAGCACCGCCGCCCCCGCCCCGCTCTCCAGCGCCTGCCGCGCCCGCCCCACGGCATCGGCAAAGGACCACCCGGCGCCCGAAACATAGAGCGCCGCGGCGGCGTTCAGCACGACCGCCGCGTGCTCGGCCCCGCCCTCTCCGTTTCTGAGAAGCCGCTCGACGCGCATCGCGTTCTCGGCGGGTGCGCCGCCCTGGAGATCATCGAGGCCGTCCGCATGGAGCGAGGCCGCGGCGGGATCCAGCGTCCACTCGCTCAGCCGGCCGTCGCGGATTTCCCAGATCGCCGTGTCGCCTACCGGACTGATCTCGTCCATCCCGATCACACCGTGAACCACCAGCGCGTGCACTGCGCCCAGCCGCCGGAGCGCATCGGCGACGTGGGGCCCGCGCAGCGGATCGGCCACGCCCACGACTTGGCGCCGCACGCCGGCCGGATTTGCCAGGGGACCCAGCAGGTTCATGATGGTGGGCACGCCGAGCTCCCGGCGGGTGGGAGCTACGTGCCGCATTGCCGGGTGGTAGTTGGGTGCGAACAGGAACACGAGGCCCGCGGCCTCGAGAACCGCCGGCACCCGGTCGGGAGGGACCGCGATGTCAACGCCCAGCGCCTCGAGCAGATCCGCGGAGCCCGACCGCGTGGTGTAGCTGCGATTGCCGTGCTTTGCGACCGGGACGCCTGCTCCGGCGACCACGAATGCCGCGGCGGTCGAGATGTTGAGGGTGGCGACGGTGCCCCCTCCCGTGCCGCACGTGTCCACCAGGCGGTCCGGATCCGCGATCGGTACCGGCACCATCGCGGCGCGGAGCGCTTCTGCCGCACCGGCGATCTCCTCGGAAGACTCCCCTTTGGCGCGGAGCCCCATCAGCAGGGCGGCGATCTGGCCCGGCGCCGCTTCGCCCCGCATGACCACGCCGAAAGCCGCCGCAGTCTCGGCGGCGGAGAGCGAGGTTCCCTCCGCCAGCCGGCGCAGGGCCTCAGCCAGGTCTGTGGAGTCGGAGACGGTGGCTTGGGTCACCAGGAATTCGGGGTCGGAGGGTGGCGGCAAAGCCCCAAGAAATGGTACCCGGCAAGGTGGCCTTTTGTCAATCCTGACAAGGAGTTGCGCAACTTGCCGAGCACTCCGTTCGAGGCTAGATTTCCGCGCGATGATAGGGACCTTTCTTGCGGTGGTGCATTTCGACGGCGGCCGGTTTGTCGGCTGGCAGCGCCAACGCGAAGGGCGGTCGGTGCAAGGTGAATTCGAGCGCGTCCTCGAGCGCCTGGCTGGTGAGCCGGCCGGAGCTCACGCCGCGGGCCGCACCGACGCCGGGGTCCACGCCGAGGGCCTCGGCGTCAGCTTTTCCCTTCCCGACAAGTGGACGCCGGCCGCCGGCCGCCGAGCGCTCAACGCGCTTCTGCCCCCGGATTGCTGGGTCGAGTCGGTGGCCCGCATGCAGCCCGGCTTTCATGCCCGCAAGAGCGCCGTCGCCCGTCGCTACCGGTATGACGTCGGAACCGACGCCGCGAGTGGCTCCCCATTCCGCCGCCCCTTCGAGTGGGCGCTGGGCCGCCCGGTTGACTTGCCGGCGTTGCGCTCGGCGGCTGCCGTTGTCCGGGGCGAGCATGACTTCCAGTCGTTCTCAGTGCGGGGCCAGGACAAGCCGCACTGGCGCTGCCGGATCGCCCGCGCCGACTGGACCGAGCGCGCCGAAGGGCGCGGCCTGAGCTTCCACGTCGAGGCCGACCGCTTCCTGCACCACATGGTGCGCATGCTGGTCGGCACCATGGTGGAAATCGGGCTGGGACGTCGCCCAGTCGCGGACATGGCCGCGCTGCTTCAGCGCGGAGACAACCTCGAGACCAGTCCGCCGGCCCCACCCCAGGGGCTCTACTTCGTGTCGGCCGAATACCCGCCGGAGTGCTACCTGGAACGGGACTCCGAGAACGCGCTCGCGCCGGCATCACCCGTCACGGCGCCGCCCGCATGAGCCGCCTCCGCGCTGCGTTGCCGCTCCTCGTGGCGCTCGCCGGGTGCGGCGATCGGGCCGTCGTCCAGCTCGCCGACACGATGACCGCCTCCGCCCAGGAGCCGCGGCGCGTCGCCACGGCCCCGGTCCAGGCCGCCGTGGCCGGCGCCCGGCGCACCGCGCTCGTCGAGGCCACCCAGCGGGTGGCCCCCGCGGTAGTCTCCATTCACGTCTCCTCCCGCGAGCGGCTCACGCCCCGCTCTCCCTGGGACTTCTTCTTCGTGCCCGAGGGCGCTGAACGCGTCGTCGAGGGTTACGGGACCGGGTTCGTCATCCGGCCCGCGGGCATCATCGTCACCAACCAGCACGTGGTCGCCAACGCCGAGCGCGTCGTGGTTACGCTGGGCGACGGCGCGGAGCTCGATGGCAAGGTCCTCGGCGAAGACCCGGTCACCGACATCGCGGTCGTGAAGGTGGACCGGGCCGGCCTCGCCACCGCGACCCTAGGCCGAAGCACCGATCTCATGATCGGCGAATGGGTCGTCGCGCTGGGCAACCCGTTCGCGTACCTGCTCGGGAACGCGGAGCCCACCGTAACCGTGGGTGTCGTGAGCGCCACCGGCCGCAACATCCTCCCGTCGGGCGACCAGCCGGGGCTCTATCTGGACATGATCCAGACCGACGCGGCGATCAACCCCGGCAACTCCGGCGGGCCGCTCACCAACGCGCTCGGCGAGGTGGTCGGCGTCAACTCGTCCATCTTCTCCAGCAGCGGCGGGTCGATCGGGCTGGGGTTCGCGATCCCTATCGAGCGGGCGCTCGCCGTGGCCGACGCGATCATCCGCACCGGCTCGATGCGGCGCGCATGGACCGGGCTCGACGTCGAGGGTCCGTCCGGCATGCGGAGCTGGCGGAACGTCGGCGGCGTCACCGTGTCCCGGGTTGCACCCGGCGGCCCGGCGGTCCGCGCCGGGATCGGGGCGGGTGACGTCCTGGTGGAGGCCGGCGGCCGCCCCTTGCGGAACTACCTCGATTGGGAAGCGGTGAAGCTGGATCTGCGGGTGGGCGACGCGGTGGACCTGAGCGTGCGCCAGAGTGGCCGAACCTCCGCCCGGAAGCTCGTTACCGGCGACCTGCCGACCGTCGCCGCGGAGAAAGTCACGGTCCTGCGCGATCTCCAGCTCGTGAACGTGACGCCTGCCATCCAGGCCGAACGGGGTCTCCGAAGCGAGAATGGCGCGCTCATCTTCCGGATCTCACCCCAGGTCAGCCAGGCAACGGGACTCCAGGCGGGTGACGTCATCGTGGGGATCAACCGGACGCCGGTTCGGACCGCGGCCCAGGTGGGCGACCTCCTCCAGAGCCGCGCGGGCGCCGTCCGCGTGTACTTCGAGCGCGACGGAGAGATCAACTTCACCGACCTGGTCTTTCGATGAGCGACGAGCGCTACCAGTCGCCGTTGGGCACGCGCTACGCCTCTCCGGCAATGCAGTCGCTATGGGGCGAGCCCCGTCGGATCGGCCTCTGGCGCCGCCTTTGGCTGGCGCTCGCAGAGAGCGAGCGTGACCTCGGGCTGCCGATCCCGGAGCAGGCCATCGCCGAGATGCGGGCGCACCTGGACGACGCCGACCTCGCCGCCGCCGCGCGATATGAGCGCCGGTTTCGGCACGACGTGATGGCGCACATCCACGCCTTCGGCGACCAGGCGCCCGCGGCCCGGCCGTACCTGCATCTCGGCGCCACCAGCGCGTTCGTGACCGACAACGCCGACGTCGTCGTCATGCGCGAGGGGTTGCGCCTCTTGGTCGGGCGGGTGCTCGCGGTGCTTTCGGCGCTGGAGCAGTTCGCCCGGCGCCACACCGCGCTCCCCTGCCTGGCCTACACCCACTTCCAGCCGGCTCAGCTCACCACCGTGGGCAAGCGGGCCACGCTGTGGATGCAGGACTTCGCGCTCGATCTCGAAGCCCTTTGCCACACGATCGAGACGCTGCGGCTGCTCGGGTGCAAGGGCACCACCGGTACGCAGGCCTCGTTTCTCGAGCTCTTCGGCGGGGATCACGCCAAGGTGCGCGAGCTCGACCGTCTCGTCACGGCCCGGATGGGATTCGCCCGCTGCTTCCCCGTCACCGGCCAGACCTACCCGCGCAAGCAGGACAGTGGGGTCCTCGATGCCTTGAGCGGCATCGCGCAGTCGGCGGCGAAGATGTCGAGCGACCTCCGGCTGCTCCAGCACGAGGGCGAGCTGCTGGAGCCGTTCGAGGCGGAGCAGATCGGCTCGAGCGCCATGGCCTACAAGCGAAATCCGATGCGCGCCGAGCGGATCTCCGGTCTGGCCCGATTCGTTCTGTCGCTCCAGGCCAACGGAAGTCATACGGCGGCCAACCAGTGGCTGGAGCGCACGCTCGATGACAGCGCCAACCGCAGGCTCACGTTGCCCGAGGCCTTCCTCGCCACCGACGCCATCCTGATTCTGGCGACCAACATCGCCGCGGGCATCGAGGTGCGGGAGCCGGTCATCGCGGCGCACGTCGCCGCGCAGATGCCGTTCATGGCGACGGAGCGCTGGCTCATGCTCGGCGTCGGAGCGGGCGGGGACCGGCAGACCCTGCACGAGGTGGTGCGCCAGCACAGTCTCGCTGTCGCGGAGAGCGTGAGCCGGGGTGCGGCCAACGACCTGCTCGACCGGCTGGCGGCCGATCCCGCCTTTCGGGGCGTGCCGGCCGCCGTGCTCCGCGCCGAGCTGGATCCCGCCCGCTATACCGGACGAGCGGCCGCCCAAGTCGACGAGTTCCTCACCGAGTATCTCGCGCCCGTCGTCGGCCGGGCGCGGCCATTGGCCCAAGAACCCGAAGCGGCGGAGGTACGCGTATGACCCGGACGCTCGAGCAGAGTGCGCTCCCGCTCCCCTTGCTGCGGAAGGGGAAGGTCCGCGAGGTCTACGAGGTGGACACGGAGCACCTCCTGCTCGTAGCCAGTGACCGGGTGAGCGCCTTCGACATCGTCATGCGCGAGGCCGTCCCGCATAAGGGCGCCGTGCTCACGCAGCTCAGCGCTTTCTGGTTCGAGCGGCTCGCTGACCTGATCCCGTCGCACTACGTGACCGCCGACGTGGATGCCATCGTTGCCCGGCTGCCCCGGCTGGCCGCCCACCGGGGCGTCCTGCAAGGCCGGGCCATGCTGGTGCGGCGGACCGAGCCGGTGCAGTTCGAGTGCGTGATCCGGGGCTACATCTCGGGGTCCGCGTGGGCGGAGTACAAGAAGAGCGGGACACTCGCGGGCGAGCCGATGCCGCGCGGCCTGGTCGAGAGCGAGCGCCTGCCGCAGCCGATTTTCTCCCCCGCCACCAAGGCGGAGACCGGCCACGACGAGAACGTCACCTTCACGGCCGTGGCCACGAGCCTGGGGGCCGAGGTTGCGGCCCGGCTCCGGGAGGCCAGCTTCGCCATCTACTCGGCGGGCCGCGACCACGCGGCGACGCAAGGGATCATCATCGCCGACACCAAGTTCGAATTCGGCTTCGACGCGGCGGGCACGCTGCGGCTCATCGACGAGGTGCTGACCCCCGACAGCTCGCGCTTCTGGCCCGCCGACCGCTATCGCGCGGGTGGGCCGCAGCCGAGCTTCGACAAGCAGCCACTCCGGGACTACCTTGCGTCAGTCAAGACGGCGGGCGGCTGGAACGGCGAGGCGCCCCCGCCCCCACTCCCCCCCGACGTCGTCGAAGCCACCAGCCGGCGCTATCTCGAGGCGTACCGGCGGCTCACAGGACGCGACCTGGAGACGGCGTGATCCGGACGGCACCCGAAGGACGCTGGTTCATCGTCGGGGCGTGGGGCATCGTGGTACTGCTGGCGCTGCTGGCGTTGACCGGGCGCTGGGTCTGGCTGGCGCTGTGGCTGCCGATCGCGGTCTGGGTGGTCGCGTTCTTCCGCGATCCCGAGCGGTCCGGCCCGCGGGGAGACGATCTGGTGATCGCGCCGGCGGACGGCAAGGTGGTGAGTATCGCGGACGTGGACGAGCCGGCATTCTTCGGCGAGCGGGCGACGCGGATCTCGATCTTCATGAACGTCTTCGATTGCCATGTGAACCGCTACCCGGCGGACGGCTGTGTCGCCTACCGGCACTACAGCCCGGGGCGGTTCCTCAACGCGGCGGACGAGAAAGCGAGCCTCGAGAACGAGCAGTCCTCGGTGGGGCTCACGGGCACGCACGGCAAAATGCTCGTGCGCCAGATCGCCGGACTCATCGCCCGGCGGATCGTGACCGACCATCCGGTCGGCACCACGGTGCGCCAGGGCGAGCGGCTCGGCATGATCCGGTTCGGCTCCCGCGTGGACCTCTTTCTGCCGCGGGGCACGCGCGTCCTCGTCCGTGAGGGCGACACGGCCCGCGTCGGCGTCACCGTGGTGGCCCGATGGAGCTGATTCCCCGCCGTCCCCATCTCCCCCGCCCCAACATGCGGCGGGTGGTCGTGGTCATGCCGAGCGCCTTCACCCTCGGCAACCTGTTCTTCGGCTTCTGGTCCATCGTCTCCGCCTTCAACGGCAACTTCCGCTGGGCCGGCTGGTTCATCGTGTTCGCGGCCATTCTCGACATGCTCGACGGACGCGTGGCCCGGCTCTCGAAGACCAACAGCCGGTTCGGCGCGGAGCTGGACTCGCTGGTAGACGTGATCTCGTTCGGGGTGGCCCCGGCGCTCCTGATGTACTTCCTGGAGTTCTCCGGCACCGGTCGCTTCGGCTGGGTGATCTGCTACATCTACGTCGTCGCCGCGGCGCTCCGGCTGGCCCGCTACAACGTGCTGGCCGACACGAAGCCCTCGTCGAGCTGGTTCACCGGCATGCCGTCGCCGGCCGCGGGCTGCACGCTCGCCGTCTACTACCCGTTCAGCCAGACCGAATGGTACCGTGCGTCGCTCGCGTATCTGGACCTTCAGCATCAGGGCCTCGTGGTGCTCATCCTGCTGCTGGCCGCGCTGATGGTGAGCAACGTGAAGTACCCGCGGTTCCCCGCCATCGGACTCCGCAGCGCGCGCGGCCTGTCCGGTCTCCTGGTCCATCTCGCGGTCCTCGCGGGCGGCCTCTTGGCACCGGAGCACTTCCTCTTCCCGCTCGGCTTGGTCTACACGCTCTTCGGTGTGGGCCGGGCGCTGATCCTCGGCCTGCTGGAGCGTTCCGACGGGGAGGCGCCGTCGCTCGAGCCGCTGGTGGACGGCACCGCGGAACCTGTGGAGCCCGCCCCCGGCCGCCGGTCCTGGGGCGATCGCCGCCGCAAGGAGCCCAACGCATGACCTTTCGCGTGCACGTGCGCGTCGTGCCCCGCGCCGGCCTGCTGGACCCGCAGGGCCAGGCGGTCGAGCACGCGCTGGGGGCGCTCGGCTTCGGGGGAGTGAGCCGCGTGCGGGTCGGCCGCGCCATCGAGCTCGACGTCGCCGCCTCTTCGCGGGACGAGGCCGAGGCCCACGCGCGGCAAATGTGCGACCGGCTTCTCGCCAACCCCGTCACCGAGGACTATCTCGTCGACGTGGAGGAGGACTGAATGCAGCGGGTGGCGGTTCTCAGGTTCCCAGGCAGCAACCGCGACTTCGACGCGCTGACGGCCGCCGAGCGCGCGGGATGCGACGCCTACTTCGTCTGGCACCGGGACACCGACCTCCGCGGCGCCGACGTGGTGATCCTGCCGGGCGGGTTCAGCTACGGCGACTATCTGCGCTCCGGGGCCATTGCCCGGTTCAGCCCCGTCATGCAGGCGGTGCAGCGGCACGCGGCCGAAGGCGGGGGTGTGATCGGGATCTGCAACGGATTCCAGATCCTGTGCGAGGCCCGGCTGCTGCCGGGCGCATTGGTGCGCAATGCCCGGCTCTCCTTCGTGGCCAAGCCCGTGGACCTCGTGGTGACGCGGACCGACACGGTCTTCACGTGCGCGTTCGAGCCCGGTGACCGGGTACGTGTCCCCGTCGCCCACGGCGACGGCCGCTTCGTCGCCGACCCGCACACGCTCGACCGGCTCGCCGCCGAGGACTGCATCGTCGTGCGCTACCTGCCGGCGGACGCCGGGGTCGAGCCCAACCCGAACGGATCGGAGCGCGACATCGCCGGGATCTGCAGCCCTGCCGGGACCGTCGTCGGCATGATGCCGCATCCGGAAAACGCGATCGATCCGCTCCAGGGGGCCATCGACGGGCGGGGCTTCTTCAAGTCGCTGGTGGCGTGGCCCGCGCTCGCCGGGAGGCGATGATGCGGATCGCTCCCCTGCTGGCCGCCGTGGCGCTGGCCCTGAGCGCTCAGGCCGTTCGCGCGCAGGAGGTCAAGACGATCCGGCCCGGGATGACCGAAGCCTAGGTGCGGGCGGCCTGGGGCGCGCCGGTGACCAGCCGCAAAGTGGGTGAGTACGCCTACCTGTTCTATGAGAACGGGTGCCTGCGCGCCTGCGGCACGTACGACCTCGTGGTTCTCCAGGGTGGCCAGGTGGTCGATGCGGTCGTCCGCGGGAAGGACCACAGCTACGACGGCGTGTCGTCGTCCCCGGCCGACCGCGCCCCCGGCTACACCCCGCCGAGCGATTCCGTGCGGAGGACGTCATGACGCTGGACAAGCCCAGCAAGAACGAAGACGAATACTTCACGCTCCGGGAGCAGGAGCTGCTCCAGAAGCAGCGGGAGCAAGCCGAGGCCGCGCGGGTCGCCGCCGAGCGCAGCTCCCACTTCATGAAGTGCCCGAAGGACGGGTACGATCTCGCATCCCGGCAGTACCACGGCGTACAGATCGAGACCTGTCCCCACTGCGGCGGTATCTGGCTCGATCCCGGCGAGCTCGAGACCATCCAGAAGCACGAGGATCGGCCCGGCCTCCTGGGCCGCATCGTGCACGACGCGCTCGAGAGCATCGGCGGCGACCGCCGGAAGGCCGGGCGTGGCTGAGCCGTCAGTCGCCGTGCCGCCGCGCGGCAGCACCGGGCCGCTGATCGAGCCCGAAGCGTTCCCCGGCGACCGTCCGGTCACACCCGAGGTGGTGCGCGAGCACAACCTCAACGATCTCGAGTACGCGCGCATCGTGACCATTCTGGGGCGGGCACCGACTTTCACCGAGCTGGGCGTCTTCTCCGCGCTCTGGTCGGAGCACTGCTCCTACAAGCACTCCAAGCCGATCCTCCGGCTGTTCCCCACCGAAGGCCCCTACGTGCTTCAGGGCCCGGGCGAGAACGCGGGCGTCCTCAAGCTCCCCGACGGCTGGGCGGTGGCGTTCAAGATCGAGTCGCACAATCACCCTTCGGCGGTGGAGCCCTATCAGGGTGCCGCCACCGGGGTGGGCGGAATCCTCCGCGACGTGTTCACGATGGGGGCGCGCCCGGTGGCGGTGCTCAACAGCCTCCGCTTCGGTCCGCTCGACGTCCCGCGGAACCGCTACCTCTTCGCCGGCGTCGTCCACGGGGTGGGTGACTACGGCAACTGCGTGGGCATCCCGACGCTGGGCGGCGAGGTCGGTTTCGCCCCGGGCTACACCGGCAACCCACTGGTGAACGCGATGTGCGTCGGGCTGCTCCGGGAGCAGGACCTCACTCGCGCGCGGGCGCAGGGCGTCGGCAACGTGCTGCTGGCCGTGGGCTCCCGGACCGGCCGGGACGGCATCCACGGGGCGAGCTTCGCGTCCGAGGAGCTGTCCGAGAAGAGCGAGGCGCGACGACCGCAGGTCCAGGTCGGCGACCCCTTCACCGAGAAGCTGCTTCTCGAGGCCACGCTCGAGCTGATCACCTCGGAGCTGATCGTCGCGATCCAGGACATGGGCGCCGCCGGTCTCACCAGCTCTTCCGCGGAGATGGCCGCCCGCGGCGGTGTGGGCGTCGAGATCGACACCGGGCTCGTGCCCACACGGGAGGAGGGGATGACCCCCTACGAGATCCTGCTCTCGGAGTCGCAAGAGCGGATGCTTGTGGTGGCGGAGCCGCGCCGCATTCCGGAGATCCAGGCGGTGTGCGCGAAATGGGAGCTCACCGCGACCCCCATCGGTCGGGTGACGGACGACGGCATCTTCCGGGTTCGCCACCGCGGCCGGGTCGTGGCGGCGATCCCGGGGCAGCAACTGGTGGACGAGTGCCCGATCTACCATCCCGAGGCGCGGGAGGCCGACGCGGCCCGGGCCCGTCGCGCCGCCCTCCCACCGGCTGGCCGGGCGGCGCCTGATCCCGAGCGGGCCCTCGAGCGCCTGCTCGACAGCCCGAACCTCGCGAGCAAGCGCTGGGTCTACGAGCAGTACGACTCCACCGTCCAGGGCGAGACGGTCCTCGGCCCGGGCGGCGACGCGGGCGTGCTCCGGGTGCCGGGCACCGATTTCGGACTCGCCGTGACCGTCGACTGCAACGCGCGCCTCGTGGCACTCGACCCGCACGAAGGCGGCAAGGCGGCCGTCGCCGAAGCTGCCCGGAACATCGCCTGTACCGGTGCCCTGCCCATCGGCATCACCGATTGCCTCAACTTCGGGAACCCGGAGAAGCCCGAGGTGTTCTTCCAGTTCCGCGAGGCCTGCCGGGGCATCGCGGATGCCTGCCGGGCATTCGAGACGCCGGTGACAGGGGGCAACGTCTCCTTCTACAACGAGAGCCCCACCGGCGCCATCGACCCCACGCCGACGATCGGTATGGTCGGACTGCTCGCGCCGATCACCGCCCGGGTACCGAGCCACTTCCGCGAGCCGGGCGACATCGTGGTCCTGCTCGGCGCCACCCGGGGCGCACTCGGCGGCTCCGCCTATTGGGCCGAGCTGCTCGACTTCGTCGGGGGCCGGCCCGCCGCGGTGGACCTCGACGCCGAGCGCCGGTTGCAGCTGCTGCTCGTCGCGGCGGCGCAGGCCGGCCTGCTCCGCTCCGCGCACGACTGCGCCGAGGGCGGGCTCGCGGTGGCGCTGGCCGAAACGGCGATCGGCGGCCCCTACGTCGCCCACGGCCTGGGCGCCAGCGTCGATCTCGGCGCATACGCCTCAGGCGTCCCGCTCGAGGGATTGCTGTTCGGCGAGGACGGTGCGCGGGTGGTCGTCTCGTGTTCCCCCGGCGCGCTGGCCGGCCTGCTGGCCCTGGCGGCTGAGCGCGGCGTGACGGCGCTCCAGGCAGGGACCGTGGGCGCCCCTGACGGGCGCCTGGAACTCCGTGCCGGGGGCCGGCTGTTGGGATGGGAGACGAAGGCGCTCAGGCGCATCTATTTCGAGGCGATTCCCCGGCGGATGGCGCACGCCAACCTCGATCGCTAGCGGAAGAGGCGAGACATGTGCGGGATCATCGGAGTGTCCGGGTTGCCGGACGCGGCCAAGCTGACCTACCTCGGTCTGTACGCGCTTCAGCACCGCGGCCAGGAGAGCGCGGGCATCGTCGCGATCGATCGGGACGGCTGCCCGCGGTCCCACCGGGGCATGGGCCTCGTGTCCGAAACGTTCGACGAGACGGTGCTCGCCAAGCTGCCAGGCGACGTCGCGGTCGGGCACACCCGCTACTCGACCACCGGAAGCACCGTGCTCGCGAACGCCCAGCCGTGCAACGTGAGCACGCGGTCGGGGCCGCTGGCCATCGCACACAATGGGAACCTCACCAACGCCGCTGAGCTCAAGCGGGAGCTGGTGGAGCGCGGGGCCATCTTCACCACTTCCACCGACACCGAGGTGCTGGTCCACCTGATCGCCCGGTCGGAGGCGGAGACGGTGGACGGGCAGCTCCGCGACGCGCTGGAGCAGGTCGAAGGCGCCTACAGCCTGGTGGTGACGGTCGGGCGGACGATGTACGCCGTGGTCGACAGCCGGGGCTTCCGCCCCCTCGTCCTGGGACGGCTCAGCGGAGGCGTCATCGTAGCCTCGGAGACCTGCGCCCTGGACCTGGTCGGCGCGGCGGTGATCCGCGAGCTCAAGCCCGGGGACTTCGTCAAGATCGAGGACGGGAAGATCACGGAGCTGCCCCGGCTCTTCCCCCGGCCCGTGAGCCGCTGCGTCTTCGAGCTGATCTACTTCGCCCGGCCGGACAGCCGCATCTTCGGCGAGTCGGTGGACCGCGTGCGCCGGGAGCTGGGCCGCGAGCTGGCGCGCGAGCGGCCGGCGCCGGGCGCCGAGGTGGTCTTCAGCGTCCCGGACAGCTCGAACGCAATGGCGCTCGGGTTCTCGGAGGTCTCGGGCATCAAGCTGGAAAACGGGCTCATTCGCAACCACTACGTCGGGCGCACGTTCATCAACCCCACCCAGGCGCTCCGGGTCGCGAAGGTGCGCATCAAGTTCAACCCGGTTCGCGACGTCATCGCCGGGAAATCGGTCGTGGTGGTGGACGACAGCCTGGTGCGGGGCAACACGAGCCAGGGACTCGTGCAGATGATCCGGGCCGCGGGCGCGCGTGAAGTCCATCTTCGGCTCGGCTCGCCCCCGATCACGGGCCCGTGCCACTACGGCATCGACACGCCGACCAGGGAGGAGCTCATCGGGGCCACCCACTCGGTCGAAGAGATCCGCGAATTCCTCGGTGTCGACTCCCTCGGCTACCTCTCACTGGACGGGATGCTCCGAGCGGCCGGAAGCCAGACCGGGTTCTGCCACGCCTGTTTCTCCGGGCGTTATCCGACGCCGGTGAACGACGAGATGGTCCGGCTCCGCCACGCGTCGCCGCTCGTCGCCACGCCGGCATGAGCGGGTCGTTCACCCAATCGCTCGTCCACTTCTTCGGCCAGGGCCGCGCGGACGGAACCGCGGCCATGAAGGACCTGCTCGGCGGCAAGGGTGCCGGTCTCGCCGAGATGACGACCCTGGGGATCCCCGTCCCACCCGGCTTCACCATCGCCACCAGCGTCTGCAACACCTACCTCGAGAGCAAGCAGCTTTCGCCTCGGGTGCGCACTCAGGTCGAGCAGAATCTCCAGCGGCTCGAGGCGGCGACGGCGAGGCAATTCGGCGGCGCGGAACACCCGCTCCTCGTGTCGGTCCGTTCGGGTGCGCCGGTCTCCATGCCGGGCATGATGGAGACGATCCTCAATCTCGGTCTCAACGAAACGACGGTCGCCGGTCTCGCCACGCTGAGCGGTAACCCGGGCTTCGCCTGGGACTCGTACCGCCGGTTCGTCCAGATGTACGCGGCGGTCGTGTTCGGCCTGCCCAAGCGGCCATTCGAGGAGCGGCTGGAGGCGGCGCGCCGCGTGTCCGGCGCCGCTCGCGACATCGACCTCCCCACCCCGGCGCTCCAGGCCCTGGTGCGCGGCTTCAAGGACCTGGTCAAGCAGGAAGCCGGGACTCCATTCCCCGACGACCCCGTCGCCCAACTCTGGGGAGCCATCGCCGCTGTCTTCGAGAGCTGGAACACCCGGCGGGCCCAGGACTACCGAAAGCTGCACGGCATCCCCGACTCGATGGGCACCGCGGTCAACGTGGTGGCGATGGTCTTTGGAAATCTGGGCGAGGACTCGGGCACGGGTGTTGCCTTCACCCGCGATCCCTCTACGGGTGAAGCGCGGCTGTACGGCGAATATCTGCTCAACGCTCAGGGCGAGGACGTGGTCTCGGGCAGCCGGACGCCCGAGCCGATCGCGTCGCTCCGGGAAAAGCTGCCGCACGCATATCAGGAGCTCGAGCGGACCGCCCGGATCCTGGAGCGCCATTTCCGCGACGTGCAGGACCTCGAGTTTACGATCGAGCACGGACGCTTGTACATGCTGCAGACCCGGCGGGCGCAGCGCTCCGGCGCGGCCGCCGTGCGCATCGCCTGCGACATGGTGGATGAGCGCCTCATCACGCAGGAAGAGGCGGTGGCGCGCATCCCGCCCAAAGACCTGGACCAGCTGCTTCACCCGACCATCGATCAGACGAGCAAGCTCGATCTCCTGGCCGTGGGACTGCCGGCGTCACCGGGCGCCGCCTGCGGAACAGTCGTGCTCGACGCGGACCGGGCCGAGCTGCTCGGCCGGAGCGGCCAGCCGGTCATTCTCGTGCGCCGCGAGACGTCGCCCGAGGACTTCCACGGCATGGTCGTCGCCAAGGCGGTGCTCACGGCCCGGGGCGGCATGACCTCGCACGCCGCCGTGGTCGCACGCGGCATCGGGAAGCCCTGCGTGGCCGGCGCTTCGACCGTGGAGGTGGACGAGCAGGCCAAGCTCTTCAGTGTGAACGGACGGGTGGTGCGCGAGGGCGAGTGGATCAGCCTCGACGGCGGCACGGGCAAGGTGTTCGCCGGCCAGGCCCGGCTCATCGAGCCTACCCTGGGGGAGCATTTCAAGCGGCTCATGGGCTGGGCCGACGGCGTCCGGCAGCTCCGCGTGCGGATGAACGCCGACACGCCCGCGGACGCCCACCGCGGGCGCGACTTCGGGGCGGAAGGGATCGGCCTCTGTCGCACCGAGCACATGTTCTTCGAGGGTGACCGCATCCTGGCGATGCGGGAGATGATTCTGGCCCAGGACGAGGCCGGCCGGCGGCGCGCACTGGACAAGCTCCTGCCCATGCAGCGGGGGGACTTCGAGGCCATCTTCCGGGCGATGGAGGGCTTCCCCGTCACCATTCGGCTGCTCGATCCCCCGCTCCACGAGTTCCTGCCCAAGACTGACGCCGAGATCGAGACGCTGGCCCGGGAGCTCAAGCGGCCGGCGGACGACATCCTGCGAGTGGTGCGCAGTCTCCACGAAGTGAACCCGATGCTCGGGCTCCGGGGCTGCCGGCTCGGCATCGTGCACCCGGAGATCACCCAGATGCAGACCCGGGCGATCTTCGAAGCCGCCTGCTCCGTCGCCGCCAGAAAAGGCCGGGTGCTGCCGGAGGTGATGATCCCGCTCACCGCCACGGTGGTCGAGTTCCGGAAGCAGGCCCTTGTGGTCCGCCGTGTGGCCGAGGACGTGTTCAACGAGCGCCAGATGACCGTGCCGTACCTCCTCGGCACCATGATCGAGCTGCCCCGCGCCGCGCTCACAGCCGACGAGCTCGCCCTCGAGGCCCAGTTCTTCTCGTTCGGAACCAACGACCTCACCCAGACCACCTGGGGCCTTTCGCGCGACGACGCGGGGCGCTTCCTGCCGCGCTACATCGAGCTGGGCGTCGTGGCCAGCGACCCGTTCCAGGAGCTCGATCTCCCCGGGGTCGGGAAGCTCATCCAGATGGCCTGCGAGCTGGGGCGAAAGACCCGGGCGGACCTCAAACTCGGCATCTGTGGGGAGCACGGCGGCGAGCCGAACGCCGTGGCCTTCTGCGACCGCCTCGGCATGAACTACGTCTCCTGCTCCCCGTTCCGCGTTCCGATCGCCCGGCTCGCCGCGGCGCAGGCGGCCCTGGCAGCGCGGGGCACAATGGATAGGACAAGAGCTACGGTGTAGCTGTACCCATCACCCACTCGGGCATCCCAATGGCCTCTCCCCTCGTCGGCATCCTCATGGGCAGTGATTCGGACTGGCCCGTCATGCAGGTGGCGGCCAAGCGGCTCAAGGAGCTCGAGGTGCCCTGGGAGGCGCGAGTCCTGTCCGCCCACCGCACGCCCGATCTCGCTGCCCGCTACGCCGAGGAAGCTGCGGGCCGCGGGCTCCGTTGCATCATCGCGGCCGCCGGCGGCGCCGCACACCTGGCGGGCGTGCTCGCCGCCAAGACCCCCCTGCCCGTCCTCGGCGTCCCGATGCCGAGCAAGCATCTTCAGGGACTGGATTCGCTGCTCTCGATCGTGCAGATGCCGGCGGGGATTCCCGTCGCCACCTTCGCCATCGGCGAGGCGGGCGCGGCCAATGCAGCGCTCTTCGCGGTGGCGATGCTCGCGGGCACCGATGCCGCGCTCGCGCGGCGCCTCGCCGATTTCCGCCGTGCCCAGTCGGAGCGGGTGCAAGAGATCGTTCTCCCCGATCCGGCCTGACCTTGTCGAGGACGCAGATCATGCTGACGCTACTTGGGATTTCGCTCGTGCTCGGCACCGCGGCTCCCGGCCGGGCCCCTCCGCATCCGTGCATCACGATGAACACGAAGCAGCTTCCTCTCGCCACCCGGAAGAGCCCGTTGGATTCGGTGTCGTTTGCCGTGGGGAGCAGCGAGGTGAAGGTCTGCTACGGGCGGCCGTCCCTGCGCGGTCGGAAAATGGTGGGCGGCGAAGCCATCCCCTACGCAAGGATCTGGCGCACCGGGGCGAACTAGCCGACGATGCTCCACACGACCGGACCGATCGCCGTCGCCGGGATCAAGATCCCCGCCGGCAGCTACTCGCTTTACACGGTCCCGGGAGCCAAGGAGTGGGAGGTGATCGTGAACCGGTCGATCACCCAGTGGGGCGAGGAATCCAACTACACCGACGCCGTGAAGGCTCAGGAAGTCGGGCGGGCCAAGGTCAAGGTGGAAGGCCTGACCGCCCCGGTCGAGATCTTCACCATCCGCCCCGAGCCGGCGTCGGGCGACGCCCAGGCGCTGGTGCTGGAATGGGAGAAGACGAGAGTGAGAATCCCGGTTAGCAAGTGAGAAGTAAGAGGTGAGAAGGGGGCTCCGGTGGCACCGGAGCCCCCTTCTCACCTCTTACTTCTCACTTGCTA
>JBGPPG010000011.1:0-47567 GCA_041488455.1 Gemmatimonadota bacterium
AACAGCGCCAGCGTCACGGCGTCGAGCCTGGCCAACAGCCCGTCATCGAGTCCACCGCACCCCGGCACGAACGCGCAGGACCCGCCGGTCGCCGCGTCGCGCAGCACGAGTCCCACGGTGTGGCCGGGCAGCTCCTCGCTGGCGAATCTGGGGGGGCCGGCGGGCACCGGGAAGGTCTCCACCGAGAGGCCGCTCGCGGCGCCATCCGGGTAGCTGAGCGGCACCGGCCCACCCTGCGGCGGCAGCTCGACTACCTCGACCTCCGCGAAGGCGCGGGTCACGGGCAGGATGCTGGAATCCCGCTCCAGCACCTGCCGCACGGCGCAGGTCAGGTAGAGGCGAAGCCGCCGCCCTTCACGCAGGAGCACGATCCCGAGCGTGTGGTCGAGCTCCGCATCCGTCGCGACCACTCCCACCACCGGGACGTAGCGTGGTCCTTTGGGTGGGTCGATCGGTAGACGAGCAAGCTGGTCTCGCACGTCCGGCGAGGCGTTGAGCAGGAACCACCGTCGGCCGTCGGCGCTCACGGCCGCGGAGGACTGTGTGCGGGCCAGCGCGCGCCCCGGCTCAAGCCGGGCGATGCGGCAGCTCGGACACCAGCAGTTCCATTGGGGGAAGCCGCCGCCGGCGGCCGTGCCAAGGAGGAGGATCTGCATCTTCGGGTCAGGACTGCGGGGTCTCAAAAAGCTAAGGGGCTCGCTTGCGCGAGCCCCCGCAGTCCTGGTACCGCAGTCTTAGAGGGTCGCGACGTACGCGGTGACTTCCATCGTGACGGCGACGACTTCGGCTTCGGGCTTGGTCCAACGCATCTGAACCTCCGCTTGCTGATGGTGATTGGGGCCAAGTGGCCCGATCGGGTTGGGTGCCTTCACCCAGTCGGGCCTTACTAAAACCCGACGACACCCTGTTATAGGCAGATGCCGTGCCGAAACGGCCAATTCTCAAGCCGACTGACGTAGTAGCCTATCCAGTATTGTTTTATGTGGCTACAGCAGGGCTCGGGCTGCGTTCTCAAGTCGGCCAAGGGGTGGGGGATCTGATCCGAAGTGGGTGAAATCACCCACTTCGACTTCACCCCTGAATTCCGAACTTCTTGAGGCGATAACGCAGGGTGTCCCGGGAGATGCCGAGGCGCTGCGCGGCCCGGGTCTGGTTACCCCCGGCCTCCTTGAGCGCCTGCTCTATCATCGCCTTCTCCCACTGCGCCAGATCCACGCCGGGCGGCGGGAACGCCGGCGCCTCTCCGCTGCCGCCCCCCAAGGGCTGCACCGACTCCCCATTGCTCCCGGCCGTGGCGCCATCAGACTCCTCGGGCCCCGTCGTGAGTGAGAGGTGCTCCACTTCGAGCACGGGCCCCTGGCTCCAGAGCACCGCTCGCTCGATGACGTGGCTCAGCTCCCGCACGTTCCCCGGCCACGGGTAGCGGAGCAGGCGTTCCCGCGCGAGGGCGTCGATACGCCGCACATCGCGCCCGTACTTGAGGCTGAACTGCCGCAGGTAGTGATCCGCCAGACGGAGCACGTCGTCACCGCGATCGCGGAGGGGCGGGAGGCGGAGCAGGATGACCGCGAGCCGGAAGTAGAGGTCCTTCCGGAATCGCTCCCGCTGGGACTCGCGCTCGAGATCCCGATTCGTCGCCGCCAGGATACGGACATCGATCGTGCGGTCCCGGATCCCGCCCACGCGGCGGACGGTGCGGTCCTCGATGGCGCGGAGGAGCTTCCCCTGAAGCGGGAGCTCGATATCGCCGACCTCGTCGAGGAAGATGAATCCGCCTTCCGCCGCCTCGAACAGGCCGAGCTTCGACTCCTTCGCGTCGGTGAACGCGCCCCGCTCGTAGCCGAACAGCTCGGCCTCCATCAGCGAGCCCGGCAGCGCGGTGCAGTTGACGTCGATGAAGGGTTTGCCTGAGCGCGTGCCCGACGCGTGGATGGTCCGGGCCACGAGCCCCTTGCCGGTGCCGGTCTCGCCGGTGATCAGCACCGGCGGCGTCTCCTCGAGCGCGGCGATCTGGCGGGCGCGCTCGAGCACGGCGCGCATCGCCGGGGACTCACCCACGACACCGCCGAACCCCTCTCCCCGCGCCGCCTGCCGGCGGTAGTAGGACAGCTCTCCCTCGCGGCGCGACTGCTCCCGGGCGCGGTCGGCCAGGAGCTTCAGCTCCTCGAGATCGACCGGCTTCTTGAGGTAGTCGAACGCACCCAGCTTCACGGCCTCCACGGCGCCCTCGATGGTGCCGTGAGCGGTCATGATGACCACGGGGATCGCGGCGTCGAACTCGCGGATCTTGCGGAGCAGGTCGATCCCGCTCATGCCGGGGAGGCGGACATCGGTGAACACCACGTCGGGCCGAAGCCGCTCCAGCAGCGCCAGCGCAGTCTCGGCGTCGCCGGCGACCTCGGCCTCGTAGCCGGATTCGGCGAGGAAGGCCTTCACGGCGCGAGCGAGCGTGCGCTCGTCGTCCACGATGAGCACGGTGGTTCCGCTCACGCGCTCCTCCCGGCCGCGTCGCCCGCGTCCGCCGCCGCGGGGAGACGCACACTGACCGTGGTACCTGCCCCCGGCCGGCTCGCGATCTCGAGGCGGCCGCCGTTCTGCTCGACGTAGCGTTTGGCGATGGCCAGTCCCAATCCCGTCCCGTCCGCCCGGGTCGTGAAGAACGGCTCGATCACCCGGGGAAGTGCCTCCCCGGAGATCCCGACGCCGGTATCGGCGATCCGGATCACGACGTTGCTCCGCCCGCCCGGCTCGACCGGCTCGTTCCGTGCGCCGATCGAGAGCCGGCCTCCGTTGGGCATCGCATCGAGCGCGTTGGACACCACTTCCACCAGCGTCTGCTCCATCTGCATGGGGTCGACCAACACGGGCGGCAGCCCCGCCGGGACATCCACGGTCAGCTCCACCTTGCGCTCCGCGAGGAGCTGGGTGAAGGCAGGCAACACGCCCTCGACCAGTTGGGCCACACTCTCCCGCATGGGGTGGAATGGCGCGGGTCGAGAGAAGCTCAGCAAATGGGTGATGCGCCGGTCGAGCCGGTCCACTTCGTCGATGATGGCGCCCAGCTGTTCCCGCGAAGCCGGGGACTCCGGGCGCTTGAGCGCGAACTGCGCGGCCGCGCGAAGACTCGCGAGCGGATTGCGCAGGCCGTGCGCCACCGCGGCCGACATCTCTCCGATCGAGGCGAGCTTTTCCGACTGGACCAGCTTTGCCTGCGTCTGGCGAAGACGCCCGGTCATGTCGGCGAAGGCACGGGCGAGGTCGCCGATCTCGTCCTGGCGCTGGGTGGCAATCGGGTGCTCCAGGTCGCCGGCACCGACCACGCCCATCGCCCCGCGAAGCTCGTTGATCGGGCGGGCCACGCTCCGGGTGATCAGCCACGAGGCGAGCAGGCCGGCGCCGATGGCGGCGGCGAAGATGCCGACGAGCAACCGCCGCTCCGTGTCGACGATCTCCTCTACCCGCGTGAACGCCCGCTGGACGCTCGACTCCCGGGTTCTACGGTAAATCTCGCGGTTGACCCGCGCGAGGCTTGGCAGGAGCCGGAGCTTGAGCTCGCTGCGCGCGAGCGCATACGCTTCCTGCCGCTTGCCCGCGTCGGCCAGCTGCATGACGCTGTCGCCCGTCGCGCGGATTTCCCGCTGAATTTGACGCACGCCGTTGGCCAGGTCCATCTGTTCCGGTGCGAGCTGCCCGGACCAGCGATCGAGCCAGTAGTCCACCACCTCGCCGCCGAGCCGCCACTCCTGCCGGGCTTCAGGGTCGAGGCCGGTCAGGTGCCGCCAGATCGCCTCGGTCTGGTCAAACATCGCGTTCTCGACGTCCGCGTAGGTCCGGTTGCGGGCGAGGCTCTCGCCAAGGGCCTCGAGGGCGCGACGCTCGAGGGCATTGCTGCGAATGGCCTCGGCGCCGACGAGCAGGGCGGGGAGGGCCATGAGGGAGAAACCGAGAAGGAGCTTCCGCTGGAAGGTCATGGGAGCGGCGAGAAGTATGAAACACGCCGCCTCAGTGCGCCATCCCGCCTCCCCGCGCGCGGCCCGTGCGGAAAAGGAGCAGCAGCGGGAGCACCGCCGTAAAGGCGAGCCCCATGATCAGGAAGACCTTCTCGAACGCGAACACCGACGCCTGCTGATTGAGCCTGAGCTCGAGCAGCGCCGATGCCTTGAGCTGGGCCTCCGCCATCGAGCCTCCCAGCCGCTGCAGAGAGTGGGCGACCGTCTCGAGCCAGCCACGGGTCGCGGTGTCGGAGGCGGTGAGGTGCGCCGACAAGGCGCTCCGCGCGTGGTCGGTGAACCGGCTCAGCAGCGTCGCCGTGACGGCGATGCCGAAGCTCCCGCCCAGCTGGCGCGAAAGATTGAAGAGCCCGGTCCCCTGTGGGATCTGCCCCGGCGTGAGATCCGCGACGGTGGCCCCCGTCAGCGGCACGAACACGAGCCCGATGCCGAACCCGCGGAGCACCATCGGCCAGAACATGTCCGAGAGGCCCGTGTCCACGGTGAAGTGGTAGTGCATCCACATGGAGCAGAGGAACAGGAGCACGCCCGTGGTGATCAGCAGCCGGGCGTCCACCCGGGGCGCTATTCGTCCTACGATCGCCATCGCCACCGCGCTCGAGATCGCTCCCGGCAGGATCACCTTCCCCGTGTCCCAGGCAGTGAATCCGAGGACGTTCTGGAGGAAAACGGGCAGGGCGAAGACGCTCGAGTACAAGGCGAATCCGAGCAGCACCGCGAAGGTGACGCCGACGGCGAGCTGCCGGTTGCGCAGAATGCGGAGATCGACGATCGGGTGGTCCGTCCGTAGCTCGTGCCAGATGAAGGAGATCACTCCGACTGCCGCGAGCATCGCCTCGATGACGATCTCGCGCGACTCGAACCAGTCCTTGGATTCTCCCCGCTCCAGCATCACTTGGAGCGCCCCGATTCCCAGGATCAGGAATGCGAGCCCCCACCAGTCCACCGTCTCGGTTTCGTGCTCCGCCTCGTGCGCGGGCTCGGGCACGAGCCGCCACGTCAGGAAGCCGGCGAGCACGCCAAGCGGCAAATTGATGTAGAAGATCCAGGGCCAGGAGTAGTTGTCCGTGATCCAGCCGCCGAGCGTCGGCCCCAGCGTCGGTCCCACCATCACGCTCATGCCGAAGATCGCCTGGCCGGTGGCCCGCTCCTCCACGGGGAAGACGTCGAACAGGATCGCCTGCGCGGTGGAGATCAGCGCGCCTCCGCCGATGCCCTGGATCACCCGGCCCGCGACGAGCGTCTCCAGCGACGACGCGTTGCCGCAGAGGAACGAGGCGACGGTGAAGACGACGATGGAGCCGGTGTAGTAGTTCCGCCGACCGAATCGGGCCGACAGCCAGCTCGTGAGCGGCAGGACGATCACGTTGGCCACGATGTAGCCGGTGGACACCCAGGCGATTTCGTCCAGGGTGGCACCCAGCTCGCCCATCATGTGCGGGATCGCCACGTTGACGATGCTGGTGTCCACCAGCTCGAGCACGCTCGCCAGCGCCACCGCGAACGCAATGAGATAGCGATAGCGATAGACGTCCGCCCGTTGCATGCCGCCGGCCCCCGCCGGCAGCGACATCGTCGCCATGGGCCGCCCTACTTGGTCGCGATGTCCACGACGGCCGACATGCCCGGGCGCAACGGCCGCGCCGGGTCGGGCGGATCGTCCACGGCGATACGGACCGGCACCCGCTGCACGACCTTGGTGAAGTTCCCGGTCGCGTTGTCGGGCGGGAGCAGCGAGAAGCGGGCGCCGGTCGCGGGGCTCAGGCTCTCGACGTGCCCGTGAAAGACATGGCCGGGATAGGCATCCACCGTGAACGAGGCCTTGTCACCGACCGCCACGTGCTCGAGCTGGGTCTCCTTGAGGTTGGCCGTGACCCACACGTCGTGGTCGGGGACGATCGACATGAGTGTCTGTCCCGGCTGAACCAGGGCGCCCACCTCGGCGCTCCGCTTGGCGACGATCCCGTCCGTCGGAGCGAGGATGTAAGCGTAGCTGGCCTGAAGCCGGGCGTTGTCCGCCGCGGCCTCCGCGGCGGCAAGGCGCGCACCGGCGCCCGAGAGCGCGGCCCCGTAGGCGGAGACCTGGTCGCCAGCGGCAGCCGACTGCTTGCGGGCGGATTCCAACTCGGCGGCCGCGGCGTCGTAGGCCGCCTGCGCGGCGTCCAGCTGCTGAGCCGGGACGATGCGGTTCGCCGCCAGGCCCCGAATGCGCTCGAGATCAGCCGCCGCCTTCTTGAAGTTCGCCTCAGCGGAGGCGACGTTGGCCTGCGCGCTCGCCTGCTGCGCGTGGCTCCAGGCCAGCTGCGCACTGGCCTGGCCCGCGCCGTGCGCACCACCGGCGGCCGCGCGCGCGTTGGCGAGATCCGCCTCCGCCTGCTGGAGGCGGACGACGAGGTCACGGTCGTCGAGGACGACGAGCGTATCGCCCGCCTTCACGTGCCGGTTGTCGTCTACGAGCACGCGCGAGACGAACGCCTGGACTTTGGGCGCAATCACCGTGATGTGGCCGTCCAGCTGGGCGTTGTCGGTGGCGACGTGGCTCAGGCTGTAGACGTACTTGCGGCCGGCCCAGACGGCGACGGCGATGGCGACCACGCCGACCAGTATGAGCGGGAGGCGCTTGCGGCGCGCGCGCGCCTCAGGGACCGCGTGGCTGCCGGGGAGGTCCATCGCGATATCGGTTGCCATTGATGCGTCTCGTTTCGGGTCCTGGTTACTGCAAATGGTCGATGATGCCGAGCGCGCGGTAGGCGCTCACGCGCGCCGTGCCGTAGTTGACGCGTGCCTGGATGAGCGCATCCCGTGCCGCGATGACGGCGCTCTGGGCGTTGGTCGTCTCGACGCTGCCCGCGACGCCTGCGCGAAACCGCTCGTCCGCCTGCGCCAGCTCCTGCTCCGCGAGACGGAGCCGGTCGCCGGCGATCGCCACCTGCTGGCGGGCCGAGGCAACGTCGAGGACCGCCTGCCGCGCCTCGGTCTCTACCTGGTTGCCGAAGTCCCGCTCCCGCACAACCTGGGCGTCGAGCCGCGCCTGCTCCTCTCGGGCCCGGACCTGCCGGCGGAACCCGTCCAGAATGGGGACGCTCACGCCGACCTGGAGCTGGTAGCTGCCGGCGAGACCGTCCAGCGACGTCCCGGATTGCTGGTAGTAACCGCTCAGTCCCAGACTGGGGAGGTTCTCGGCCTTGACGGCCTTGAGCGTACGCCGGATCGCCTCAGTGCGGCTCTTCTCGGCCCCAAGCTCGGCGCGGCGCTCCCGGGCGTACCGGCCGGCCTCATCGGGATCGAGGGGCAGATCGATGGCGCCGAGGCCGAGGGAGTCCGCCAGCTCCAGCGTCGCGCCGGGAGCGAGGTCCAGCGCGCGAAGCAGATCGAGGCGGGTGCGGTCCACCGCGTTCCGGGCCAGCTCCAGCTCGGTGCGGACGGCTCCGAAGCTCACTTCGCTCCGGGTGGCGTCGATCGCCGGGCTCACACCCGCGGCTACCAGCTGGCGGGCCTGGTCGAGCAGCGTCGCCGCGACCACGCTGTCGGCCTCGCGCGCGCGTACCGTCTCCCGGGCGCTCAGCATCCGCAGATACGCGAGCCCCGCCGTCGCGCCGGCGAGCTCGCCGACGGCCCGGGCGTCGAGCCCGGCCGCGGCCGCGCTGTCCCGGGCCGCGCGCAGCCGGGCGAACGCCGCCGCGTCGAACAGGGTCTGGGAGGCGCCGACCCGAAAGCGCCAGAGCGAGAAGGGATCAGTGACGTCGGGGAATCCGGGGAACGTGATGCCGAACTCGGTCAGGTTCTCGGTCTGCCGTGAATAGGCCGCGAGACCGGCCACCGTGGGCAGGACGTCGGCCCGACGCTCGCCGATCCGTGCGTCGGCGATCCGCGCGTTGAGCTGCGCGAGCGTGGCGGCCACGCCGCGCTCCCGACCGATGCGAATCGCGTCGAGCAGCGTCAGCGGGCTCGACGGCGGTGCGGCGGGCGCCGGTTGCTGGGCGCTCAGCGGTGCCGCGAGCAGCGCCAGCAGCAGGACGACGGGACGAAGAACCATGGTGGAGCTAGCGTGGGGGCTCAGGGCGCGCGAGCACGCCGTGGAGCGCGAAGTCGATGAGACCCTCGAGCGTTTGCTCGTCGCTCAGCGCCTCCGGGTCGAACTGCTGGAAGAAGCACTGGGTCTGGGTGGCCTGGATCAGCAGCATCGGCAGGCCGCGCGTGGCGAACCCGTGGCTGGTGGGCCGGAACTCGCCCGCCGCGACACCGCGCTGGAGGATTCGCTCGACCACACGGCGCGCGGGCAGAATCACCTCCTGGACGTAGAAGTGCGCCAGCTCCGGGAAGCGCTGGAGCTCCGACTGCACCAGCTTGCTGATCCGGCTGAGCTGCTGATTGCGCATGACGGCGTACTTGCGCTTCATCAGCTCGACCAGCAGGTCTCGGCTGGAGCCCTGAAACGCCTCGACGAACGCCTCACTTTCGCGCACGGCGGCGACGGCCTTCGCTTGCACCATCTCACGAAAGAGCGTTTCCTTGGAATCGAAATACAGATAGAGCGTGCCCTTGCTGACGCCGGCCAGACGCGCGACATCCTCGAGCTTGGCGTTGGCGAACCCGTGCTCGCCGAACACTTCGAGGGCTGCGTCGAGAATTTCTTCGGGCCTGGCCTCGGGGCGGCGTTGCCACCGGGGCGCGGTGATGATGGCGCTGGATTCGTCGGTCATGCGATTGCCTCTTATTAGTAACTGACTGGTCAGTAAGATATTGAGAAAGCCGTCTCCGTCAAGTGCCCGACCAGCGCCGTCGCACAACCATCTAACCGGTGATCCGGTACGCAATTAGGCAGCCAACGTCGCAACCGCTTCGGCCCGTCCGTTCCCTTGCTCCCGGCACTGTCACGTCCTACTATTGAGTCAAAGACCTGGGGAGGCCCAGCCGATGTCGGATGCATTCCGCAGCTCCGACGATTTCGACGAACAAGCCCATCAGCTCTACAACGAAGGTCGCTACGACGACGCGGTCGCTCTTCTCCGGGAGGGACTCTCCCTCTACCCCCACGCGGTCGAACTCCACATCGGTCTCGCCTACGCCCAGCTGGCGCGGGAGGAGTACGCTTGGGCGCGGCGGAGCTTCGAGCGGGCGCTCTCGCTCGACCCCGATCACGAAGACGGGCTGGCTGGGTTGGGGGAGACGCTACTCAAGTTGGGCGAGCGGGTCGGCGCGCTCCGGGCCTTCGAGCGGATCGTGCTGATCGGCTTCAAGGACGACCACGAGCTGATGCTGCAGGTCGGCCGGGCGCTTTTCCGGGAGTCACTGATCGGGCCGGCCCAGCGGTTCTTCGATTTCGCGGCGCTGGCGCAGCCGGAATCACCGGACGCGGCGGCCTGTCTGGGATACGCGTATCACCGCCTGGGCAACGACAGCGGCGCGCTGTTCTGGCTGCGCCGGGCGCTCGAGCTCGAGCCGGAGTTCGCCGAGGCCCGGATCTATCTCGCGAACATGCTGTACGACCGGGGGGAATCGGAGGCGGCGCTGCACCACCTGGAGAAGACCAGGCCCGAGGAGCACTACGACGAGCTCGGCATCTGGCGCCACATCGAGCTGAAGAAGTCGGTCTACCGGCTGCGCGACGAAGACCCCGAGCTCCAGCCCTGGCTCCAGCGTCTGGGCGAGGTGGCGGGCGACCCGGATTCCGTGGATCTCCTGCTCGCCGAGGTCGAAGCGCAGCAGCCGGACGGCTCCGTGCGCGACCCGCACCAGCTGGAGCTGTTCGGCACGCTTCTCACGGAGCTCCACGCCATGCAGCGCCGGCCGGGCCAGGTGCCTCCGGGTGACACGCACTCGATCGGCACGCTCGCCGGGCACACGTTCAACGGGACGTGGGAGGAGATTCTCTTGCAGATGAAGGCGGCCGACCGCGAGTGGGCCGACGCATCGCTCACCGAGTTCATGGTCGGCCTCGCTCGGCGGGGTCGCGCGGAAACCGGGGTGGTGATTCCGGTGACGGACGCCGAGGCGTTCATCCGCGGGAGCGCCGAGGCGGGGGTCCTGCGTATCATCCAGTGATCGAGCTGCAGGGCCTCTCCAAGACCTATCGCTCGCTCCTCGGTGGCCGGGTAGTGCCGGCGCTCGACGACCTCACCCTGACGCTCGCGCGGGGTGAGGTCATCGGCGTTGCAGGACCCAACGGCGCCGGGAAGACCACGCTGATCTCACTGCTCCTCGGCTACCTGTTCCCCACGAGCGGCACGTTGCTGGTGGAGGGCATTCCCCCTCGCACCTGGGTCGAGCGGCACGGGGCCGGCTACCTGGCCGAGCTCATCGCCATTCCGGGCCACTGGGCAGTGGACGCGGCCCTCCGACGCTACGCGGTTCTGTCCCAGGTACCCTCAGAACACCTTGGCGAGCGGGTGGAGGCGCTCCTCCGGGACTTCGGGCTCGCCGATCAGCGAAGCAAGCGGGTGCGGGAGCTGTCCAAGGGCAACCTTCAGCGGCTCGGACTCGCGCAGGCACTGGCCGGCGATAGTGATCTCCTCGTCCTCGACGAGCCGACCCACGGGCTCGACCCGCTCTGGACTCAGCGCTTCCGCGACACGGTCCGCGAGCTGCGGCGACCCTCCCGCCTGATCCTGATCGCCTCGCACAACCTGGACGAGCTGGAGCGACTGGCCGACCGGGTGCTGATCCTCCACCAGGGGCGGGTCGAGCGGATCGTCGCAGCCGGCGCGGGCGCCATGCCCTCCACGGGTGTCGCGGTCGCGTACCGGCTGGCGCTGGTTGCGGCGCATCCGGCGCTGGCCCGGATCTTCCCCGACGCCGCGGCCATCGCAGGCCGGCAGGCGGAGTGGCGTGTCCGGGGCGAGCTTGACGCCCTCAATCGGGGACTCGCCGAGCTGCTGTCGGCAGGCGCGGTAGTCACTGCGTTCGCGCCCGAGGAGAGCCGCCTGGAGAGCGAGTTCCGGGCAGCTGTCGGAGGCGACGCATGAAGCTGCCTACCCGGTACGCCGGCTGGATGGTCCGTGACCTGGCTTTCGGGCCGGGCCTTCTGATGGCGGTGCTGACCCTCCTGGCTGCGCTCCTGGTGAGCCGGGTGCAGGTGACCGGCCCCATCGGAGACGCCGCTCAAGCCGCGTCCCTTGTCGTCCTCGATTGGACCGCGATCGCGCTCACGCTGCTCGCGACCGGTGGAGTGGTGAGTGCCGACTTCGCGATCGGGCACCAGCGCACGCTGTTCGCGAAGCCGGTCAGTCCGCCGCTCTACTATCTCCAGCGCTGGCTGATCGCCGGCGTCGCCGTGCTGATCGGGTCCGCCGTGGTGGCGCAGATCATCGCGAGCCGGTTCGCCATGCCCTTGGTGGGTCCCGGGTTCGTGGCCCGTCTGGCGCTGCTCTATCTGGTGATCGGCGGGCTCGTGTTCCTGATGTCAACGCTCATCCGGGGTGACTGGCTGGCGGTGGCGGCGTTGCTGGCCTGGCAGACCCTGATGGGCGTGGCCCACTCCATGGGCATGGAGCGCGGGCCGATCGGCGTGGTGCTCGAGTTGATCCTCCCTCCCCGACACCTGCTTCACCTGGGCGATCCGCTCCCCGACGGGGCCGGCCTGGTTCAGGTGGTGGTGTACGGGGCTGCGGCTCTGCTCGGCGCACTCGCCGTGCTCCGCTGGCGCCCGCTGGCCCGGGGAGCCCGCGAATGACCGCACGCTGGTCCGCCGGCGTGGTGCGCGAGGTCCTCCCCAACGGGCTGACGCTGCTGGTGCAGCGTGACGACTCGGCGCCGGTGGTCTCGGTGGTCACCCACGTAAAGGCGGGGTTCTTCGACGAGCCCGACCGGTGGGTCGGCATCTCGCACGTGCTGGAGCACATGTTCTTCAAGGGGACCGCACGGCGGGGCGTCGGTGCCGTGGCGCGGGAGACCAAGGCCGCCGGCGGCTACCTCAACGCCAGCACCAGCTACGACCACACGGCGTACTTCACCGTGCTGCCGGCGAGCGGGCTCGCCGCGGCGCTCGACATCCAGAGCGACGCGCTCCGGCACTCCCGCATCGACGCCGACGAGCTGGCCCGGGAGCTCCGGGTGATCATCCAGGAGGCCAAGCGCAAACTCGACAACGCCGGCGCGGTCGCTTACGAGACCCTGCACGAGATCATGTTCGACCGCCACCGCATTCGCCGGTGGCGGATCGGTTACGAGGCCGACCTCGCCCGCTTCACGCGGGACGATCTTTGGGCGTACTACCGATCGCGCTACGTGCCGGAGCGCACGATCGTATCGATCGTGGGCGCCGTGGAGCCGGAACGGGCACTCGGGATGGCGCGGGAGGCCTACCGCGACTGGGCTCCGGCGCCGGGCGCCAGCGACCCGTCTCCTGACGAGCCGCCCCGGCGAGACGTCCGGGCTCGCACGCTTCGCGGCGACGTGAGCCAGGCCGAGCTTGCGGTCGGCTGGCGCACCGTGGCGCCCTTGCATCCCGATGCGGCGGCGCTGGATTTGGCCGCGGCGGTGCTCGCGGCGGGGCGGGGCAGCTGGCTCCAGCGCGCGCTCCGCGAGACCGGTGTGGTGACGTCCATCGCCGCTTACAACTACTCGCCGACCGAGCTCGGCGTCTTCGGAGTGACGGCGGATCTGGAGGCGGAGCGCGTGCCCGGGGCCCTCGAGGGGATCGCGCAGGCGACGGCCCGGCTGAGCCTGGTCGGGCCCTCGGCGGACGATCTCGATCGGGCGAAGACCCTGCTTCTCACTCGCTGGGCCCGTCGGCTCGAATCGATGGAAGGCCGTGCTGCCGCCCTGGCGGCGGCGGAAGCGCTGGAGGACGTGGGCGTCCTCGACCGCGAGTACGAGGCGCTTGCCGCCGCGACGGCCGACGACGTGAGGGCCGTGGCGGCACGCTACCTCGATCCGGAAACGGTCTCGGCGGTCGTCTATCTCCCGCGTGACGGCGGCTCGGAGCTCACGGCGGACCAGGTCGCCCGGACCTTCGCGGTGACAGCGCTTCCCCCGATGGCGGCCCCGGCGGGCTCTGCGCCGTCGCCGCCCGCCCGGCGCGCCGCGCGCGGGACCGTCGAGTCAGACGTGCTCCACGCACCGCTTCAGGGCGCCGATCTGCTGGTGCGCCGCAAGCCGGGCGTCCCGACCGTAACGCTGGGTCTCTACGTACCCCGGCTGGAGTTCGACCCGCCCGGTCAGGCGGGCCTCGGCGCGCTCACGGTGCGGAGCGCGCTCCGCGGGGCTGCCGGGCTCGACGCCGGCGGTCTGGCCTTCGCGGCCGAGCGGCTGGGCGGCACCCTGGGGGCGGGGCTCACGTCGGACTGGGTCGGAGTGGGGCTTACGGTGCTGACGGAGCGGCTGGGAGACGCCGCCGCGCTGATCGACGCCGTACACCGGTCCCCGACGCTCGCCGACCGGGATGTCGCGGCGGAGCGCGACCTGCTCGTTGCGGAGGCCCGGCAGGTCGCGGACGACATGTTCCGCTATCCGTTCCAGCTCGCTTTCGCCGAGGCCTTCGGTGACGCGGGCTACGGGCTTCCGATCGCCGGCTTGCCCGAGACCCTGGCCGATCTCACCGGCACCGACGCGCGCCGGTGGCACCAGCAGGCCATGCTGGCAGCGCGCCCGGTCATCGTCGCAGTCGGCGACGTGGCGCCGGGGTCTGCCGCCGATGTGCTCGCCGGTGTGTTCGACAGCCTGCCGGCCCGGGCGGCCGCCCCGGCACCGACGCCGCTCACGTGGGCCCTCGACTCGCGGCCGCAGGAGCGGGTGGTTCTCCGGGACAAGGCCCAGACCGCGCTCGCCATGGTCTTCCGCGGCCCGGATCGCCGGAGCCCGGAGCGCTTCGCCGCCGAAGTGTGGGCGGGGGTCGCGAGCGGCCTGGGGGGCCGGATATTCGAGGCGCTCCGCGACCGGCGCTCACTGGCGTACACCGTGCTGGCGTCGTCGTGGCAGAAGGGCCGCGCCGGCGCGCTCGTCGCCTACATCGCCACCTCGCCGGAGCGCGAAGCGGAGGCCCGGGCGGCCATGCTGGAGGAGCTGGAGCGGTTCGTCAGGGAACCGGTGACAGCGGCGGAGCTGGCGCAGGCGGTGAGCTATCTCTCCGGCCAGGCGGAGGTCCGGCGTCAGCACGCAACGACCGTCGCCGGCGAGGTGCTGGAGGCCTGGCTCGTGGGTGACGGACTCGCGGAGCTTGCGGACCCGGGTGCGGCGTATTGCCGCGTCACCGTCGAGCAGGTGCAGGCCCTCGCGGCGGCCCACCTGACCGGGCTCGCGCGGGCGGAAGGGATCGTGCGAGGGGCTGGGGGCGGCAAGTAACGCCGGCGCTGCGGAACCGCGTTGTATGTTTGGGGCCATGACGGCAGACGGCCTTCCCCGGTCCGAGACCCAGCCCCGCCTCCAATGGAGCGCGGCGGATCTGCTCACGGCCCTCCGCGTGCCGCTGGCGATTCTCTTCCCGCTCGTCCGCGACACATGGGTGCGGGTCGGCATCGTGGTGATCGCCTCCGCGACGGACCTGCTGGACGGGCCGATCGCGCGGCGGTTCGGATCTTCGCGGCTGGGCGTCGTGCTGGATCCGGTGGCCGACAAGCTCTTCATGGCCTCCGCGTTCGGCGTGGTGGCCTTGTCGGGTCAGCTGGCCTGGTACGAGGTCGTCGGCGTTCTCCTTCGCGACATCGTCGCTACGGTTGCCTTCGTAATCACGGCGCTGTCCCGCCGGGCCACCGCCATTCCCGCCCGGCTCGGCGGCAAGGCGGTCACGGTGGGCCAGCTGCTCACGCTGGTGGCCTTTCTCGTCGGGTCGCCCCTGCTGCATGAGCTGGTCTGGGCGACGGCCGCCGTGGGCCTGTACGCGATCTGGGACTACACTCGCGTCGCTCGGCGGGAGAAGCGACCGGTCGGCGGGGCCGATCCGGAATGAACCCAGGCGGCAGAGGATAGCCACGTGGCGGGCGAGACGAAGCGAGTGGCGGTCGTGTGGGAGGGCGGGATGCGGTTCCGCGGTGGGGAGCCGGGCGGCCCCACTTCGCTGGTAGACGCGGACAACGCGGAGGCGCCGGGCCCGACCCTCACGCTGCTCCTGGCCGCGGCTGCGTGCAGCGGCGCGGATGTGGTCACGATCCTCGAGAAGATGCGGGCAAGCCTGGAATCGCTACGGATCGACGTCGCCGGTGTGCGCCGCGAGTCCGTTCCCCGGCGCTTTGCGTCCATTCGGTTCGCCTTCCACATCCGCGGCGCCGGCCTCGACGAGGTGAAGGCCCGCCGCGCCATCGATCTCTCTCTGGAGAAATACTGCTCGGTCGTGCACTCGCTCGCGCCGGACATCGCGGTCGAGTATGACCTGCATCTGGCGTAGCCTCCCGCTTCTCGCCGCGGTATGCGCCGGGCCGGCTGTAGCCCAGACCACGCTCGAAGCGGGCGGACAGGCGCTGCTCACGACCGCCGATCCGGCGTTGGTCACGGGCGGTCTCTACGCCGCGGTCCGGGCGTCGATGCGGATGCGGCTCGCGGCCACCGCGGGCGTGGGCGTGTCGGGCGGGCGAGCGGCGGGGCGCGGGGAGCTGCTCGCCCACTTTCTACTCAGTCCAACGGCCACGGCGCACCCAGGCGTGTACTTCGGCGGCGGGATCGCCGGCGTGGCCGGAGCGGTCGATCAGGGGTATGTCGTCGCGCTGGTCGGGTTGGAGGGAGCGCCGGGCGGGCGGTCGGGCTGGGCGGTCGAAGCCGGCGTGGGTGGGGGTGTTCGTCTCACCGTGGGCTGGCGCTGGCGTCGGCCGATCCGGAAACAATAGCGCCCCGAGGCGGCTGCCTCGGGGCGAACATGTGCGCGGTGACCGGGTGCGTCAGACCGCGACGGAGCCAGCGCTCTCCTGCCGGACGGACTCGGCGCGGCGTTGCACGGGCTGACAGTACCGCTCGCCCAGCGTGCGCAGCCTGCCGAACTCCTCCTCGCTCAGGTCCGGATACCGGTCCGTAAGGTACTGCATGGTGTCGTCGAACCACCCCTTTTGGTGCTCGGGGAGGGCTTCGATGACGCCGCACCGGAGGATGTGACTGAACATCTCGTCACGGGCCTGATCGAACGAGGACGCGGCCGCCGGGAGACGCCTGGGCTTCTTCTTGCTCATCGACCTTCCTTGGGGTTCAAGTGTCTTGGCGCTTCCGCGCCGCGGGAATGATAACAGGGTCACACCATCGGGTGCAAAGACGCTCCAAGCCCCCGTCGATGCACGGCCCGCATTACATTCATCGGTAGAAACCACGCGAACTTGAGGGCGGTTCCCTCCGGGGCATCGCAAGGCGGGCATGGCGGAGCACGACGAGGTGTATGACAAGGGGCGGGCGGAGCGTCTGGCGGAGTTGCTTCGTGCGCTGGCGGCCCGAATCCAGGAGCTGGACCGGGGTGGGCAGCTGCTGGGCGGAGTGCCCGAGCTGCTTCGGCTGATGGGCGACGCCCGCTCGGAGCTGTTCCATTACGAGGTCCGCAGCACATACGACACGCCGGAGGTCGCGGAAAACCGGCGGATCGTCGAGGAAGCGCAGCACAAGAAGGGCTCCTTCAAGCTCGAGGAACCGGAGGACGACGAGCCATGGCGGGCACCCCCGTCGGCATGAGAGGCTTCTACACGGCGCTGGGCGGTGTGGCAGTGGTCGGGGTCGGCGTGCTGGGGTGGATGCTTTCGCGTCCCCGAACGGCCAGCATCCCGGCCAACGTGACCGTTCAGGCAGCCGACACGGCGGGGTTCCGCGGCTACCTCCTGGGCTCGGACAGCGCCAAGGTCGAGATCACGGAATACGCGGACTACCAGTGTCCGTTCTGCCAGACGTTCTCGACGCTCCAGATGCCGACGATCAAGGAACGGCTGATCGACACCGGCCGCCTCCGCTGGCGGTACCGGGACTTTCCGCTGCAACAGCATTCGTTTTCCCGCGTCTCGGCCCATTCGGCGGCGTGCGCGGACGAGCAGGGCAAGTACTGGGAGCAGCACCGCAGGATCTATGAAGGCCAGGCGGACTGGGCCGAGTCTCGCGACGCGGCGCCGATCTTCCGGCGGTACGCGGAGGGAAGCGGGCTGGATCTCGCGCGGTACGACGCGTGCATGCAGGCCGCGAAGTTCGCGGGTCGTATCCAGGCGAGCTACGACGAAGGCGTGCGCGTCGGGGTGAACGCGACGCCGACGCTGCTGGTGGGGGGGCGCCTCTATCAGGGCCGGCTCGACTCGGATGCCATCGCGCGCCTCGTCGATTCGCTGACGCCGCGCTGACGTGTCGGAAGGTGCCAAGGCCCCCCCGCGGGGGCCGGTCCTCGCCGGGCTGGTGCTGGCGGCGTTGGGTGTCGTCTACGGCGACATCGGCACCAGCCCGCTCTACGCCTTGCGGGAATGCTTCAGAGGCGAGCACGGTCTCCCGCCCACCGTCGACAACGTCCTCGGCATCCTCTCCCTGATCGTCTGGTCCCTCAACTTCGTCGTTTCGTTCAAGTACATCTCGCTCGTGATGCGGGCCGACAACCGCGGTGAGGGCGGCATCCTGGCGCTCATGGCGCTAGTGCGGGGCAAGAGCGCCGCGGGCCGCACCCAGATCCGCCGGGTGCTGCTGCCCCTTGGCCTGTTCGGGGCGGCACTGCTCTACGGCGACGGAGTCATCACCCCGGCGATCTCGGTGCTGGGCGCCATGGAGGGGCTCAAGGTGGTCGCGCCGGCGTTCGACCCGTTCGTCGTGCCCATCACGGTGGCGATCCTGCTCGGCCTCTTCCTCTTCCAGAAGCGGGGAACCGCAGGCGTGGGCGCGATCTTCGGCCCGATCACCCTCGTCTGGTTCGGGTGCATCACGTTGCTGGGTATCCGGGGGATCCTGCTGGACCCTTCAGTGGTACGGGCGCTGAATCCCTGGTACGCGGTGAAGTTCTTCATGGAGGACGGCATGCGCGGCTTCCTCGTCCTGGGGGCGGTCGTGCTGGTATTCACCGGCGGGGAAGCGCTCTACGCCGACATGGGGCATTTCGGCAAGCGCCCGATCCGCATTGCGTGGTTCGGGCTGGTGCTGCCGGCGCTGCTGATCAACTACTTCGGGCAGGGCGCCCTCCTGCTCCATGATCCGCGGGCCGCGCTGAACCCGTTCTACGCTCTCGTCCCCACGCCGCTCCTGATCCCGATGATCGTCGTAGCCACGCTAGCGGCGATCGTCGCATCGCAGGCCCTGATCTCCGGCGCCTTCTCACTTACGCAGCAGGCGGTGCAGCTGGGCTACTGTCCCCGGGTCACGATCAAGCACACCTCGCACACGGAGGCCGGGCAGATCTACATCCCGGAAGTGAACCAGGCGCTGGCCGTCGCCTGTATCGGGCTGGTGCTGGCCTACCGGTCGTCGAGCAACCTGGCCGCCGCGTACGGCATCGCCGTGACCGGGACGATGACGATCACGACTCTCCTGTACTACGAGGTCATGCGGGCGCGGTGGCGCTGGCCCCTCTGGAAGGCCGGCGGTCTGGCGGGCCTGTTCCTGCTGGTGGACGTGACCTTCTTCTCGGCCAACCTGGTGAAGGTCACGCACGGAGGCTGGTTCCCCATTGTCGTTGCGCTGGGGATCTTCACGCTCATGGCGACCTGGAAGCAGGGACGGGTGCTGCTCGCCGGCATCATGCGGGAGAACGCGCTGCCGATGGACTTGTTTCTGAACGACATCGCTCGGCGCAAGCCGCCACGCGTGCCGGGCGTCGCCGTGTTTCTGACGTCGGACGCGAGCGGGGCGCCGCCCGTGCTGCTCCACCACCTGAAGCACAACCAGGTCTTGCACGAGCGGGTCATCCTGCTGTCGGTCGTCACCAAGGAGATCCCCCTGGTCGCCGAGAAGGACCGGCTTCGGTCCATCGGCCTGGGCGAGGGCATCTGCCAGGTGATCGCGCACTACGGGTTCATGGAGTCCCCCGACGTGCCCGCCGTCGTCAAGGCACTGAGCCAAGCTCCGCCGGTCGGGCTCGGGCTCACGATCAACCTCATGCAGACGACCTTCTATCTGGGCCGGGAGACGCTGATCGCCACGGGCGGGCGGAAGATGGCGAGGTGGCGGAAGAGGCTGTTCATCGTGATGACCCGGAACGCCCAATCGGCGGCGGCTTTCTTCGGGCTGCCGCCCAACCGAGTCGTCGAGCTGGGGGCGCAGATACAGCTATAGCCGTTAGCTAATGGCTCTCCCTCACACCTCCTGCCCCTCGTACATCTCCTTCAGCCGGTTCACCACGTTCGGGTCGGCCAGGGTGGTCGTATCTCCGAGCGCTCTCCCCTCCGCGATGTCCTTGAGCAACCGGCGCATGATCTTCCCGCTGCGGGTTTTCGGGAGGTCCGCCGAAAAAAGGATGTCGTCCGGGCGGGCGATCGCCCCGATCTTCCTGGCCACGTGCTCCTTGAGGTCGTCCCTGAGCTCGGCGGTAGGCTGGTGGCCCTCCTTGAGTGTCACGAACGCGGCGAGGGCGTGGCCCTTGAGCTCGTGCGCCTTGCCGACCACGGCGGCCTCGGCCACGGCGGGGTGATCCACGAGAGCGCTCTCCACCTCCATCGTACCGATGCGGTGTCCGGCCACATTCAGCACGTCGTCCACCCGGCCAAGGAGCCACCAGTAACCGTGCTCGTCGAGCTTGGCGCCGTCGCCGGCGAAATAGCGGCCGGGGAAACGGGTCCAGTACGTCTGCCGGTAGCGTTCGTCATCGCCGTAAATGGTGCGGAGCATGCCCGGCCAGGGCTCGGTGAGCGTGAGGAACCCGCCGCCCTGCGCCACGGGGACCCCGGCCGTATCCACGAGCTCGGCCGAGATGCCGGGGAATGGGACAGTGGCGGAGCCGGGCTTGGTGGTGATGACGCCGGGAAGCGGCGTGATCATGATGCCGCCGGTCTCGGTCTGCCACCACGTGTCCACAATCGGACAGCGTCCGCGGCCGATGTGCTCGTGATACCAGATCCACGCCTGGGGATTGATGGGCTCGCCGACACTGCCGAGGAGCCGCAGGGTGGAGAGATCGTGCCGCGCGGGGTGGTCGGTGCCCCACTTCATGAACGCGCGGATCGCGGTGGGCGCCGTGTAGAACACCGTCACGCCGTAGCGGGCAATGAGCGACCAGAAACGGTCGCGCTCGGGCCAGTCGGGCGCGCCCTCGTACATGAAGACCGTGGCGCCATTCGCGAGCGGGCCGTAGACGACGTAGGAATGCCCGGTCACCCAGCCGACGTCGGCCGTGCACCAGAACACGTCCTCGTCCTTGAGGTCGAACACGTATTTCGTGGTGGCGGCGACGTGGGTGAGGTAGCCGCCGGTGGTGTGTACGATCCCCTTCGGCTTCCCGGTGGTCCCGGAGGTGTAAAGGATGTACAGCAGGTCCTCGGCGTCCATCGCCTCGGCCTCGCAGTTGCTCGAGGCCGCATCGAGCGCGCGATGCCACCAGTGATCGCGCCCTTCCTGCATCGTCGCCCAGCTTTCGTCTCCGTCGCCGCCCACCCGCCGGCGCACGACGAGCACGTGCCGGACCGAAGGGCACTCGGTCAGCGCCTGGTCGGCGAACCGCTTGAGCGCGACCACCTGGCCCCGCCGGTAGCCGCCGTCAGCGGTGATGAGCGCCACCGCCCGGGCGTCGTTCATCCGATCGCGCAGGGACTCAGCGGAAAAGCCGCCGAACACCACCGAGTGTACGGCGCCGATCCGGGCGCACGCGAGCATGGCGATCGCGGCCTCCGGGATCATCGGCAGGTAGATCCCCACGCGGTCACCGCGCTTCACCCCCAGAGCCTTGAGCACGTTGGCGCAGCGACTCACGTCGCGCGCGAGGTCCCAATAGGTAAGCACCCGCCGATCGCCGGGCTCACCCTCCCAGATAATCGCCGCCTTGTTGCGACGGGGACCTTCGAGATGACGGTCAAGGCAGTTGGCGGCCGCGTTCAGCTTCCCCCCGACGAACCACTTGGCGTGCGGTGGGGTCCATTCGAGAACGCGGGTCCACGGGGCGAGCCAGTCGAGCGCCAGCGCCTGCTCCGCCCAGAAGGCGAGCCGGTCGCGTTTGGCGCGCTCGTATAGCTCGGGCTTGGCGAGTGCCTGAGCCGCAAACTCTGGGGACGGGGGGAACCGTCGCGCCTCGGAAAGCAGGGTGTCGAGCTGGTCGGTCATGGGCCGCGGAATGAAGGTGGACTCACAAGGTAGGGCCGCCCATGCCAGCGAGCCAGAGCCGGGTTGCAGTTCTCCTCAGTCTGTCGCGAAGTACCGTGCAGAGGGTCGCACTCGGGGTCCGACCCCCCGATGGAAGTGTCGGCCCTCGTTGGTGTTAGCAGCGATGGCACCGCTCTCGCCTTTCCCCTGCGTGGGCCGCATGGTGCGGTCCCGGAACAAAAAAATCCGCCCGATAAGAGCACACCCGGAGCGATCCGGGGCCGCAAAACTAGAGGTCTCATCCGCACCGCAGGACTGGGGTGAGATAGCTCGGTGCCGAAGGTGGACACAGGCCAGCCGCAGGTTTGCGCGCCAGCCTTGTCGGGTGTGGGAGGCTTCATGGACACCACGCACGGCACGGCTCGCGAGCTGATTGCGCCCGAACGCCTGGGACTCGATACCCGGGTGGAATTCCGCAAGGCGGCAGTCCAAGTATTGGACGCGCTGCCCGACGGGACCGGCCAGCTCATCATCGATCTCGCCCGCACCCGGCAGGTTGACTCCGCGGGGCTCGGCGTCCTGATGCTGATTCAGCGACGCGCGGCCGAGCGGCGCCAGACAGTGGTCCTCCGCAACCCCAACGACGAGATGCGCTTTCTCCTCGTCGTGACCAAGCTGGTAGACCTCTTTCACCTCGAGGCCGGGGTCGCCTGACCCCAGGGCCTCCCGCCTCGCGCTATGGACGGTATCCCGCCGCGGAATTAGTGTTCCTCCGTTCCATGCCCCGGAGATGACTCGCGGGGTCCGGCCGTACCGGACCCGCGTTCGAAGGCCAGCGCATGACCGATGATAAGATTCGGCGGCGCGTTCTGTTCGTCGAGGACGAGCCGGCCCTGCGATTGAGTTACGAGCGGCACTTCAATCCGCTGTACGATCTTGTATTCGCGAGCACGGGCGCCGAGGCGCTCGCCTTGCTCGCCGAGCATCCGCCCGATGTCGCGGTGCTCGACATGCGGCTGCCGGATACCGACGGAGTGGATCTCCTCCGCAGGATCCGGCACTCCCAGCCCGGCCTTCCGGTGATCATCACGACCGCCTACATGAGCATCGAGCCGCAGCTCAAGGTGCTGGACCTTCCGCACTCCGGCTACATCGTCAAACCCTTCCGTCTCGACGAGCTCGGCGCGCGCATCGATGCCGTCCTCTGACGGCCCGATTCTCGACGCCGTCGGCCTGCAGCGCTCCTTCGGCACGCTCCGCGTGCTGCGGGGTCTCGATGTCCGCGTGCGTGCCGGCGAGGCCCTGGTGATCGTGGGTCCCAACGGCGCCGGCAAGACCACGCTGCTCCGGCTGCTCGCCGGGCTCGCCCGGCCGAGCGCCGGGGAGATCCGGGTCCTCGGCAGGCGGGTGGAGCCGTCAGCGCCGGATGCGCGCCGACCCATAGGATTCGTCGCTCATCAGTCGATGCTGTACGACGATCTCACGGTCCGGGAGAACGTCGCACTCGCCGCCCGGCTCTACGGGGCTCCGGACCCCGGCGACGCCGCCCGCCGGGCGCTCGAGGCGGTGGGACTCGCCGGGCATGGCGAGGAGCGGCCAACGCGCTTGAGCCGCGGACTTCTCCAGCGGGCGTCGATCGCGCGGGCGCTGGTACACGAGCCCCACCTGTTACTGCTCGACGAGCCGTTCACCGGCCTCGATGCGCCCGCGGCCGAGCGCCTGCGGGCGCTGCTGGGCGCGCGACTCTCGGCCGGGCTCGCCCTGGTGCTCGTCACCCATCACCTCGACGAAGCCTGGGAGCTCGCCTCCCGCGTGGCGGTGCTGGCCGCCGGGCGATGGGCCCTGGATGAGCCGCGCGCGGGAGACCTGACCCAATTTCTCCCCCGCTACCACGCCCTGGCCAATGCGTGAGGCGATCCGGCTTGCGCTGGTCGTGGCGGCGAAGGACGTCAAGGCAGAGCTCCGGAGCAAGACGGCACTCCTGTCCGCCACGGTTTTCGGCGCGCTGGTGCTCGTCATCTTCAACTTCGCCCGGGACCCGACCGCGTTGTCCTCCACCGACCTCGCGCCCAGTGCGCTGTGGGTGACGTTCGCCTTTGCGGCGATGATCGCCATGAACCGGGCGTTCACGGTGGAACGGGAGCACGGAGCGTTCGACGGGCTGCTGCTCGCGCCGGTGCCGCGCGGCGCGTTGTTCGCGGGCAAGCTGCTGGCCAACCTCGCCTTCGTCGGGGTGGTGGAAGCGGTCGCGCTCCCGCTGTTCGTCCTGTTCTTCAATCTGGACCTCTCGCGCGCGCTCGGCGGCATCGTCGGGACCGCGATACTCGCCACGATCGGGTTCGTCGCGGTGGGAACGGTGTTCGGCGCCATGGTGGTCCGGACCCGCTTCGCGGAGCTGCTGCTGCCGGTTCTGCTGCTCCCGTTCATGGTCCCGCCCCTGGTCGGCGCGGTGCAGGTGACCTCACGGCTGCTGGCGGATCGGCCGTTGAGCGAGATGCTCGGGTGGCTTAGAATACTCGCCGCCTACGACGTCGTTTTCGTGACCGTGGCCGCCCTGGTTTTCTCTTCCGTGGTGGACGAATGACCGCCGCCGCCCTTCCGACGCCGTCGCTGGAGCGGGCACACGCCGTGATGCGGCGTGGCAGGGTGATCAGCGCCGTGGCGCTGCTCGGCATCGCTGGTGTGTACGTGATGGCGCTGGGCTTCACGCCGATCGAGGCTCGCCAGGGACTGGCTCAGAAGATCTTCTATCTGCACGTGCCGGCCGCCTGGAGCGCGCTGCTGGCATTCTCGCTGGTGGGGATCGTGAGCGCGCTCTACCTGTGGCTCCACGACCCGCGGCTCGATCTCTTCGCCGCCTCCTCGGCCGAGGTCGGCTTGGTCTTCGCGGCCGTGATGCTGACGACCGGGCCGATCTGGGCCAAGCCGATCTGGGGGACATGGTGGACCTGGGACGCCCGCCTTACGCTGACCCTCTTCCTCTTTTTCCTCTTCGTGGGCTATCTCTCGCTCCGCACGGCCGTGCACGACCGCCACGAACGGGCACGGTTCAGCGCGGTGGTCGGCATCATGGGGATGATTCTGGTCCCCTTCGTGCACCTCAGCGTCTATCTCTTCCGGACACTGCACCCGCAGCCCATCGTGCTCAAGCCGAGCGCCCCGTCGCTGCCGTCGGAGATGCTGCGGACCCTGCTGGTCTCGACGCTGATGTTCACGCTGCTGTACATCGGGCTGGTGACGCTGCGATACGGCATCGGACTGGCGGCCGACGCGAGGGAAGAGCGTGATGCCGCCTGAGCCGCCGATCAACGGTGGGTACATGATCGCGGCCTACGTGGTGGCGGGCGCGATACTCCTTGCGTATTTCCTGAATCTCGTACGGAACAGTGAGAAGTGAGAAGTCCCTTCTCACTGTTTTTCAGTCCGGTCTCTTGAGCACCAGACTGGCATTGACTCCTCCGAACCCGAACGAATTGCTGAGCACGAACTCCGGCCGGGCGTCCCGGCCGTCCCCCCGGATGTAATCCAGATCGCACGCGGGGTCCGGGCTCTCCAGGTTCACCGTGGGCGGGAGCCAGCCGTGCAGGAGCGACAGGGAGCAGATGGCGGCCTCGATCGCGCCGCTCGCGCCCAGGGCGTGGCCGTAGTATCCCTTGGTGCCGCTCAAGGCCAGCCGGTACGCGTGCTCGCCGAAGACCTGCTTGATCGATGACGTCTCGGTGGGGTCGTTGAGCGGCGTGGACGACCCGTGGGCGTTGATGTAGCCGACCTCGGCCGGCGCGATGTGCGCGTCGCGGAGAGCGAGCTGCATCGCCCGGGCGGCCTGGCGCCCGTCGGGTCGGGGCGCGGTCATGTGGTACGCGTCGTTCGTGAGCCCGTACCCGCAGATCTCCGCGTAGACCGGCGCCCCGCGGGCGAGCGCGCGGCCGCGCTCCTCCAGGATCAGCACTGCGGCTCCCTCGCCCATGACGAATCCGTCGCGCGCCCGGTCGAAGGGTCGGCTGGCCCGGGCGGGATCATCGTTCCGGGTGGACATCGCGCGGATGATGGCGAAGGCGCCGAAGCAGAGCGGCGCGAGCGGCGCCTCCGCGGCGCCCGCGACCATGGCGTCCGCCTCGCCGCGGGCGATCGCGCGGAACGCCTCCCCGACGGCGATGGTGCCGGAGGCGCAGCTCATCCCGTTGGTCGAGTTGGGGCCCGTGATTCCGAACTCGATCGCCACGTTGCAGCTCGCGGCGCCGGCGAACACCCTGAGCGCGAGCGTCGGGTCGACCGCCCGCGGCCCGCCCTGCAAGAACGCGCGGTACTGTGCCTCGCCGAAGGCGACGCCGCCGAGCGCGGTGCCCATCATCGCGCCGACCATGTCCGGGTCTTCGTGCGAGAGATCGAGACGTGCGTCCGCGATCGCGAGCCGCGTCGCGGCCACGCTGAAGTGCCCGAAGCGGTCCAGACGGCGGGCCCGCCGTTCCTCCAGGTGATCGGTCGCCACGAAATCATTCACTTGAGCGGCGATCCGGCTCTTGAACGGCGTGGGGTCGAAACGGGTGACGCACTGCACCGCGGAGCGGCGCTCGCGCAGGCCGCTCCACAACCCGGCGGCACCGGTCCCGATCGGCGTCACTGCCCCGACGCCCGTCACGACGACGCGGCGGGGGTCAGGCATCGAGCCGCTCCACGGCATGCCGGATGCCCGCCAGGGTGCGCCAAGCAATCCCATGGATGAACACCGGCCCGATCACCCACTCCGCGGCTGGGCGGCGGATCAGGGGCCAGTTTGGTCCGTTCCACTCATGTACGATGGTCACGTCGGTCCCTTCGTAGGCCGGTTGCAGCCGCCATTCGACGGCCATCCCGGTTGTGATCCCGCGCACGTGCCGATAGCGCACCGCGGGCGTCTTGGCATCTACCCACATCTCCGACACCCACCAGGTGGGGTACTTGAGGCGGCCGAAGGGTCGCCAGGCAGCCATCTCCACTACCCCGCCATCGGGACGGCGCTCGACCATCCGCACCCAGCGATAGTGGCTCAGGAGCTCCGGCCAGCGCTCGACGTCGGCGGCGGCCCGGAACACGCGCTCGACCGGCGCCCGCATGAAGAGCCGGTCCTCGGTCCGCATCATGCGGAGGCCGGCGCCCACGTTGCGACGAGCCGCCAGCCGGGCCGCCGCGTGACCTCCCCCGGCACACCTGCCCGGCGGAGCAGCGCCGCCAGCTCCGCGACCGTGAATCCGCGACGGATCGAGGTCAGCCCGTCGCGGGCGGTCACGGGGTCGAACCGCAGGAGCCGGGCCCCACACCAGAACGCGGCCTTGGCCAGCGGCGCCCGGCGGAGGTCGGCGATGACGACGGCGCGCCGCGCGAGCCGCTCGCACGTCCGGAAGAGCTCTACCACGGAGTCGGGCTCGAAATGATGCGCAAGCATGCACACGGAGACGACATCCACGCTCTTCGGCGACACCGGTGGGGCCCCGGCGCAGCCGACCACGGTCGGGAGCCCGCCTCCAGCGGCGAGGCGGGCGGCGACCGGATGGCGCTCCAACCCCATCGGGACGAGATGGATACCGCGCCGGGCGGCCCACCCGGCGGCGGCTCGGGGGACGTCGCCGAGGCCGCTGCCCAGGTCGAGCAGCGTGAGCCGGGTGCCTGGTGCGAGCCCGCGCAGGGCCCGCCCCAATCCCCAGCAGAGCGCCGCGGTTCCCCCGAACCAGCGGTTGGCACGGGCGATGTTGCGGAGCGATGTCTCGACGGCTGCGGGACTTCCCCGGGGATCGTCGAGGAGCTCGGTACCGAGACGGCGGGTGGCCAGGGGCACCATCGCCTACCCCAGAGCGGCGTAGCCGCCGCGGTAGTACAGGAGCGGGCGGCCGTCCCGGGTCCCGCCGCTCACGACGCGGCCGATCACGATCGTGTGGTCTCCGGCCTCGACCATGTCTTGGCGCACGCACTCGATGTGGGCGAGCGCACCATCGAGCAGGATCCCGCCGTTCCGGCTCGTCGAGTACCCCACGCCCTCGAACCGGTCATCCTGCGGGTCCGCGAAGCGACGGGAGAGCGCTTCCTGATGGCTCGAGAGGATGTTGGCAACGAATACGTCGCGCCGGGTGATGAGCCCGTGCAGCTCGGCGCGATGCTCGACGGCGAGGGAGACGAGCGGGGGCTTGAGGGACACCGACGCCAGGCTGTTGGCCGTCATCCCGTGAGGCCGGCCGTCGGGGGCGGTCACCGTGATCACCGCGACGCCGGTGGCGAACCGGCCGAGCAGCTGGCGGAACTGCGCGTCATCGACGTCGGGCGTGTTCACAGAACCATCCGGGCGAGAAAGACGGGATTCAGTACCTCCCCCGCGGGAACGAAGTCACCGGTGACGCCGATGAGCGTATGGGCCATGCTGCCGCGCCGGCCGAGGCGATCGACCGCCCGATCAAAGAGGGCGGGCCACTCCATCGCGTAGCCGATGAGCCGCTCCACGACCCACTTGCCCGCGAACATCCGGCGGCGGGCCGCTGCGTAGGCCGCGAGTCGCCGCGCACTCACGGACCCCGGCGCCTCGAGGGCGGCCGCGCCGTGCTCCGCCACGAGCTCGGCCCCGCGCAGGGCAGCGCAAATGCCCTCTCCCGTGAACGGGTCGAAGAAGTCAGCCGCGTCGCCCACGAGCAGCGCGCCGTCCGCGGTCGTCCGTCGCGCCCACACGCCGAAGGGACCGGTTGTAAGCACTGGCCGCATCAGCCGCCGGGGATCCACCCGCCCGCGCACGCCGGGGAATCGGTCGAGGTACTCGAAGAAGAAGTCGCGCGCGCGCCCCCGTGCCGACTGCACGAGGGCCGCCGGCACGACCAGCGCGACGTTGGCGAGATCGTCGCCGATGCGGTTCAGTCCTACGTAGCCCCGGCGCCCCACATGCATCTCCGCCGAATCCTCGAGGCCCCGTACGGCCGCGACGTGCGCGACGAAGGCATAGCGCCGGAGATGGCCGCCGCGGCGGACGCCGAGGCGCTGGGCGACGCCCGACCTGAGCCCGTCGGCACCGACCACGAGGCGGGCCCGAATCAGGCGGCGCCCCTCCGGGTCCCGCACCACCGCCCCCGCGACGGCGCCGCGGTCATAGAGCAGCTCCTCCAGCGCGGTCCGCTCCAGGACCTTCGCCCCCGCGTCGCGGGCGGCGTGAACGAGCCGAGCGTCGAGCACCTTGCGCGGGACCGAGAGCCCCGTGGGGCGGCTCGGCCTGGGACGGGCCTCGGCGAAGAGGCCGTGGAGGCGCGCGCCCAGCGGTCCCTGTACGACCGTGCCCGCAAGCGGTCGCGCGCCGGCCCGCTCGAGGTCGTGTACGACTCCGAGCCGATCCAGCACACGGACCGCCTCCGGGCTCAAATACTCGGAGCAGGCCTTGTCGCGGGGGAACGCCGCGCGGTCGATCGCGACGACGGCGAATCCCTGCCGAGCGAGCAGCGCGGCACTCGCGCTGCCCGCCGGCCCGGCGCCCACGATCAGCACGTCTGCCAGGAGGTCGCGCATGTCACGCCACCCGGCTGAATTCGTCCGCGTCGAGGCGAAGCACGTCGGAACTGGGGAAGCTGTAGTGCAGGGTGAAGATGACGGCTCCGCCGGGACCGGCGTAGGTGACGGTGAGAGTAGTCGCGTCCGCCGACCAGGTGCACGGGCGGTCGCTCTCAGTCTGGAGACCGTCGGTGATCGTGAGAAACGTCTCGAGGCAGGCGCCATCCGCGTCGAAGCGCCAGGTCGTCGTCTGCACGGTGCTCGGCAGAAACGCCGTATTGACGCCCCGCCACGCTCCGAGGAGCGGGGAAAGCGCAGGAGCGGGCTGGGGCGGCGGGGCTCCGCCGCCCGGCGGAGCCAGCGGCACCCCCGCGGTGGGAGCGGGCTCGGTCGGTGTCGGACGGCAGGCTTCGATCACGAGAAGCGCGCCGACAGCCAGACCCACGACGCCCAGCCGGCCACCGCGGCCAGCGTGGTAGCGAGCGCGTTCACGCCATCGTTGTCGAGCCAACGCCAACCTCCCTCCGGGACCGTGGTCGCTCCGCAGCGATGCCTCCGCCACTCCGACGGCTCGGCGCACACCGGGCAGCGGAAGCGGCCCTGCGTGGCGGCGCCGAGCGCGGAGTCCAGGGTCATCCCCCCGAAACCTATCGCCGCGGCCAGCCAGAGCCGGGCATCGTGGCCGGCGACCGCCCCGGCCCCGGCCACGACCAGCGCGCCGCCGAGCGCGCCAAGACATCCGAGGAGCGTGATCCCACCGCTCGTGCCGGGCGGAACCGGCCGCCAGGTGAGCAGGTGACGTGGCATGGTTCGGCTCCATGCACCGACCGATGTGGCCCACGTGTCGGCGGCCGCGGCCGCGAGGCTCGCCGTCACGATCCAGAGTGCCAGCGTGGGCTCGTCCCGCGCGAGCAGCGCGCCGAGCGCCGCGGGGCACCCGTTGGCCAGGACCTGCCGATGATCGCGCCTATTCCCCTTGGCGTCGCCCACAGGAGGGACCATGGGACCGATCCGCGAGACCGCGCTGCTCGAGACGAAGAAGGCGGCGAGAGCGGCGGCTCCAGGCCAGCCCGCTCCCACAAGGACGCCCACCCCGACCAGAGTGGCGGCGACAGCGCCCCGACCGGTGACGCTGCCGGCCAGCCACGCCACCGCTGCGGACAACGCGGCGAGCACGACGGCCAGCAGGAGAGACACTTCTGAGGGGCGCGGGCGCGCGCCCTAGGCGTCTAAGGGGTTGCGGAGCTCGGCAAGGATGCGGTCGCGGAGGCGGTCGGGGCAGCATTGCCCCTTGGCCTTGCGCTCGAGCATCTCAAGGAAGCCGCGCTCAAACTGCAGGTGAGTGAAGCAGTGCCGGCACTTCTGGAGGTGCGTGGTGATCTTGTCTTCCAGCGCCGGCGTGAGCTCCTGCTTCAGGTAGTCCTGGAGCAACGCCAGCGCCTCGACGCAGTTGGGGCCGCCGGCCATCAGCGTGTCCCCCGCATGCTACTGCTTGGCCGGCGCACGGTCCCGCGCCCGGATGTAGCCCATTTCCACCGCATGGTCGTACAGTGCCTCCTGAAGCTGGCGCCGCGCCCGGAACAGCCGGGATTTGACCGTGCCCACCGGGATACCCAGGACTTCGGCGATCTCGGCGTAGCTCAGATTCTCGATGTCACTCAGCACCAGCACCTCGCGGAACTCCTCGGGGAGCGCGTCGATCGCGTCGAGGACCTTGGCGTCCACGATCTGGGAGAAGAACGTCCCCTCGGGGTCTTCGTCCTGGGCCGCTTTGAAAACGACATGCGGCTCGACTGCCTCCAGATCCATCGGGATCGGCTCCCGCTGCCTGCGGCGGTAGTCGTTGATGAACGTGTTCCGCAAGATCGTGAACAGCCAGCTGCGGATGTTGGTTCCGGGCTGAAAGCGCTGCCAAGCGCGGAAAGCCTTCAGGACGGTATCCTGGACCAGGTCTTCCGCCCTGCTCGGGTCCGTGGTAAGCCGGAGCGCAAGCCGATAAAGGCTGTCGAGCTGCGGAAGCACCTCCGCCTCGAACGCACTCCGATCGGGTGCAGGATCGGTCATGACGCAATGTCCCTGTGGGGTTGTCCCCGCGCAAGGACCCCTGGATGGGCCGGCGTCCTCCGGCTATGTTCCGCCCCGTCTCGCAGTTCCGGACCCGCCCGCGCCCCCACTCCCGTGCCCGATTCGCCGCCGATTCCCGCGTTCCTTCCCCTGAGCCTCCTCGAGGCGCTCCGCAACCTCGACACGCCCGTCGAGGACGGACTCGAGGTGCTGGCGAAGGACATCGTGGCTCGCCGGTTGGGGTTGAGCGACACCGTCGCGGCGCGGATCGACCGCTACCGCCAGGCAGCCGAGCGGGAGCGGGTCGTGACTGAGGACGAGGTCGTCTCCGTTCTGCGCCTCGTCGGCCGGCGGCCCGACGCCTCGCTGGTGTTCGCCGACGCGGGCCGCCGGGCAGCCCGCTACGCGGTTCGGGCGAGCGGCGGCGCCCGTGCGTTGGTGAAGGTGTCACCCACCGGTCTGGGCCAGCGGCTCGCGCGCCGCGCTACCCGCCGGCTGGCCACGACCTACTTTCGCGGCGACCTTGCCGCCACCGGGCCGGACCCGGAAGTGCGCATGCTGCGGCCGCTCTCCATCAGCGCGATGCCTGACGGCAGCGCGTGCCCGTTCTACGGTGCTGCGTACGGCGAGCTGCTGCGCACACTCGTCGGGTTCGAGGGCACCATGGTACATGAGCATTGCGAAGGCCGAGGTGACCAGGCCTGCCTGTGGCGCGGCCACCGGGCGGGGGACTACGAATGAGCCCGCTGGCCGACCTCGACCGCGCGGCGTTGCGGGCCGCCTTGGACGAAGCGGGAGCCGACGCCTGGCTGATCTACGACTTCCGCGGCGTGAATCCCGTCGCGGCCCGGGTGCTCGGCGTGGGCGGCATGGGAACGCGCCGTCTCTTCGTGCTGCTCCCGCGCGAGGGGGAGCTGGTGGCGGTAGCGCACCGCATCGAGCTCCAGGGCGTCGAGCGCTTTCCCGGCCGGGTCCTGCCCTACGCACGGTGGGAAGAGCTGCATGCCGCCCTCGGCCCGCTGGTGCGCGGGCGCACCGTGTCGATGGAGGTGTCGCCCGAGGACGCCGTGCCTTATCTCGACCGCGTTCCATCCGGCGTCGTGGAGCTCGTGCGCCGGCTCGGCGCGCGTGTCGTTCCCTCGGGCCCGCTCGTCTCCCGCTTTGCCGCACGCTGGAATGCCGTGGAAATCGCCGGACACATCGTCGCCGCGGAGCAGATCGCCGCGGTCGCCCGCACCGAGCTTGCCCGGGTCGTTCGATCGCCCGGGACGACGGAGTCCGCGGTACAAGCCCGGGTGGTGCAGGCGCTGCGCGACGGCGGGCTCGTGTTCGACCATCCGCCGGTCGTCGCGTTCGGACCAAACGCCGCGAACCCGCACTACGAGCCGGTCGCCGGGCAGGACGCCACGCTCGCCGCGGGGCAGGTCGTCCTCTTGGATCTGTGGGGGGCCCCCGACGCGGGCGTGTCCGCCGATCAGACCTGGATGGGCTTCGCCGGGACGAATCTCCCCACACGGGTTCGGGAGGTCTGGACCGTCGTGCGGGATGCGCGGGACGCGGCGGTCGCGGTGATCCAGGAGGCGGCTCGCGCCGGCCGGCCGATCGCCGGTTACGAGGGCGATCGTGCGGCGCGGGACGTAATCGAGCGGGCGGGGTTTGGCGAGTGGTTCGTGCATCGGACCGGACACTCCATCGACCGCGATCTGCACGGGTCCGGTCCCCATCTGGACGATTACGAGACTCACGACGACCGCCGGCTGGGTCCGGGCCTCGGATTCTCGGTCGAGCCGGGTGTCTACCTGCCGGGCGAATTCGGCATCCGCAGTGAGGTGAACATGTATTGGGGAGCAGACGGACCTGAGGTTACCCCCCGCGAGCCGCAGCGCGAGCTGATCACCGCGTAGGGCGGAGCACATGCGCATGCTTCTCGCCGCGGCGCTGAGCGCCGTGAGCCTGTTCCCGGCCTCCGGCGAGCAGACCGGCGAGCAGCTCGCGCTCCGCGCCGTGCGCGTCTACCGGGCCGATCACCACCGCACCCGCGTCACTGCCTTTCTGGAAATCCCCTACGCCGTCGTGGACTCGAGCGGGTCGGTCTATCAGGTCGCGTTCCGGATCACCGACTCCGCGGGCGCCACGGTCGGTGCCGAGGCGTGGAAGGCGACCGTCCCGGCGCAGCGGCACCCCGGACCTTGCGTGGTCGAGACCGTCGAGTTCCTCGTGACCTCCGGGCGGTACCGGCTGGAGGCCACCGTGAGGAACGCGGTGACGGGGCGGGAATCGCGCTCTGCTATCGACCTGGAGGCGTTCGACCGCCAGCCGACCGTGTCGGACCTGCTGCTCTCGCCTGCCATCCGGCTCGCATCCCCGGGCGACACCGTGCCACAGCCGGGCGAGCTCCGCCGGGGCGGCGCGCTCGTGACCGCGGCGGCGCTGCCGCGCCTGGGCCCGTCGCGGACGACCGCGCATTACCTGCTGGAGGTGTATTCGGCGGGTGAAACGGAGGACGCCGGCACCATGTCAGTGTGGATCGAGGACTCAACCGGAAAGGTGCCGCTCCGGTGGCGGCCGGTCCCGGTGCAGGTCCGTCCGGGGGGAAGCACACTGCACGGGCACGTCAGCCTGGCGGGGCTCAGCGCCGGCCGCTACAGCCTGGTGCTGTCGGTGGACCTGGCGGGGAGGACGGACCAGCGGCGGGCGGACTTCGTGATGGAGCCGGAAAGCAGTGAACAGTGAACAGGGGATCCCAGATAGTCCGGCCCCCCCTGTTTACCGCTCACTGTTCACGGCTGTCAGTTGCACATCCCCCTCCCGGAACTGATGCTGGTAGAGCCGGGCGTACAGCCCACCCCGCGCAAGCAGCTCGGTGTGACTCCCCTCCTCCACAATCCGACCGTGGTCCAGTACGATCAGCCGGTCGGCGCGGCGAACGGTGCTGAGCCGGTGCGCAATGATGAGGGTCGTCCGGCCCACCAGCAGGCGCTCCATCGCGTCCTCGATGAGCCGCTCGCTCTCGTTGTCCAGGCTGCTGGTCGCCTCGTCCAGGACGAGGACCGCCGGGTTCTTCAGGAGCGCTCGCGCAATCGCGATCCGCTGCCGCTGGCCGCCCGAAAGCTTGACCCCCCGTTCGCCCACCAGCGTGTCGTATCCCTGCGGGAGCCGCTCGACGAACTCGTGCGCATGCGCGGCCCGCGCCGCCGCGTCGACCTCGTCAACCGTCGCCCCTGGCCGGGCGTAGGCGATGTTCTCCCGCACGGTGCCGCTGAAGAGCGCGGGCTCCTGCGGCACGATGCCGATAGCGCCGCGTAAGTCGGCCAGCCGGAGATCACGGATGTCGATGCCGTCGAGCAGAATCCGGCCCTCCGCCACATCCCAGAACCGCGGCAGCAGGGTCACCAGCGTGGTCTTGCCGGCGCCCGAGGGCCCGACCAGCGCCACCACCTCGCCCGGCGCCACGGTCAGGTCGATCTCCCGCAACGCCCAGGGGGCGGTGGGATCGGAGAGGTAGCGGAAGGAGACGCGCTCGAACGCCACGGCGCCCCGTACGGGCTGGGGAAGGTGGCGGGGGACCGGGGGATCCGCGATGGGGGACACCGTCTCGAGCAGCTCGAACACCCGCTCGGCGGCGCCGACCGCCTCCTGGTAGCTGCTGAAAAAGGATGCCAGCGCGCCGATCGCGGCGGCGATGAACACTGTGTAGAGGAGGAACGAGACCAGGGCGCCCGGCGAAAGCTTCCCGTCCAGCACCAACAGCCCGCCCTGCCAGAGAACGAAGACGATCCCTCCGAACGTGGTGAACGTGAGTATGCCGAAGAAGAGGCCGCGGACCTCGGCTCGGACCAGCGCCGCCTTGACGCTCGCGAGCACCCGCTCCCCGTAACGCTCCCGCTCTGCGGGCTCCTGCACGAAGCTCTGGACAGTCCGGATCTGGCTCAGCGCTTCCTCCGCGACCGCGGTGGCCTCCGCCACCCTGTCCTGCACCCCGGTCGTCATGCGCTTGAGCCGCCGCCCGAAGTAGAAGCCCGAGCCCACCACGATCGGGACAACGCCGATCGCGGTGAACGTGAGCCGAGGCTGCATGAGGGTGAGCAGCACGACGCCGCCGACCAGGGCCAGCACCTGGCGGGAGAACTCGGCGATCTGATGGCTCATCACGCTCTGTAGCTGGCCGATGTCCGCCGTCAGCCGGCTGGTCAGCTCGCCGGTGCGGCGCTCGGCAAAGAACCCGGGCGGCATCGTGAGCAGCTTCTCGAAGAGCTCGCGTCTCAATCCTGCCACGGCGCGCTCGCCAGTGGCGCTCAGGTAGTAGGTCTGGACGTAGTTGAGGAACGCCTGCAGGACGAACAGCCCGAGCAGCAGGATCCCGATCCGGTCGAGCAGACCCCGGTCGTGCCGGAGGAACGCGGCATCGAGCATGTAGCGGACGATCTGAGGGAACGCGAGGCCGATGGCCGCGCTCAGAAACAGCGCGACGACCGCGAGCGCGAGCCCGCCGCGGTACGGCCTGACTCGTGGCCAGAGGCGGCTCAGGGGGCCCGGCGACGGCAGCCGCTGGCGGCCCCCGCGGGCAGAATCCGGGGTGGAGGTCATCCCTACGAAGCTAATTCACCGGGCCGGTGCGAGCGCTTCCTGGCTCGGGTTGCTCAGGATCAGAACGGCCTCCGGGGTGACTGGCACGCCGGGGAGATTGCGGTCGATCGCCATGGCCAGGAAGAGCAGGGCGAGGTAAAGGAGCGAATACCGGTAGAGCTTCCAGGCGGTCGGCGTGACCGTCGGCTGCCGGAGGAGCCGGATGCAGTACCACAGGAGCGGTGCGCCGAGCAGGGTGGCGGCGGTGGCGTAGAACCAGCCGAAGGCGCCGAACAGCACCGGCATCAGGGTGATCGGCAGCAGCATCAGGGTGTAGACCAGCATCTCGAACTTCGTCCGCCGCTCCCCGCGAACCACCGGCAGCATGGGCACGCCGGCCCGGGCGTACTCGCCTCGCTTGATGAGCGCGAGCGCCCAGAAGTGCGGCGGCGTCCAGTAGAAGATGATCGCGAAGAGATAGATCGCCGCGAGGTCGATCCGGTTCGTCATCGCCGCCCAGCCAACCAGCGGGGGAAAGGCACCGGCCGCTCCGCCGATCACGATGTTCTGCGGGCTCGACCGCTTGAGCCAGATCGTGTAGATGAAGACGTAGAACAGGAGCCCGCCGAGGGCGAGCCAGGCGCTCAAGGGGTTCACCAGCTGCCAGAACAGATCGAAGGCGATGATCGCGAGACCGATCCCGAAGGCGAGTCCGACCGCGGGCGCGATGCGGCCGGCGGGGATCGGCCGGAGCCGCGTGCGGGCCATCTTGTCGTCGATGTCCCGGTCGAACCACATGTTGATGGCGTTGGCCCCGCCGGCCATCAGATAGCCCGCGACAATGACCACGAGCACGAGCTGAAGCGAGGGCAGGCCGCGCCCGGTCACGAACATCGGTGCGATGGTCGTCACGAGCAGCAGCGAGATAATGCGCGGCTTGGTGAGCGTCACCAGGTCGGCCACCAGCGAGGGCCGGCGGACGTCCACGGCCTGGGAAGGAGCCTCCACGAAACCTGCCTCCGGATCAGCGGGCTGAGAGCGGGGAAAGAACGGCCCCGGACTTCCCCTTGTCAAGCGGGTCCGACTATGCTCTCATCCGGCGGTTCCGCGCGCCGTATCCACCCAACGCCAAAGGACTTCCCGTGGGCGCTGCCCCCGACGTCTGGGGCGAGCGACTGCCGCGCCGCCTCGGTCTCGGGAGCGCCATCGCCGTCCTTGTGGGAAGCACGATCGGCAGCGGCATCTTTCGCGTGCCCGCCGGCGTGGCCGCGACACTGGGCGTACCGGGGCCGGTCATCCTCGCCTGGGTGCTGGGCGGCGTCGTGGCGCTCGCCGGCGCGCTGGCCCTCGCGGAGCTGGCGGCCGCCCTTCCCCGGTCGGGTGGTGTCTTCGCGTTCCTGCTCGAGGCGTTCGGTCCGGTTCCCGCCTTTCTGTTCGGGTGGTCCGAGCTGACCGTGATCCGCGCGTCCGCCCTGGGCGCTATCGCGACGATCTTCGCCGAGTACCTGGGGTACTTCCTCCATTTCGACCCACCGACCATCCGGCACGTCGCCGCGGTGGCCATCGTGGTGATGGGAGTCCTCAACTACGTGGGCGTCCGCGCCGCATCCGCCGTGATGAATCTGGTGACCATCGCCAAGTTCGGCGCGGTCGCGCTGCTCGGGCTCCTCGCCTTCACGGCCGCGGGCGGAAGCGCCGCGCACTTCACGCCCCTCTGGACCGGGAGCGTGTCCATTTCGCTCATCGCCACCGCGCTCGTGCCGATCATGTGGACCTACGACGGCTGGGCCGATCTCGCCTTCATGGGCGGCGAAGTGCGCGATCCCGGGCGAGTCCTTCCGCGCGCCCTGATTGTTGGCACAGGCGCGATCGTGGCCGTCTACCTGCTGCTCAACGCCGCCTACGTCTACCTGGTCCCGTTGCCTGAGATGGCGACTTCCCGCCTGGTGGCAGCCACGGCCGCCGAGCGCATTCCGTTGCTCGGCGACAATGGCGGGGCGGTCGTGTCGGCGCTGGTCATGCTTTCCTGCTTCGGCGCGCTCAACGGGTCCATGATGACCGGACCCCGGATCTTCTTCGCCATGGCCGACCGGCGGCTCTTCTTCCCTGCCATCGCCCGGGTGTCGCCGCGATTCCACAGCCCGTCGGTAGCGATCGGACTGGCCACCGCGCTGGGCGTGGTCTATGTGCTGCTCAACAACTTCCAGCAGCTCGCCGACAAGTTCATCCTGGGGATCTGGCCGTTCTACGCGCTCGCGGTGGCCGCCGTGTACGTGCTGCGCCGGACACGCCCCGACATGCCGCGGCCCTACCGGACGGTCGGGTATCCGGTCACCCCGGCGGTCTTCCTGCTCGCGTCGGTAGGCATGGTCGTGAACGCGCTCATCACCGATCCGGTGAACACGGGAGTGACGTTCGGGATCATTCTGGCGGGGCTGCCGGTGTATGCCGTATGGAAGGGCGTGAGAGGTAAGAGGTAAGAGGGACCGGCACCCTCTCACTTCTCACCTCTCACCTCTCACTGTAGTTCAAGCGCAATGTCCGCGGCCTTCACACTGTGCGTCAGCGCGCCCACCGAGATGAAGTCGGCCCCGGCCAACGCGTAGGCCCGCACATTCTCGAGCGTGACCCCGCCCGTCGCCTCGATCTCGATGCCCGGAACCATCGCCCGCGCGGCGGCTGCCCACCGCTGCACGGTCTCGGGCGACTGGTTGTCCAGCAACAGCCGGGTCGCCCCCGCCTCGCAGGCCGCCTGGAGTTGGGCCTCCGACTCCACTTCGACCTGAAGCGCCTCCACGCCGCGCTCACGGGCTTGCGCGAGCGCTGACCGAAGGGTCTTGCCTTGCGCCGCGAGCGCGCGCCAGTGGTTGTCCTTCACCATGACCGTGTGGGCGAGGTCCAGCCGGTGGAGGGTACCACCGCCGGCCAGCACGCCGGCCACGTCCAGGAGCCGCAGGCCCGGCGCGGTCTTCCGAGTATGGAGGATGCGCGCGGTGGTACCGGTGACCGCACCGACATAAGCACGGGTCGCCGTGGCGATGCCGGAGGCGCGCTGGAGCAGGTTCAACAGCGGGCGCTCGGCCCGGAGCAGCGGCGCCAGAGGCCCCGTCATCTCGCCGACCACGGCGTGTCGCCGCACGGGCTCGCCTTCAGCGGTCTGCCAGTCCACGCTGCAGGCGCACACCCGCGCGACCGCCTCCGCGTAGACCCGGCCCGCGAGCAAGCCCTCGCTCCGGAATTCAATCCGCGCCGAGGCGCGCTCAGTCGGCGACACGGTGACATCGCTGGTGATGTCACGGTGGCCGTCTTCCGCGAGCGCGATCGCCGCCAGCCGCTCGGCGTCGGCCCCGAAGTCGGGGATCACTTCCCCAGGCTCACCATGCGGTCGAGCGACAGTCGGGCGCGGCGTGCAATGTCTTCCGGGACGGTGATCTCGTACCGGTCGAGGCGCAGGGCGTCGCGGACGTTGGCCAGCGTGATCGTCTTCATGAAGGCGCAGACGGCCTCGGGGTCCGCCGGGTAGAACCGCTTGTCCGGGGCCACCTGCCGCATCCGGTGGAGGATCCCGGTCTCGGTGGCCACGATGAAGGCGGGGGCAGGACGGTCCTTCGCCAGCCGAATCATCCCCTCGGTCGATGCGATGTGCAGCCCGGTGGTCGGGATCGCGCCACGCCCCATCTCGTAGATGAGCTGCCCGGCGCATCCGCACTCGGGATGCACGAGCACTTCCGCGTCCGGGTGCGCCTTCCGCTGCGCGTCCAGCGTGGCGGGGTTGATCCCCTTATGGACGTGGCACTCGCCCAGCCAGACCTCGACTTTCCGGTCCGGCCGCATCCGGCGGACGTGGGCGCCGAGGAAGAAGTCGGGCAGAAAGAGGATCCCGTTGTCCGCCGGAATCGCGTCGATCACGTCGAGCACGTTGCCGCTGGTGCAAGCGTAGTCGAGCTCGGCCTTCACGTCGGCGGTGGTGTTCACGTACCCCACCACGACGTAATCGGGGAACTCCGCCTTCCACTGGCGCACCTGCTCGCCGGTGATCGTCGCCGCGAGCGAGCACCCGGCGCGCAGGTCGGGAAGGAGCACCTTCTTCCCGGGCGAGAGGATCTTCGCCGTCTCCGCCATGAAGTGAACGCCGCAGAAGACGATCACCTCGGCCTCGGCTCTGGCCGCCTGGCGCGAGAGGCCCAGCGAGTCGCCCACGAAGTCGGCGACGTCCTGGACCTCCGGGCGCTGATAGTTGTGCGCCAGCAGCACGGCGTTCCGCTCCCGCGCCAGGGCACGGATGTCGGCCTGCAGCGCGGCGACTGCGGCCGGCGCGAGATCGGCGTCTTCGATGACGGGTAGCGGCAGGGCCATCAGACGGCTTCGGACGTGCGGACCTTCGGCGGGTAATCGAGCCGGCGGTGGCCGCCCCGGCTTTCGCGGCGGCGTCGGGCGGCCTGGGTGATCAGCGTTGCCACGAGCAGCTGGTTCTCCGTCCGCCAGTCGCCCCGCGGCACCCGCCGCGTGAGCGCCGCGAGGGCCTCCTCCGCGCGGAGCAGCGAGCGCTCGGTGCGCTGGAGGCTCACGTCGGCCGTCATGACGGCGCGCATCTCCCCGCGGATCGTCTCGCTGTCGTCGGTGGGGAGCGTGTCCGCCAGCCCCTCATCCGGCACGGGGCCGCCCGGGTCGGGCGCGGCGGTTCCGTCCGGCGGCAACGCACGCGCAACCCGGTCGGCGAACACCAGACCCTCGAGCAGGGAGTTCGAGGCGAGGCGATTGGCTCCGTGCACGCCGGTGTGGGCGCACTCGCCCACCGCCCAGAGACCGTGCAGACTCGCGTGCCCGTCGAGGTTGGTCCGGATGCCCCCCATCGCATAGTGAAGAGCGGGCGCGACCGGCAGCAGATCCCGTGCGGGGTCGAGCCCGTGGCCCGCGAGCATCTGGGAGATCCCGGGGAACTGGCGACCGAAGTCGGGGACCTGCCGAGCGTCGAGCCAGGCGCCCCCGGCGGCGTCGGCGCCGGCGACTGCACGGGCCAGCACGTCCCGCGGGGCCAGCTCCCCCCGCGGGTCGTGGTCGAGCGCGAAGCGGTGCCCATTCCGGTCCACGAGCCAGGCGCCGGCACCGCGGACCGCCTCGGAGATGAGAGGGGCAGGGTTCACGCCCGGCAGCTTGAGCGCGGTAGGGTGGAACTGGAGGAACTCGATGTCCCGGAGCTCGGCCCCGGCCCGATGTGCCATGGCCCAGCCGTCCGCGGTAGCCACTTGCGGGTTGGTGGTGACGGCGTAGAGCTGGCCGACGCCGCCGGTCGCGAGAACCACCGCGTTGGCGCGGACGGCAAACGATGGACGATCCGGCTGCACTAGGAGCGCGCCCGTTACGCGCCCTCCCTCGACGATCAGCGCTCTCGCCTCGGTGTGCTCCAGGATCTCGATGAGCGGGTGCTCGCGAATGACGCCGGTGAGAAAAGCGACCAGCGCGGCGCCGGTTCGATCGCCGCCCGCGTGGATGATGCGCGGCCGGGTATGAGCGGCCTCCAGCCCGAAGCGGAGCCTCCCGTCGGGCGCGCGGTCGAACGTCGCTCCCATCGCGAGCAGCTCGCGGATCCGGTCGGGACCCTCATTGGTGAGGATCCGCACCGCTTCCGGGTCGGAGAGCCCATCGCCGGCGGCCAGCGTGTCGGCGGCATGCTGCACCGGGTTGTCGCCCGGCCCGAGCGCCACCGCGATCCCGCCCTGGGCCCAGGCGCTGGCGCTGTCGGCCAAGGTCTCCTTGGTGACCAGGCGCGCACGCCGGCCCTCCGCCGCCAGCCGCCATGCGGTCCAGAGGCCCGCGATGCCGGAGCCGATGATGAGCGGAGCCGCGTTGTCCATGTGGGAGAATATAGGCGGGCCAGCGACCGGGCTACGTCCGTACCCGCGCGAGCAGCACCAGGCCGATGACGAGGAACATCACGTTCGGGATCCATGCCGCCGCCGTCGGATTGACCACCCCACCCGCCCCGACCGCCTTCGCGATCTGCATCAGGAGCAGGAAGAACACGGTCGTCGCGAGGCTGATCGCGATGCCGAACCCCGCGCCGGCCCGCGGCGACGTGATCGCGAGCGGCGCGCCGAAGATCGCGATGATGAGGCAGGTGGCGGGGATGGCGAGCTTGAGCGCGCGCTCGACGATCAGCTTGTTGGCGTCGTTCCCCGAGCGCTGCAGAGCCTCGATATAGCGGCCCAGCTCGGCGTAGCGCATTTCGTCCGGCGCCTTGGGCTCGGCCAGGAGGTCGGCCGGCGTCTGCGCGAAGCTTCGCAGCTTGAGCGAGCGGAAGGTGAAGCTCGCCTGACGGTCGGGCGCGGCGATCACCCGGCTCGCCCCGTTCCAGAGTCGCCACGCACGCCGCTCGGCGTCGTACGTCGCGCTGTCGGCCGTGACGACCAGACCGGGGTACTTGATGCCCGTTCCCTGCCGCTCGAACAGCAGGCCCTTGAGCTTCCGTGTCGCGAGCTCGAGCGACCGGATGGTATACACCCAGCCCTGGTCGCCGCGGTACACGAAATTGAAGCGGGCCGACGTCGGCCCCTCGGGCTGGGCCTTCTGGATCCTGAGCTGCTTGGCGGTGGAGCCGGGGGCCAGCTCGCCCACCACCACCGCCAGGCCGGTCGCGAGGACCGACGCCAGCACCAGCGGCAGCACCAGCCGGCGGAAGCTCTGGCCCCCCGCCTTGGCGGCGGTCAGCTCCGAGTGCCGGGCCAGGCTGCCGACCGTGAACACCGTGGCGAAGAGCACCGCGGCGGGAAGCACGAGGAACATGTTCTCGGGGACGGAATACACGTAGCTCACGACGATCTGGCGCACCGTGAGCCCACGATCCAGCAGCTTGTTGAGCGAGTCGGTGAGGTTGATGAGAATGGAAACGATCGGGAAGCCGAGCACCGTAAGCGCGAAGATCCGAAGCCAGAGGCCCAGGATGTAGCGGTCGAGCAGCCGCGGGATCATGCCGCGCTCCGGCGGAAGCGGTAGCGGATCGCGTCGAGGAGCTCGCGGAAATCACCGCCGCGGTTGAGGCCCGGCTGTCGGTTGACGAGCACCAGGCCCACCACCCCGGCGGCCGTAAGGATCATGTTCGGAAGCCACATCGACAGGCCCGGTGAGAGCAGGCCGCGGTCCGCGAGCGCTTCCCCTGCCGTGAGGCCCACGTAGTAGATCGAAAACGCGGCGAGTCCGCCCCCGATCACGAGCCCCATGCCGCCGCGCGGGAAGCGGAGCGCCATGGCCAGGCCCACGAGCACGAACGAGACGCACGCCAGACTGATCGCCCACTTCTTGTGGATCTCGACCATGTAGCGATCCTGCTGGAGGTCCGCGTCGGCAACGCGGGCCGAGACCAGCGCGACTTCGGCATAGGCAGAGAGGCGCGGGGGCAACGCGATCGCGGTGGTGTCGTGAGGAACGCTGGTCAGGGGGGTCTTCAGCGGGGCCTCCACGGCGGCCTTCACGGGTGGCTGCGCCGCGGGCTTCGGAGGCGCCTTGCCCGCGGGTGCTCCCGGGGCCTGGGCTGCGAGTTTCTTCGGCAGCAGTCGGCTCTTGAGCGCCGTCCGCAGCTGGCCGAGCCACACGCAGTAGTCTCCCGAGGGCGGCGGGCGAATGGTGTCCGGTTTCGTCAGCGGGAGGCGCAGCAGCTCGCGCAGATCGCGCTCGAGCAGGAACCGCCGATCGGCTTCCGCCTTGGCCTCATCCTGATCGGCGTCGCGCACGACGGCGAACATCTCGCAGCTCGACATCTCGCGGTCGCCCCGGATCTGGTCCGAAGTGTTGCGCTCCAGCTCGTCGAAGACGTTCTTGACGCGAATCTCGTTGGAAACGAAGGCCGTGAGCTGGAAGCGATCCGGCTCGTCCGTCTTGTACTGGTGGATCACGCCGTGGTAGAGCTGGAGCGTGAGGTCCCGGCCGCCCGGCGCGTAGGCCATGAAGCCGCTGTCCGCGTAGATCACCCGCCGGACATGCTCGTTGCCCACGTCATAGATTGTCACGCCGCGGAGCTGTCCCGTGGCGCCGTCGATCCGCCCCGAGCGCAGGAAGAACTTGGACGGCGGCACCTCGTTGATCACCTGCTCGCGCAGCTCGAAGGTCGGCTTCTTCCGCCCGATGTCGATGAGGAGCCCACGGAGCCGGGCGTTGGTCTCGGGCAGCACCTGATCCACGAAGAGAAACGTGAGCGCCGACATCAGCACGCCCCACACGAGCAGGGGCCGCAGGATCTGGGGCACGCTTACCCCGCTCGCCCGGAGAGCCGTCACCTCGTTGTCCGCGGCGAGGTGGCTCATCGCGTACAGGACCGCGAGGAGCACCGCCATCGGGATGGTCATCGCCAGGATGAACGGCAGGCTCAGAACGAAGACTTCCGCGATCACGCCCCAGGAGAGCCCCTTGCCGACCAGCGAGCCGAACCGCCTCGCGATCTGGTTGAGCAGCATGAGGCTCGTCATCGCCGCGAGCGAGTAGCAGAACGGGGCGAAGAGCTGGCGGAGGAGGTACCTGGCGATCAGGCGCACGCGCGAAAGATGAGCACCCGGCCGGCAGTGGCCAAGCGGGAGGCGGCCAGGCCCCGGTTATTATCAGGCCATGTCGAGACTCTTCCCGGTCACGCTCGCGCTCGCGCTGGGTCTTGCCGCCTGCGTCCGCGAGACCCCGCCGGCTACGCGCGAATTCGACGGCCTGGCGGCGTTCGAGTACCTGAAGACCCAGGTCGCCTTCGGGCCCAGGATCCCCGGGACCCCGCCGCACGAGCGCATGGCGCAATGGCTCGACAGCCTGCTGCACGCGCGCGCGGATACGCTGGTGGTGCAGGCGTGGACGCACGTGACCGCGAAACGCGACTCGCTCCCGCTCCACAACTTCATCGCCCGCTTCAACCCCAAAGCCACCACCCGGGTCCTCTTCCTGGCCCACTGGGATACCCGGCCCCGGTCCGACGGCCCGACCTCGAAGAACCCGAAGGCGCCGGTGCCCGGGGCGAACGACGGCGCGTCAGGTGTGGCCGTGCTTCTGGGCGTGGCGGACGCGCTCAAGAAGCATCCGCCCGCGATCGGCGTGGATCTGCTCTTCGACGACGGCGAGGACTACGGGGATTTCAACCAGGAGCCGAACGACGTGCTCATCGGCGCGCGGTACTACGCGACCCACCAGGCAGCGGGGGCGCCGCCCAGGTACGCCGTGCTGTTCGACCTCGTCGCCGACCGGGACCTCCAGATCTACCAGGAGGGGAACTCCCTCACCGGCGCCCCGGAGATCGTGAACCTCGTCTGGGGCGTGGCGCGCAAGGCCGGGCATCAGGACGTGTTCATCGACGCCCCGAGACACACCCTCACCGATGACCACGTCGAGCTCCAGAAGGTCGGGATCAAGGCGATCGACGTGGTGGACTTCGATTACCCCTCCTGGCACACCCCGGACGACACCATCGACAAGGTGAGTGCCGCGAGCGTGCAGGTCGTCGGGGACGTCGCGGTCGCCCTGGTTCGGCAGGAGAAGTAGGGGAGTTTTCCGCTCCGGTCGGCCGGGAACGGGTTGCGGCGCCTGCCCCCTGCGGCACCACCGTTCCCCCGATGCCTCCAGCCGAGCGCCGAGCCCTAATCCTGCTCCTTTCCCTGGCCGTCGCCGGCCACGCCGTGCGGCTTGTGGCCAGCCGCCCTGGGCAGGCCCCCGGAGAGATCGAGCTGGTCCGGGCGTTGCCGGGGCAATCCCCCCTGGCCCACAAGGACAGCACCATCGCGCTGACCCGGCCGCTTGAGCCTGGGGAGCGTATCGATCTTGACCGGGCAAGCCCGGAAGAAGTGACCCGCCTGCCGCGAGTCGGGCCGGGACTAGCGAAACGCATTGTTGCCGATCGGGAGGCGCGTGGCCCGTTCGGCAACCTCGCTGGGCTGGACCGAGTGCCGGGGGTCGGGGCCACGCTGCTGGCCGCCATCGAGGGTCATGTGACGTTCGCTGGGCAACCCGCCTCGCAAGGGCCATCTCATTCAGTCCTAGGCTCTTCCCCAGGTCAGCTTTCGCTCAATGGGGCGAGCGCGGCCGAACTGGAAGCGCTGCCAGGGATTGGGGCGAAGCTGGCGGCGGCGATCGTCAGGGACCGGGAGCGGAACGGCCCGTTCCCTTCGGCAGATGCACTGACTCGCATTCCCGGCATCAAACCTGCCTTGGTCGGCCGCGTGCGCCAAAGCTTGCAGGTGCCTTAAAGTCGGACACCTCGCGGGCGCATCCAGGGGCAGTGGTTTTCCCTACCCATAACCGTGAGCTTCGACCCCGACGATGGCGACCGCGGCCGCCGGTCCCGACCGACTCGGCGACATCCTGATCAAGGAAGGCCTGATCACCCGGGAGCAGCTGGCACAGGCGCTCGCGGAGCAGAAGGCTAGCAAGCATCGTTTGGGGTATGTCCTGGTCAAGCTGGGGCTGGTGCAGGAGCTGGAGATCACCAAGCTGCTGGCCCGCCAGTATCGCATGCCGGCCGTCGATCTCACCCGGTTCGAAGTCGATCCCAAGCTCGTCAAGCTGATCCCCGGCGACCTCGCGACCAAGCACGTCGTGCTCCCGCTCAAGCGCGAGGGCCGCACGCTCACGATCGCGATGGCCGATCCGACGGACCACGGCCTGCTCGAAGACCTCAAGTTCATCACCCGGTACGATCTGTTCCCGGTCATCGCGGGCGAATACACGCTCCGCGGGCTGATCGAGAAGCACTACGAGTCGTCGGACCAGCAGCTCCAGAGCATCCTCAAGGACATGGAGGGGCTCGCCGACGATGTCGAGGTCGTCGAGGAGGAGGAGGAGGAGTCCGGCGCCGCCAACGTCGATGACGCGCCGGTCGTCAAGCTGATCAACGGACTGCTCACGGACGCGGTGAGGCGCGGCGCGAGCGACATCCATATCGAGCCGTTCGAGCACGAGATCCGGGTGCGGTATCGCATCGACGGCGCGCTGCTCGAGGTGATGAAGCCGCCGCTCAAGATGAAGGCGGCCCTCAACTCGCGGGTGAAGATCCTCTCCCAGCTCAACATCGCCGAGCGGCGCGTGCCGCAGGACGGCCGCCTCAAGCTCAAGATGGGCTCGCGGGTGATCGACTTCCGCGTCTCGACCCTGCCGGTGCTCTTCGGCGAGAAGATCGTGCTCCGAATCCTCGACAAGGGGAACCTCACCCTCGATCTCACGAAGTTCGGGTTCGAGGTCAAGGCGGAGCAGGACCTGATGAAGGCGATCCTCAATCCGTACGGCATGGTGCTCGTCACCGGGCCCACGGGCTCGGGCAAGACGACGACGCTGTACTCCTGTCTCCAGCGGATCAACACGATCGACACGAACATCATGACCGCGGAAGACCCGGTCGAGTACAACCTGATGGGGATCAACCAGGTCCTCGTGCGGACCGACATCGGGCTTTCGTTCGCGGCGGCGCTGAAGGCGTTCCTGCGCCAGGACCCGAACATCATCATGATCGGTGAGATCCGCGATCTCGAGACGGGCGGCATCGCCATCAAGGCGGCGCTCACCGGCCACCTCGTGCTCTCGACGCTGCACACCAACGACGCCCCCAGCACGATCACCCGTATGATCGACATGGGGATCGAGGCGTTCAACGTGGCGAGCGCCGTGAACCTGGTGGTGGCCCAGCGGCTGGTGCGCCGTATCTGCAAGGATTGCAAGGCCCCGCACACCTACCGGGACGAGGAATTGCGCTCCCTGGGCACGGATCTTGACTCCCTGCGCAAGATCACCTTCATGAAGGGCCGGGGCTGCGACACCTGCAGCGGCACCGGTTACAAGGGCCGCCAGGGTCTCTACGAGGTCATGGCGCTCTCGCCTGAGCTACGGCGCATGATCTTGCGCGGCGCGTCGGTTGCAGAGCTCCGCGACCAGGCCGTCGCGGAGGGAATGCTCACTCTGCGCACGGACGGGATGAAGAAGATAGAGCGGGGCGTGACCACCCTCGAGGAAGTCGTCAAGGAGAGCGCCGGATGACCGTCAATTTGCGAGCGTTGCTCGAAGAGATGATCGAGAAGGAGGCCTCGGACCTCCACGCTACCGCGGGCGAGCGGCCTAAGTTGCGTATCGATGGTGACATCACCGACAGCTCCGCGCCCGATATCCTGACGGCGAAGGACACGCTCCAGCTGGCCTACTCGGTCCTCACCGAGAACCAGAAGAAGCGGTTCGAGACCGAGGACGAGTTGGACTTCAGCTTCGGGATCCAGAACCTGGCCCGCTTCCGTGGCAACGTGTTCAAGCAACGGGGCTGCGTGGCCATGGTAATCCGCATGATTCCCTTCAATGTGCGAACGTTCCACGAGCTTGGCTTGCCGCCGGTGATTG
>JBGPPG010000012.1:0-47223 GCA_041488455.1 Gemmatimonadota bacterium
GAGAGCGACAAGAAGATCTTCGACTTCAACTACCAGGCGGTGAAGGAGTCGATCCAGCGCGCCCTCGCCGGCAAGCCGACCGTGGACGAGGTGCTCGCCAAGTACAAGAGCGCCCGCCATCCGTTTGCGGGCGGGGCGGAGGGCTGATCGCCGACGTTGGCCCGGCCGACAGTCGAACGAGGGGCGGCCCGGTTGGGGCGCCCCTCGTCGTTTGCCGACGTTTCTCCCGAGGAGCGACAGCCCGCGATGCGTAAGCTCTTGCTGCAGCTCGACAGCTCCAGGCTGCCGAGCGTGTTCGACCAGGTGGTGGCGTACGATGCCGGCGCCGACCAGGTCCTGAGCTATGGAGGGGTGACGGAGGGCGATGTTCGCGACCTCATCTACGGGTGCATCTTCACCCGGGCCCCGAAGGACCTCAAGAATACGGCGGTCTGGATCGGCGGGAACAACATGTCCGCCGGCGAGCAGCTGCTCGCGATCGCGCAGGACTCGCTGTTCGCGCCGTTCACCGTGTCGATCATGCTCGACTCGAACGGCTCGAACACAACCGCGGTGGCCGCGGTCGTCAAGATCGAGCAGGCCGTGGGCGACGTGCGCGACAAGAAGGCGGTGATACTCGCCGGCACGGGACCGGTGGGCCAGCGTGCGGCCGGGCTCCTGGCGCTGGGCGGGGCGCAGGTGATGATCACCTCGCGCAAGCCGGAGCAGGGCGACCGCGCCCGCCGCGCGATTCAGGAGCGATTCCGGGTCGAAGTGGGCATCACCGGCATGCCGGACCCATCGCATTGCGCCGAGATCCTCCAGGGGGCCGACATCCTTCTCAACTCGGGGCCCGCTGGCGTTCTCATGGCGCCGAAGGCCGCGTGGGGGAACTGCAAGACCCTGAAGGTCGCCGTGGACCTGAACGCCGTCCCACCACTGGGCATCGAGGGCGTCGAGCTCAACGATGCCGGGGTGGTGCGGGACGGAGTCAAGGTGTTCGGCGCGTTCGGCGTGGGGAATTTCAAGACCAAGCTGCATAAGGCCTGCGTCGCGAGGCTGTTCGAGCGGAACGATCTGGTCCTCGACGCCGAAGCGATCGCGGACGTGGCTCGGCAGCTCGTGGCCGACAAGGGGGACTGAGGCCCGTGCCGAGGGTCGTCGGCATCGACCCCGGCACCGTCTCGATCGACGTCTGCGGTCTGGACGACGGACGGGTCGTGCTCGACCGCTCCTGGCCCACCGCGCACGCGCTCGCGGATCCGGACGGCTTCATCGCGTACGTCCGGTCCGCGGGCGAGCCGGCGCTGGTGACCGGGCTTTCGGGCTACGGGCTCCCATTGGTGCCGGCGGACCGGGCCACCGACGACGACTGGCGGCTCGCCTTCCTTGCGCCGCCGGGAGAAGACGGTGGGATCGGCGGGCTGCGACGGCTGGCGCGCAGCATCGCCGGGGCCGGGCTGCGGATGCTCTTCCTGCCCGGCGTCGTCCATCTCGACACGGTGCCCGCGCACCGGAAGCTCAACCGAGTGGACCTCGGGACGGCGGACAAGCTCTGCGCCACCGCGCTCGCGATGGCGGAGCAGGCAGAGCGACACGGCATTGCGGTGGGCCAGACCTCGCTCTTGCTGCTCGAGCTGGGCGGGGCGTTCACGGCGGCGGTCGCGGTCGAGCACGGACGGATCGTGGACGGATTGGGGGGCACGAGCGGCCCCCTGGGCTGGCGCGGATCAGGCGCTTTGGACGGTGAGGTGGCATTTCTGGCCGGCACCGTGGGGAAAGACCTGCTGTTCCGCGGAGGCCTGGAGTCGATCGCCGCCGCGGATCCCCGCCTCCACGCCGCGGCGCTGAGCGCGGTGATCGAAGGCGCCGTGAAGGCAGTGCACGCGCTCCGGGTTTCGGCGCCTTCCGCACTCGAGGTCGTGCTGTCGGGCCGGCACGCAGCGGAGGTTCGCCTGGTGCTCGCCGAGCGCCTCGCCGGATCGGCTGAGGTCGTGCCGCTCTCCGGCTTCGCCCGAACCGCCAAGCAAGGCGCCCAGGGCGCGGCGCTCCTGGCGGACGGGCTCGCGGAGGGACGCCACCGCGATCTGGTGGAGACCCTGCGCCTTCGGCACGCCCACGGGAGCGTGCTCGATCATCTCTTCGTCGTGGATGCCGCTGCTGCTCGGCGGCGGCTGGGACTCGGCCCGCATGGGTAAGGCGGATGAGAGCGTCTTGATCGTCGGCGCGTCGGTGCGGGGGCTGGCGGAATCCGCGGCGACGGCCGGCCTCGGCGTGCTTGCCGTCGATGCGTACGGCGATCTCGACCTGCTCGCGCGGGCGCGGACGATCGCGCTCCGGCGGGACCTGGGCGCGGACTGGTCGCCGACGGCGGCGGTGGCCGCGGCGGCGGGGCTCGTCTGTTCCTCCGTCGCCTACGTATCCAACGTCGACAACCACCCCCAGTGCGTCGCCCGGCTCGCGGCCGGCCGACGGCTCCTGGGGAATCCACCCGATGTGGTGCGGCAGGTCCGCGACCCGGTGCGGTTGGCGCAGGAGCTGGCGCGGCGCGGTCTCCCCGCTCCCCGGGTGCGCACCGAAGCGCCGGCTCGTGTGCCCAGTGGGCGGACGTGGCTCCTCAAGCTCCGGCGGTCCGGCGGAGGCCGTGGCGTTCGGGCGTGGCGGCCGGGCGAGCGGGTTTCCCGCAGTACGTACTTGCAGGAGCGCGTCGAGGGTGTTCCCGGCTCGATCACGTTCGTGGCCGACGGGAGGCGGGCCGTCCCGCTTGGCTTATCGCGCCAGTTGGTGGGCGACCCGCTGTTCGGGGGCAGCGGCTTCCGCTACTGCGGCAGTCTTCTCTGTGGCGGGCCGGAGCCTCTCTTCCCCCGAGAGGCCGAGCTGGCCGCGGCGGCGGAAGCGCTCGCCGCCGCCGTGACCGAGGCGTTCGGGCTGACGGGCGTGAACGGGATCGACTTCATGGCGCGCGACGGCGTGCCGTGGCCGATCGAGGTGAACCCGCGCTACACGGCGTCCATGGAGCTGGTCGAGCGGGTTCACGGCATCTCTGTGTTCGGCCTGCACGCCGACGGCTGCGGCGGGCGGCTTCCGGCGGCCGGTCCGTTAATCCGGCCGGCAGCGCGGGTGGCGGGGAAGGCAATCGTGTACGCTCGGGACGAGGCGCTCATGGGGCACCTGCGGCGGTGGTGGAGTGACGCGAACGTGCGGGACGTGCCGCACCCCGGCGAGCGAATCACCCGAGGCCAGCCGATCTGCACCGTGTTCGGCGATGCGGCCGGCGAGACGGGCTGCCGGGAGGCGCTCGCGGCGCGGGCGGCCGTCGCGTACGCCGCGGTGCAGGCGGAGCGGGCGGCGTGACCGCGGGCGCCGCCGGTCGGGCCGTCTGTCTCGGGTGCGGCTGCGCCTGCGACGATATCGCCATCACCGTGAGCGGAGGGCGGATCGCCGGGGCGGTGAACGCCTGCTCCCTTGGACTCGCGTGGTACGGCGACGGCAGCGTGCCGGCGCGCGTGACCGTCGGAGGGGTGCCCGCCGCGCGCGACGCGGCCATCCGCCGAGCGGCGGAGCTCATCGCCGACGGCCCGGCGATGGTGTATCTCGCGCCCGACATCACCACCGAGGCGCAGCGCGAAGCGATCGCGATCGCCGACCGAACGGGGGCGAGGCTGGACAGCGTGACATCGGATACCGCGGCGGCCGGCATCCTCGTCGGCCAGCGACGCGGGCGCGCCGCCGCGACGCTGGGCGAGTTCCGGAACCGGGCCGACCTGCTGGTGTTCTGGGCGGTGGACCCGGGGACCCGCTACCCGAGATATCTCTCCCGCTACGCGCTCAACGCCTCGGCCACGCACATACCGGCGGCCGGACGCACCGTCGTGGCGGTGGATGTCGGCGCCGCACGCGGCCCCGCCGAGGCCACGGCGCGGATCGGTCTTGCGCCGGGCGACGAAGCGGCGGCCCTCGGCCTCATGCGGGCGGCCGTGCTGGGGCGGGAAGTGCCCGGGCTCCCGCCCGCGCTCGCTGCCGCCACGGACCTTGCGCGCCAGATGGCGCGGGCACGGTACGTGGGCCTCGTGCACGATGGGGAGACCGGCCCCGAGCCCGTCGACCCGCAGCGAGCCGAGGGTCTGGTGGGCCTCGCGCAGGCGCTGAACGGTCCCACCCGCTGTGCCCTCTCGAGCCTCCGGGCCGGCGGCAACCGATCCGGCGCGGACGCGGCGATGACCTGGCAGACCGGGTTCCCCTTTGCCGTGGACTTCGGCCCCGGCTTTCCCCGCTATCGCCCGGAGGAGCCCGCCTCGGCGGCGCTCCGGGACATCGCGAGAGTCCTGATCGTGGGCGCGGCGAACGGGGTGCCTCCTGCGGTCGCGGCTGCCCTCGCAGGCCGGCGGGTGGCGGTCATCGGACCGCGCGCGAGCCAAGCGTCGTTTTCGGTGGAAGTCGCGATCGACACCGGCGTCGCCGGCATTCACGAGGCCGGGATCGTCTACCGCATGGACGACGTGCCTCTCCCCGTCCTCCAAATCATTCCCGGGCCACCGCCGACCGTCACCGTGCTCCGGTCCGTCGCCGCGATGGTGGGGACCAGACCCGCCAAGGCCGGTGGACGGTGAGCGCCCCCGCGCGGCTCCGGATCGTGGGTGGTGCGGTCCACGATCCTGCCAACGGCGTGGACGGCGACGTGCGCGACGTCTGCATCGAGGACGGCAGGATCGTGGCGAGCGTGCCGAGCGGCACGCCCACGCTCGATGCACGGGGGATGGTAGTAATGCCGGGCGGTGTGGACATCCATGCCCACTTCGCGAGCTCCTCCTGCAATCACGCGCGCCGCCTGCTGCCCGAGGAGCACACGGCCGATCCGGTGCGCGCCCCCGCGATCCTGGACGGCGAAGGGCCGGCCCGCTCGGGCACGGGCGGCACGCTGCCGACGACGTTCGCAACCGGCTACCGCTACGCGGGCCTGGGTTACACGACCGCGTTCGACGCCGCAGTGGCACCGCTCACGGCACGGCACACCCACGCCGAGCTGGACGACACGCCGGTGCTCGACGCGGGCTGCTTCGCCCTCATGGGCAACGATGAGTACCTCCTCCGCCAGATTGCGGCGGGAGAGCGCGGCCGGGCGTCGGACTACGTGGCGTGGTTGCTGGGTGCGGCCGGCGCGTACGCCGTCAAGGTCGTGAACCCCGGCGGGATCGAGGCGTGGAAGTCGGGGCAGCGCAACCTGACGGAGATCGATCAGCCACTCGGCGGCACGAGGGTGACCCCGCGCGCAATCCTCGAAACGCTGGCGGACGCAGCGAACGGGCTCCGCTTGCCGCACCCGATCCACATTCACTGCAACAGTCTCGGTCAGGCCGGCAACAGCACCACGACGCTGGCTACGATGCAGGCGCTCGCGGGGCGCCGCGCGCATTTCACCCACCTCCAGTTCCATTGCTATGGGGGTGGCGCGGGTGCGCCCTGGAGCTCCGCGGCGTCCACGGTGATCGAGCACGTCAACGCCCATCCGGAGCACTCGGTGGACGTCGGGCAGGTGATGTTCGGCCCGGCCACGACGGTGACCGCGGACGGGCCAGTCGAGTACCTCCTCTACTCGACCAGCGGGCGGAAGTGGGTGAACATCGATATCGAGCTGGAGACAGGCTGCGGGATCGTCCCGTATACGTATAAGGAAAAGGCTGCGGTGGCCACGCTTCAGTGGGCCATCGGGCTCGAGCTCTTTCTGCTGGCCAAGGATCCGTGGCGCGTCGTGCTCTCGACGGACCACCCGAACGGCGGGTCGTTCCTGGCGTACCCCGCGCTGATCCAGCTCCTCATGGACCGCTCTGCCCGGGACGAGCAGCTCAAGCGGGCCAATCCCAAGCTGCTGGCGGGCGGGGCCATCGCCGACGGTTTGGCGCGAGAGTATTCGCTCAACGAAATCGCGATCGTGACCCGGGCCGGGCCCGCCCGCCTCCTCGGCCTTGCGCAGAAGGGCCATCTCGGCGTCGGTGCGGACGCGGACGTCACGGTCTACGCCAGGGACGCGGACATCGCCCGGATGTTCTCGAGCCCACGCTACGTGCTCAAGGCCGGCCGGCTCGTGGTGGAAGAGGGGCAGCTTCGGCGCGCTCCAAGAGGGCGCCGGCTCCACGTCCGCCCGGGCTTCGACGACGCGGCGCTGCGCGACGTGCGCCGTCACTTCGACGCCTACTCGACCGTCGCCTTCGACAACTACGCCGTAGGCGACGTGCCGGACGATCCCGTGAGGATCGGACCGTGAACATCCGCGGCGTGTTCATTGAAGACACATTCGCCGAGGCCTTCACCATGCGCGCGGCGCGGCTCGTCATCACGGGCGCGAGCCCCCGCTGGGCCAGGGCCGCCGCGCTCAAGCTGACCGGCTTCGCGACGTCAGTGATCGGCTGCAAGTGCGAGGCCGGAATCGAGCGGGAGCTCGCGCCCTCGGAGACGCCGGACGGGCGAACCGGCGTGAGCGTGCTGTTCATGACGATGAGCAAAGACGACATGCCCAAGCGGCTCATCGAGCGGGTGGGGCAGACGGTGCTCACCTGCCCCACGACCGCGTGCTACGACGGACTTCCGGACGCGCCTGACCGGGTGGGCGTTGGCTCTGCGCTCCGCTTTTTCGGCGACGGGTTCCAAGCGAGCAAGGTCATCGCGGGGGAGCGGTTCTGGCGCATCCCGGTGATGGAAGGGGAGTTCCTGGTGCAGGAAAAGTTCGGGATGCTCAAAGCGGTCGGCGGCGGGAACTTCCTGATCCTCGCCCGGAGTGCCTCTGCCGCGCTCGCGGCGGCGGAGGCCGCCGTGGACGCGATGGCGGGCATGGCCGGCGTTTTCCTTCCGTTTCCCGGCGGCGTGGTCCGGAGCGGAAGCAAGGTCGGCTCCCGCCGCTCGAAGACCATGATCGCCTCGACCAACGACGCCTTCTGTCCCACGCTGCGGGCGGTCACCAAGAGCGATCTGCAGGAGGGAGTGAACTCGGTGCTCGAGATCGTGATCAACGGCATCGATGCGCCGGCGATCGCCAGCGCCATGCGCGTTGGGATCGACGCCGCCTGCCGGGAGGGTATCGTCGCGATCAGCGCGGGGAACTACGCCGGCAAGCTGGGTCCCCACCACTTCCATCTCCGGAAGATCATGGCCGAGGGAGTGCCGGCATGAGCGACGAGTTGGTCCTGACGCTGCGTGCGCCGCTCAAGGCGGCCCTGGACTGCTCCGGACTCGCGCTCCATACGTGGGCCGATCTGGCTCCGGCAGACGTCGCGCGGCTCCCGGTGCGCATGGCGGGCGCGGACGCCGTGGCGCTCGGGGACGTGTTCGACGTGCACGGCGCCAGGGGCGAGCGCATCCGCTTCACCGGCGACCTGGCCCGGGCCGACGGCCTCGGCGCGGGGCTCGAGCGCGGCGACGTCCTCATTGAGGGCAACGTGGGTCGGGAGGTCGGCGCCAGGATGCGGGGTGGTCGGATCAGCGTGACCGGCGACGCCGGATGGGGGGCTGGACTCGAGCTGGCCGGCGGCGTCCTCGAGATCGGCGGAAGCACCGGGCCGCGCGCCGGGGGGGCGCCGCTCGGCGCCAAGCGCGGGATGACAGGCGGCGAGGTGATCGTGCGCGGATGCGCGGGCCCCGAGGCCGGAGCGTGCATGCGCCGGGGGCTGGTCGCCATCGCCGGAGACGCGGGGGAGGGCGCGGGCCGGGCGACGCTGGCCGGGACGGTGGTCGTATTCGGCGCCACCGGACCCACTCCCGGGCAGTGGTCGAAGCGGGGCACGATCCTGGCGCTCGGGCCGGTCACGCCTCCCGCCACGTATCGATTCGCCTGCACCTACCGACCCCAGTACGCCGCTGTGCTGCTGCGCCATCTCGGGGATCACCGGGGTCTGCCGGTCTCCCATGAGCACCTCACGGGCTCCTATCGACGCTACAGCGGCGATCTCGCCGAGCTGGGCGCCGGAGAGATTCTCGCATGGACACGGGACTGACGCCACCGAATTTGAACGCCGCCGCCGCGGAGATCGCGGACGGCCTGGAGGAGCACGCTGCCGCCGTACGGGTGCAGACGCGCACGCTCGCGAACGGCGCGCGGATCATCGATGCGGGGATCGAGGTGGACGGAGGACTCGACGCCGGGCTGGCCCTGGCGGAGATCTGCATGGGCGGCCTCGGCACCGTCACGTACACTCCGGTTCAGCTCGGCGACGAGACCTGGCCGGGCGTCACGGTCTGGACCGACCATCCGGCGGTCTCGTGCATGGCGTCGCAGTATGCCGGCTGGGCGATCTCGGTGGGCAAGTACTTCGCGATGGGGTCGGGCCCCCTCCGGGCTCATGCTCGCGTGGAGAAAGAGCTGTTCGAGAGGCTGGGCTACGCCGAGACGGCGGCGCAGGGCGTGCTCGTGCTGGAGGGCCGGACGCCGCCCACCGAGGAGGTGGCCGCGTGGGTGGCCGGCAAGGCCGGCCTCGCGCCCGCGCAGCTCACCTTCGTGATCGCCCCGACCGCCAGCATAGCAGGCGGGGTTCAGATCTCGGCCCGCATTCTCGAGACCGGGCTGCACAAGATGGAGACGCTGGGATTCGACGTGCGCAAGGTCGTGAGCGGCATCGGGACCGCGCCGGTGGCGCCGGTGGCCAAGAACGATCTCCGGGCGATCGGCCGCACCAACGACTGCATCTTGTACGGGGGCCGGGCGCGCTATACCATTCGCGCCTCCGACGACGAGCTTGCGGCACTGGCGGAAAAGGTGCCGGCGTCTGCGTCGCGGGACTACGGGACGCCCTTCTACGAGATCTTCCAACGCTACGAAGGCGATTTCTACAAGATCGATCCCCTGCTGTTCAGCCCGGCCGAAGTCTGGCTCACCAGCACGACGAGCGGAAAAACGTTCCGGGCGGGACGGGTGAATCCCGACGTCCTGGCGCAATCGTGCTTCGCATAGCCCTTTACCGGAGACCTCCATGCACCGCTCCAGGTTCGCGCTCGCCTCCCTGATCGCCGTGGCCGCCTGCTCCAAGCCCGCGGAAAAGCCCGCCGAGATGGCCGACACCACCGCCGCGCCGGCGGCGGCACCGGCCCCGGCTCCGCCGGAGCACCAGGCGATCGTCACGGTGATCTACAAGTGGCCGAAGAGCCCGGCCGCCTTCGAGAAGTACTATCCGACGCATCTCAAGATCGTGGGCGACGGGCAGGCTGAGATCGGCTTCACCAAGGCGGAGCTCACCAAGTTCACGACTGCGATCGACGGCAAGAAGGCCGCGTTCTACCGGCAGGCCGAGCTCTACTTCCCGAGCCTCGACGCCGCGAAAAAGGGCATGGCCACCGACGCGTTCAAGAAGGTCGGCGATGATCTGGGCAAGTTCGCCACCGGCGGCCTGATCGGCATGGTGGCGGTCGAGACCGGCGACAAGAGCGACACGCCCTGCCCCGCGCTCGTCACCGTCATCTACAATCAGCCGAAGGACGCGACCGCGTTCGAGAGCTATTACCCGACGCACCTCAAGATCGTGGGCGACGGCCAGGCGGAGATCGGCTTCGTCCGGGCCGACCTGACCAAGTTCGACTCCAATCTCGACGGCAGCCCAGCGACCGAGTACCGCCAGGCGGAGCTTTGCTTCCCCTCGATGGACGCCCTCAAGAAGGGCACCGCGACGCCCGCGTTCAAGAAGGTGGGCGACGACTTCCCGAACTTCGCGTCCGGCGGGCTCGCCGGGTTGATCGGCGAGCAGAAGTGACGCCGGGGGAAGGCTCGTAGGCATGCGGATTACCATCCTGGCCTCCCGCTCGGGCTGGCATACGGATGAGTTGCTGAGAGCCTTCCGCGAGCGCGGCCATACGGCCGCGCTCGCGCGTTACGAGGACCTGGTGGCGACCGTGCAGGATAGCACGACGCTCGGGAGCGGCGGCGCTGCGCTCGATGAATCGGACCTGGTGATGGCCCGTATCATCCCGAACGGCTCACTGGAGCAGATCATTTTTCGGGTGGACGCGCTCCATGCGCTGGAGGAGCGCGGCATCCGGGTCGTGAATCCGGCCCGGGTGATCGAGCGCACGGTCGACAAGCTGTGGACTTCCGCGACGCTCCAACGCCACGGCCTGCCCACCCCGGCTACTGTGGTGTGCGAGTCGATCGACTCCGCGTACGAGGCATGGAAGCAGCTCGGCGGCGACGTCATCGTGAAGCCCCTCTTCGGCTCGATGGGCCTCGGGATGGTGCGCGTGAGCGAGGAGGAGACGGCCTTCCGGGTGTTCCGCGCGATCGAGACCATCCGGGGCGTCTTTTACCTCCAACGGGTGGTCGAGCATGACGGGCGGGACGTGCGCGTCTTTGTGCTGGGGGGGCGGGTCCTCGGCGCGATGGAGCGGCGCGCTGCGGGTTGGCGCACCAATCTCGCGCGGGGCGGGCGGGCGGAGCCAATTGCCCTGCCAGCCGCCTGGGCCGAGCTGGCCGTCCAGGCTGCCGCGTCCGTGAACGCGACCTACGCGGGAGTGGACCTCCTGCCCGGCCGGGACGGGGCCGTCTACGTCCTCGAGATCAACGGCATTCCCGGCTGGCAAGGACTCCAGCAGGCCACGAGCCTCGACGTCGCCGGCGCGCTGGCCGACCACCTCGCGCGCCAACCGGCCGAGAGCGTGGTGTGACGCCGGCGGAGGTCGGCGCCGCCGCCCAGCTGGCCTGCCTGCTCGAGGCGAGCGCGCCGAAGCCGGGCAACGTGTCCCCCGGGCGGCACTTCCACGACACCCGCTACGAAGACTTCCTTGCGAGCGCCGTGGCGATCGGCCCCGCCATGGCGGCGGCCGGCGAGACACTTCTGGGCGCCACGGTGCGTACCGCCATCGCGGCGACCCGACGCCTCACCCCCCGCAACACGAACCTCGGCATCGTGCTGCTGCTCGGCCCGCTGTGCCAGGCCGCCCGGCGGGCGGAGGCGGAGCCGCTTCGCGAACGAGTGCACCGGGTGCTCGCCGAGACCAGCGTCGGGGACGCCGCTGCCGTATACGAGGCGATCAGGCTCGCGGCGCCGAGCGGGCTCGGCGCCGCCGGGGCCCAGGATGTGGCGGCGGCGCCGACGGTTGCGCTCCGGGACGCGATGGCGCTCGCGGCGGACCGGGACAGCGTCGCTCGCGAGTACGTGACCGACTTCGCGGTCACGTTCGAGCTCGGGGTCCCTGCCCTGCGCGCCGGCCTGGCCGAAGGCCTTGTCTGGACGGATGCGGTGGTGGAAGCCTACCTTGGCATCCTCGCGGCCGTGCCGGACAGCCACGTGGCGCGGAAGCTCGGCGCACCCGAGGCAGAGGCCATCTCGCGCCGCGCGCGGGAGGTGCGGGCGCTGGGGGGGGTGCGGACGGGCCCCGGGCGCTCGGCGCTGGCCGCGTTCGACACCGAGCTCCGGGACAAACGGAACACCCGGAACCCGGGCACCACCGCTGATCTGACCACGGCCGCGATCTGCGTGGTTATTTTGGAGGATGGCTGGCATTCATCGGGAGAGCATGCCCGTGCAGAGTAAGTTCCGCGTCGAGGTAAGCAAGGACTATCTGGTCTTCGCCTCCGCGCATTTCATCACGTTCCGCGGCCATCAGTGCGAGTCGCTCCACGGCCACAACTACCGCGTCGGTGTCGCGGTCGAAGGCGCGGTAGACGCCGAGTGTCTGTTCGTGCTCGATTTCAGCGTGCTGAAGCGGATCGTACGGAAGCTGGTCGACGAGATCGACCACAAGGTCCTGCTCCCAAGCCAGAACCCCAAGCTGGCGTTCCGCGAAACCGACGGCTCGCTCGCGGTGGACTATTTCGGCAAGCCGACGTACGTGTTTCCGCGGAGCGACTGCGCCTTGCTGCCGATCCCGAACACGACGGCGGAGATGCTGGCGGAGTACCTGGGCAGCGCGGTCCGCAAGGAGCTGGTCAAGGAAGGCTACACCCACCTCAGGCTCCTCGAGCTCGAAGTCGAGGAGAACTACGGCCAGTCGGCGACCTACCGCGAGTCGCTGGTCTCGGACTGACCGGCGCCGGCCCCTGCGTGGCGGAGCGCCGCGACATCCTCCTTGTTGATCCGGCCCGCGTGGATCGCACTTGCGACGAGCGCCCCGTCACAGCCCGCTTCTTCCATCCGCTCGAGATCCTTGCGCGTGAGAACGCCGCCGCCCGCGAAGAGCCGGGCAGCCGGGTGTCGGCGCCGAAGATTCTCCAGCAGACCGAGATCCACCCCGACACCCGTCCCGATCCGCCCGAGGTCCAGCACCAGGATGGAAGCGACGCCGGCATCCGCAGCTTGCGCCGTGAGAGTGAGGGCGTCCGGCACCGCGCCGGCGGCGTCCGCCATCAGCGGGTGCAGGATCGGCGTGCCAAGCTGAAGGTCGAGGCTGAACACGACCCGGTTCGCTCCGACGGTGTCCACGATGTCGGCCAGGGCGGCGAAGGAGCGGAGGGTTTCCATGCCCACCACGGCGTCCGATGCACCGGCCGAGAGCACTTCGAGCGCGCCGTCACGCCCGCTGGCGCCCCCGTCCACCAGCAGCTCGCCCAGGAAGCCGGTCCGGAACTCCGCCAGGTCGCGGATCAGGCCGCGCTGCACCGGCCCGCCCGCGATGGCGTCGAGATCGGCGACGTAGCACGCCCGCGCCCCGAGGATGTCACGGTAGGCCCGGATCAGCGCCAGCGGGTCGCCCGGCGCGTCCGGGGCGAGGATGGATCTGACCGGGGCGTAATCGGCCCGCACGCGGCCGCGCGCGTGTACGGCGATCCCCTGCGTCAGGTCCAGCACCGGAACGATCTCCATGGCGCCCCCTCGGCGGCTCGGTACTGATGTCCAGCATCATCGGCTGGGATATCGGCGGCGTCAACATCAAGGCGGCGCGCCTCGTGGAAGGAGGCGGCGTGCGAGTGGCCCTCGAGCCGTTCGAGCTTCAGCGCGCACCGGAGCGGCTCGCCCCGACCCTCGCGGCCGTCGCCGTGCGCCTCGGTGCCACGGGCGCCGAACGCCACGCGGTCACGATGACGGCCGAGCTGTCGCAGTTCTTCCGGACGAAGCGCGAGGGCGTGGACTTCGTCCTCAGCGCCCTGGCGACCGTCTTCCCTGCCGACCGGCTCCGCGTGTTCGGGGCCGACGGGCGCTTTCACACCGCGGACGATGCCCGCCGGCAACCGCTTCTTGCCGCCGCGGCCAACTGGATGGCGACGGCGAGCCTGGTCGCTCAAACCGCGCCGACCTGTCTGCTGGTTGACATCGGCTCGACCACAACCGACGTGATCCCTGTCATGGACGGGGCGGTCGTCGCATCAGGCCGCACCGATCCCGAGCGGCTGGCCACCGGCGAGCTGGTTTACACCGGCGCCCTGCGGACGCCCACCGAGGCGGTGGCCCGGCATGTCCCCTTGCGGGGTGCCTCAGCCGGCGTGTCGGCTGAGGGATTCGCGATCATGGGCGACGTGTACGTGTGGCTCGGGGCTCTCGCGCCTGAAGACTACACGGTTCCGTCACCGGACGGACGCCCCGCCGGCCGCACCTTCGCCGGAGAGCGACTGGCGCGCGTGGTCTGCGCCGATCGGGAGATGCTCACGGACGCCGACGTCGACGCGATCGCGCGCGCCCTGGCCGAGGCGCAGGCAGCCGCGGTGACGGAGGCGATCCGAGGCGTGATCGCCCACCACCCCGGGATCACGACGGCCCTCGTGACTGGGCTCGGTGACTTCATCGCCGCGCGCGCGGCATCTCAGGCCGGCCTCGCGGTGACCCGGCTCGCCGAGCGGTTGGGTGACGCCGCTGCCCGCACGGCGCCGGCGGTCGCGGTCGCCCTTCTCCTCGCGCAGGAATCGTGACCAGGCTCGTCGTCGTGAAGCTGGGCGGCAGCCTCGGCCGGATTCCTGGCGCGCTGGCGGAGACCGGGAAGGCGCTCGGCGAGGCAGCACTCCGCCGGCCGCTGGTCGTCGTGCCGGGGGGCGGCGCTCTGGCGGACGCCGTCCGCGCGCTCGACCGCGAGCTCTCGCTCCCGGCGACGACGGCCCACTGGATGGCGATCCTGGCGATGGATCAATACGCCCACGTCATCGCCGCTCATACCGAGGGGGCGGTGATCGCCCATGACGTGGCGGAGATCCGATCGGCGCTCGCCGAGAGGCGGATTCCGGTGTTGGCGCCCTATCGCTGGATGCACGCGGCGGACGCGTTGCCGCATCGCTGGGAGGTGACCAGCGACAGCATCGCCGCGTTCGTGGCCGGCGCGCTCGACGCCGACTTGCTCGTGCTGCTGAAGCCGGTGAGGGGCTCCGTCGAAGCGATGGTGGATCCCTGGTTCAGCGAAGCGCTGCCGGTCGGGCTCCGGGTGTGTGTCGTGGGCGCGGAGGAAGTGGCCCGGCTCGCGCTGGTCGTCAGCGACGGGGTCGGAGGTGGGCGGGGCGCCTAGCCGGCTACCGGACCGTCCGATAGACTCGCCGGGCCAGACGGCTTCCCGCGCGTCCGCGTGCGAGCCATTCGGAGAACCGGTCCGCGGGAACCGCGCGGCCGACGAGGTGTCCCTGGACCTCATCGCATCCCTGCCCCCGGAGGAACGCGAGATGCTCGTGGCTCTCGACGCCCTCGGCGACCACCTTGAGCTCGAGTGCGTGTGCCATGGCGATGACCGCCGCCGTGATGGCCGCGTCATCCGGGACGGAGATCAGGTCCCGGACGAAGCTGCGGTCGATCTTGAGCGAGTCCACCGGGAAGTGCTTGAGGTAGCTGAGGGACGAATAGCCGGTGCCGAAGTCGTCGATCGACAGCTGAACCCCCAGGGCCCGCAGCCGGTGGAGGGCCGCCACGGCCTCGTGCTGCCGCTCCATGAGTACGCTCTCAGTGAGCTCCAGACCGAGCCAGTGCGGCTCCAGCCCCGCCGCCTCGAGCGCGGCCCGCACCATCGTGACGAGGGTCCCCTGGCGGATCTGGCGGCTCGACAGGTTCACGGCGATCCGGAGCGGTGCGAACCCCGCGTCCTGCCATGCCCGGTTCTGAACGCACGCGGTCTGCAGCACCCATTCCCCGAGCGGCACGATCAGGCCGTTTTCCTCGGCGATCGGGATGAACTCCGACGGAAGCAGCAGTCCCAGCGACGGATGCTGCCACCGGACGAGCGCCTCGGCCCCGGTGATGGCGCCGGTGTCCGCCCGCACGATCGGCTGGTAGTGCAGCACCAGCTCCTCACGCTCGAGCGCGCGCCGCAGGTCCGTCTCCAGCGTCAGGCGCTGCATCGCAGTGGCGTTCATCGTGCGGGAGAAGATCTGGTAGCCGTTTCCTCCCTGGCTCTTCGCCTCATACATGGCGGTGTCGGCGTGCGTAAGCAGCGTCTCGACGTCCTCACCGTCGATCGGGTAGATCGCGATGCCGATGCTGGCGGTGATGAACACTTCGTGCGTGCCCAGCGGGACCGGGGGCGTGAGCGTCGAGAGAATCCGGCGCGCGAGCGCCACCGCGTCGTCGGCACCGTCGATCCCGGTGAGCAGGACGGTGAACTCGTCGCCGCCGAGACGCGCGACCTGCGCACCAGGGGCGCCGAACGCTGGCCCGCCCGCGTCGTCGGCGCGAGCGCAGCAGACGCGCAGCCGCTCACCCACGTGGCGCAGGAGCTGGTCGCCCAGCTCATGCCCGAGCGTGTCGTTGATCCGGCCGAAGTTGTCGAGGTCGATGAAGAAGGCGGCGACCTTGCGGCGGCTCCGACGCGCGTCGGCGAGCGCGTGCGCCAGCCGATCCTTATACGACGGCCGGTTCGGGAGGCCGGTCAGGCTGTCGTGATAGGCGAGCAGACGCACCTGCTCCACCATCCGGGCGTTGGAGAGCGCGACGGCCACCTGATCCGCGAGCCGCCTCGCCTGCATCAGGTCCTCCGGTGTCAGAGCCACTTCCAGTCGGGTGCCCAGAGCGAGCACGCCCGCGAGCTCCCGGTGCGAGGCGAGCGGCAGCACGACCGCAGCGGTCACCCCGCGTTCCGCCATCGGCCGGAGGTAGTCGGGGAGCCGGTCGCCCGCCCGGAGCTCGATCACGTCGCCCGCGGCGAGCTGCGCAAGATCCTCGGCGCTCAGCTCCACCCGCACGGCCTCCCGGCGCCCACCGTCGCCATCGCGCCGCACCCAGCTGACGGTGCCGGCTCCACGGTCGGGTGGAAGGAGCGTGACGCTGGCCGCGCTGCAGGGATAGACGTCGCAGATCCGGCTGAGCACCGCGTCCACGATGGTCGAGGCGTCCATCGCGCCGAGCACCGCGCGGTCGATGTCGGCGGCGGCGGCCAGAGCCTTGAACTGGCGACCTAGGCGGGCGGCCATCGTGTTGAAGGAGTGGGCCAGCTCGGCGAATTCGTCCCGGCTGGTGACGGGGACCCGCCAGTCGAAGTCCTGGAGCGTGATGCGTCGGGTGCCGTCCTGGAGGTGGATCAGCGGAACCAGGCTCCGGCGGATCTGGCTCATGCTGAGCACGAGCACCGCAAGAGTGCACCCCGCGATGATGAGAAGGAACCGGTCGGTGAAATCGGTCATGGGCGCGAGCACCGTCGCCTGCGCTTCGCTCAGCACCAGCGTCCAATTCGGGCCACCGAACGCATCCTGAAGAACGATTGGCCAATAGGTCGCGAGATAAGCGCGCTCGCCAAGCTCGAGCCTGAAAGTGCCCGAGGCCGAGTGCTGGGCGAGCTCGTGAACCTGACGCGCTGCGGCGCTTCGCAGATGGGTCGACCCCACCAGCATCTGACCCGGTTCGTCCAGCACCGCCATCTCGGTGGTGGGCGACGGCATCGTCTGGTCCCGGGTGCCCCAGAGGTAGTCGCCGCTCACCTCGCCGACGAGCGTGCCGGTGGGTCCGATTCGCCGCGCGAGGCGGCGCAGCAGGTAGATCCGCGCAACTCCGTTCGTGAACTGGGTCACGATCCGGGGCGTGCCCGCCATGACCTGCTCGCTGTCGGCCGCCGAGAGCGTGGGGAGCTCCCGGAGCTGGCCGAAGACCGCGGTCCGCTTGCCGTCGTCCCCAAGAAACTCGAGCGCGTTGAATCGACTCCGGGCCAGCAGGTCCAGTCCGGCTACGATGGTTCGGCTGGCCTCAGGATCCTTGGCTGGCGCCGCCGGTGGTCCCGTACCGGGCCGCTTCTGGGCGTGATCCATCATCACGCCTCCCAAGGCGATCCGTCCGTCGGTGCGGGCGCCTTGAATCTGATTGCCGGGACGGACCCGCTTGCCCCGGCGAACGGGCGGCGGTGCGACCGGCTTTGGCGGCGGTGTAAGCTCGACGATCGCGCGCGGCGGAATGCTCTTGAGCGTGGCCTCGAGCAGGAGGAGCCGCTCGAACACGGCCCGGGCCAGGGCCTTGTTGGCCTGGAGGAGCCGGGTCCGGCTTTGACGCTCGAGCTGGCCGGTCATGTGGCGGAAGGACAAGAAGCCGAACAGTCCGATCGGAACCAGCGCGCACCCCACGAAGAGCGCCAACAGGCGGCGCCCGAAGCGGCTCTGGAGCAAACTCGACCGGAGGTTCACTGGAGGAGCTCGTATCGGCGGAAAGGGCGAGAGACCGGGGGGCAAATGACATGCCCTCGCTCGCCTTCACGAGCAAGCCTAAGTGCAAGCGCTACTTAGAAATGGATGGCTGAGGGAAACCCGCTCGCCCGATCTGGTGGTTCGCGGCGATCGCCGCCGCCTCCATGGGGAGCTGTACCCGGAGTGCACCGACGCGAACCGCCTCCACGGATCCCAGCCGCCCACCCTCGCAGGCGGCCCCCCGAACCCCTACGATGTCCGGCTCCAGGGCGACGACCCTGGCCAGGTCTCGGAGGCCGACGCTGCCGGCCAGGGCGATCTCGAGACCAGCGGCCCGGCCGGCCCGGACCCAATCGCGAAGGCGGCTCTCTGACCAGAAGTCGAGCAGCGTCCGACCGTCCTTCGCGCCGGTATCCAGCAGAATTCCTACGGCTCCAGCCCGCCGGGCGCCCCGGAGGATCTCCTCGGCGGCTCCATCGCCGTCGGCGTAGGCCACGGCGATGAACCGGGGCGATGCCGGATGGCGGGCCAAAGCGTCGGCAGCCGCCCTGAGACGCGTGAGCAGCTCGCGCTCCCCGCAGGCGGTATCAAACCCGAGCTTCACGTAGGCGGCGGCCCGGCGCCGGATCCGGAGGGCGGAAATCACGGCGTACACGGACTCAGCCGACCCCACGTCTCCCAGCGCGACGCTGAGCGGGACGTGAACCGGCACCCGCTCGTCGATGGCGGCGAGGACGTCGGCGGTCACGGGACCCATCGCTCCGCGAGCGGGGTCCTTCGCGTCAACGATGTCGGCACCCCCCCTGAGGGCGGCCGCAATCTCATCCGCGCTTCGCACGCTCACCAGCAACCGCACGGGCGGTCTCCCTTGTGAGTTGCTAACACAATGATATGTTAGCGCTTAGAAGTTATTCCCCCGGGCTCATCAGCGGGAGGTACCGTGGCGCAGCGGGCGGATGGCGGGGCAACCGGGGACCAGCGCCTGGCGGGCAAGGTCGTCCTCGTCACGGGAGCGTCGAGCGGAATAGGACGGGCGATCGCGGTGGCCAGCGCCCGAGCCGGGGCCAGCGTAGCGCTGACGTACCGGGAGAATGCGGAAGGCGCCGCGGAAACCGCCAGGCTCATCGGGGCGGCCGGACGGCCGGCGGAGATCCGCCGGCTGGACCTGGGCCATCCCGAGACCCTCGAGGCGCTCGCCACCGACGTGCGCGCCGCGCTTGGGAAGGTAGACGTGTGGGTGAACAACGCCGGCGCCGACATCCTCACGGGGAAGTTCAGGAGCCTTTCCCGGCGCGAGAAGCTCGATCTCGTCCTCGACGTCGATCTTCGGGGCACTGTGCTCGCCTCCTGGACCGCGGTGGAGCTGATGCGCGCCCAGGGGCGCGGTGGCGTCATCATCAACATGTCCTGGGACCACGTCGCTCAGGGGATGGCGGGTGAGAACCCGGTACTCTACTCCGCTGCGAAAGGCGGGATTCTCAGCTTCAGCCGGTCACTGGCGCGCGACGTCGCCCCCGACATCCGCGTCAATGTGATCGCGCCGGGGTTCATCGCGACCGCCTTCGAGCAGGAGGCTCCGCCCGGGTGGCGCCGGCAGGTAGCGGAGGCGACGCCGCTCAAGCGGTGGGGAACGCCCGAAGACGTGGCGGGCGTCGCGGTCTACCTCGCTTCCGACGAGGCCGCGTTTCTCACCGGACAGGTGATTATGGTGAACGGGGGAGTGGTGATGTAGCGGACGAGCTTCGAGGAGACTGCCATGCCGACGACCAAAGAGCGCACCTACAACGACGCGGAAATCGCCGAGCGGCTGAAGACGCTGCCGGGCTGGTACTACGAGGATGGTTGGATCCGCCGGGTCTACAAGACCGACGGCTGGCCAACCACGCTGATGCTGGTGAACACGATCGGGTACCTCGCCGAGGCAGCGTACCACCATCCGGACCTCACGGTCACATGGGGCCGGGTCATCGTGAAGCTCCAGAACCATGCCGCGGGCGGCATCTCGGACAAGGATTTCGAGCTCGCCCGGAAGATCGAGGATCACGCCCTCTGGCGGCCCAGCGGTGGCGCCCTCGAGGGCACCCCGAACAAGTGGGTCCGCCCCGGAGACCCGAAATAGGCGGGCACCCGGCCTCGCCGCTCCGCCGCGTACTGTTCGTCACCGGCAAGCTCGCCGAGCCGGCGCTTCGGCGCACGCTGGCCAACATGGCGCCTCCCTTCGCGGCGGACGTGGCCGTTCTCAAGATCACAGTCGCCGCCTTGATGACGACGCCGTGGATCGCGCGCTTCCTCGAGGTCCCCCGCGAAACGGACCTCGTGCTCATCCCTGGCCTGTGCGAGGGCGATCCGTTCGTGATCGCCGACCACGTCGGCGTCCGGACCGAGAAGGGACCCAAGGACCTGCGGGAGATTCCACGGTACTTCGGCCAGGCCTTGGCCGCCCCGGATTACGGCGCCTACTCCATCGAGATCCTCGCCGAGATCAACAACGCCCCCAAGCTCTCGCGCGCCGCCCTTCGGAGCGCGGCGGAGGGCTTCCGGGCGAGCGGCGCTGACGTCATCGATCTCGGCTGCACACCCGGGCTCCCCTTCCCCGCCCTGGGCGACGTCGTGCACGAGCTTCGAGGCAACGGCTTCCGGGTCAGCGTGGACTCGTTCGAGCCGGACGAGATCCGGACGGCCGTGCGGGCCGGCGCGGAGCTGGTGCTGAGCGTGAACGGGACGAACCTGGAGGTGGCGCGCGACGTGGCCGCCGCAGGCGGACGCGTGGTGGTGATTCCAGACTTCGGCGCCAGCCTGGAGACGCTCGACCGAAGCATCGAACAGCTCGAGGCGTGGGGCGTGCCATACCTGATCGACCCGGTCATCGAGCCCATCGGTTTCGGGTTCATGGCGTCGCTCGAGCGCTACGCCGAGGTGCACCGCCGCCACCCGGGCGCGGGGCAGATGATGGGCGTGGGGAACATCACCGAGCTCACGGCGGCCGACACGACCGGCGTCAACGCGCTGTTGCTGGCCATCGCGGAGGAGGTCGGGGTGCGCGCGGTGCTCACGACGGAGGTGATCCCCTGGGCCCGCGGAGCGGTCCGGGAGATCGACATCGCCCGGCGGCTCATGCACTACGCGGTGGAGCAGAAGCGGGTCCCCAAGGGCGTCGACGATCGGCTGGTCACGGTGAAGGACCCCGAGGTCCTCGCCTATTCCGAGGCCGAGCTGCGCGAGCTGCAGGCGGCGGTGACGGACCCGAATTTCCGGATCTTTGCCGACCGCGAGGCTATCACGGTCTTCAACAACGAGCTGTTCGTGCGCGGCACCGACATCCAGGAGATCTTCGCCCGGCTCGGTGTCGAGGAGACGACCCACGCCTTCTATCTGGGTCGGGAGCTCATGAAGGCGAAGCTCGCACTCACGCTCGGCAAGACCTACCGACAGGAGGGTGCGCTCGCGTGGGGCTATCTCACGCCGCCGGATGACCCCCGCAGCGAGCACGTGAAGCTGACCCAGCGCTCGCGCCGCCGGCGTACAGCGTCGAAGGAGCCTGAGTGAGTCGTCCGCCTCTGGTCGAGCGGCTCGCTGCCGCTCCCGACGCCGCGGCCGCCGCCGAGCGTTTTGCCGATCTCCCGTTCCTGCTCCTGCTCGACAGCACGGCCGACGTCGAGCGCACCGGACGCTATTCCTTCCTCACGGCGGACCCGTATGCGGTGATCCGGAGCCGAGGTGCCGTCACCGAGCGACTCGACCGCGGTCACGAGGTCTGGACGCCGCTCGCTACCGACGCCCTGAGCGCTGCGCGGGCGGCGCTCGCGCCGCTCGTGACCGACGCGGTGCCGGGACTCCCTCCATTCCAGGGCGGAGTCGCCGGCTACATCGGGTACGACTGGGGTGCCACCCTCGAGCGCCTGCCCGAGGCCCGGTACGACGATCTCGCGATTCCGGACGTGATCCTGGGCCTCTACGACTGGGTGCTCGCCTGGGACCACTGCGAGCGCGCGGCCTGGATCATCTCGACCGGCATCCCGTCGGCCGGCTTGAGCGCCGAGCGATCCGCCCGCGAGCGGCTGGAGATGGTGCGCGAGCGGCTCGCGCGGGCGCCGGGCGGCGACGCCCACGGGCTCCGCACCCATCCCGTGACAGTCGCGCCGTCGGGGCCGGGGGCCCCGTCCTATCCGGTCCTCGGAGTCGAGGGCGGAGAGGAGATCGGCCTCCGTTCCACCTTCACCCACCGCGGCTATCTGAGCGCGGTCGCCCGGGTCCGCGAGTACATCCTCGCGGGCGACATCTTCCAGGCGAATCTCTCACAGCGCTTCGAGGCGGTGCTCCCGGAGCCGCCGCTCGCCCTCTACCGCAGACTCCGGCGCACCAACCCCGCCGCCTTCGGGGCCTACCTCGACTTCGGCGGGCTGCAGGTGCTCAGCGTCTCGCCGGAGCGGTTCCTCCGGCTGTCGGGAAGCCACGTCGAGACCCGCCCGATCACGGGCACGCGGCCCCGGGGCCTCGGCCCGATGCACGACGCGCTGCTCGGGCGCGTGCTCGCCGAGAGCGACAAGGACCGGGCGGAGAACGTCATGATCGTGGACCTGCTTCGGAACGACCTGTCGCGCGTGTGCCGACCGGGCACGGTGCGGGTCCCTGAGCTCTTCGCCCTGGAGCAGCATCCGACGGTACACCATCTGGTCTCGACCGTCGTGGGCGAGCTTGAAACGGGCACGGACGCCGTGGATCTGCTCCGGGCCACCTTCCCCGGCGGCTCGATCACCGGGGCGCCGAAGGTGCGCGCCATGGAGGTCATCGCGGAGCTCGAGCCGACCCGCCGCGGGGTATACTGCGGGTCGCTGGGCTACCTCGGCACGACCGGCGCGATGGACACCAGCATCGCGATCCGTACCGCGGTCGTCAGGGAGGGGATGGTGTATTTTCAGGCCGGCGGCGGCATCGTGGCCGACTCGGATCCTGAGGCCGAGTATCGCGAGACGCTCGACAAGGCGCGGGGAATTATTCGCGCGTTGGTGGAAAGCTGTTCACCGTCAGCCAGCGGCCATCAGTCGCCATGATTCTCCTGATCGACAATTACGACTCCTTCGTCTACAACCTCGCCCGATACGTGCGCGAGCTCGGCGCCACGCCGGTCGTGCGCCGGCACGACGCGGTCACCCCCGAGGAAATCGGCCGGCTCCGCCCCACCCACATCATCATTTCCCCGGGCCCCTGCTCGCCCAAGGAAGCCGGCGTGTCGACCGAGGTCGTGCGCCGGCTCGGAGCGACGATCCCGATCCTCGGCGTGTGCCTCGGGCATCAATGCATCGGCGCCGCCTACGGGGGCGAGATCGTGCGGGCGGGACGGCCCATGCATGGGAAGACCTCGCAAATCCACCACGACGGGACCGGGATCTTCGAGGGCCTCCCGAGCCCCTTCCCGGCGACCCGCTATCACTCCCTCGTGATCGCCCCGGGCTCCCTGCCGCCCGTGCTGCGTGTCACCGCCACCTCCGAGGATGGCGAGATCATGGCGGTGCAGCACCGCGAGCACCCCGTCACCGGGGTTCAGTTCCATCCGGAGTCGGTGTTGACCGAGCACGGCTACGCGATACTCGCCCGCTTCCTCGGCGCGCCGGCGAGCAGGGCGGAGGCCTTGCCCGTCGGCGCCGACGGGGGACTCGGCCTCTCCGCCATCGGCTACCAGCCATCGGCGGACGGGCTGGACCGGCGCCGCAGGCCCCGGGCTCACGAAGCGCCGTGGTACGTCCACCAAGCACCTGAACCGCACTAGGACACCCATGGTCTTGCGCGCATCCCTGGCAGCCGTCGCTCTCGGCCTCCTCACGCTCGCCCCGGGCGCGGAGGCACAGGTCCCCGACTCGCTACCGCCGTTCGTGCAGACGGAGGTGATGATTCCGATGCGGGACGGCGTCCGCTTGCACACGCTCGTGTTCGCGCCCCAGGGCGCAACCGAGCCGCTCCCCTTCCTGCTCACGCGGACGCCCTACGGCATCAGCGAGTCGTCCAACTACCTCCGGCTCCGGTACGCCGAGCTCGCGCGCGATGGCTACGTCTTCGTCTTCCAGGACATCCGCGGCCGATACGGCTCGGAGGGCGAGTTCCTGATGAACCGGCCGTTGCACGATCCGGCGGACCCGTCCGGCGTGGACGAAAGCACCGACACGTACGATACGGTCGAGTGGCTCGTCCGAAGCGTCCCTAACACGGCTCCCAAGGTGGGCGTGCTCGGCATCTCCTACCCCGGGTGGCTGGCGGCGATGGCCGGCATCAACCCGCACCCCGCGGTGAAGGCGGTCTCTCCCCAGGCGCCCATGACGGACACCTGGATGGGCGACGACTTCTTCCATCAGGGCGCGTTCCGTCTGACATACGGCTTCGAGTACGGGTCGGAGATGGAGCTGTCGAAGGACGAATCGGTGCCGCCCCTCACTGGAGGCTACGACACCTACGACTGGTATCTGGCGCAGGGCCCACTCTCGAGCCTCACCCGGCTCCTGGCGGGGCGGTCGCCGAGCTGGACCAACTTCGTCGCGCACCCGACGTACGACGGATTCTGGCGCGCCCGCGCGCTGCCGACCTACCTCAGGAAGCTGTCCGTGCCCACGCTCACCGTGGGCGGGTGGTGGGACCAGGAGGATTTTTACGGGGCACTCAAGACCTACGCGACGCTCGAGCCGCTCGACACCGGGCGCGTCAACGCGATCGTAGTCGGCCCGTGGAACCACGGCGGTTGGTCCCGCCTGGACGGGCAGAAGCTCGGTGACGTGGATTTCGGGAGCAACACGTCGCGCTACTTCCGCGAGAAGATCCAGGCCCCGTGGTTCGCCCACTGGCTCAAGGGCCGCGACTCGGTGTCCGTGGCGGAAGCCGTGGTGTTCGAGGGTGGGTCGAACCGGTGGCGCACGTTCGACCGTTGGCCGCCGGCGCAGGCCCGAAGCCGGTACCTCTACTTCCGCGAGGACGGGGGGCTGTCTTTCACGCCACCCACGGCAGACGAGCGCGCTTTCGACAGCTACGTGTCGGACCCCCGCCACCCGGTGCCGTACCGCAAGCGGCCCATCCAGCGGACCTACGACCCCCGCGGCTCCGGCTGGTATACCTGGCTGACGGAGGACCAGCGCTTCGTGGACAACCGGCCCGACGTGCTCACCTGGCGCACCGAGCCTCTCGCGGAAGAGGTCACGATCGCCGGAGACCTCGCGGCAGAACTGTTCGCCGCGACGACCGGCAGCGACGCGGACTGGGTCGTCAAGCTCATCGACGTGTACCCCGACAGCGTGGACGGCGATCCGAAGATGGGCGGCTACCAGCTGATGGTCGCGAGCGACATCCTTCGCGGCCGCTATCGGACCGGCTTCGATCGCGCGACCCCGATCCGACCCGGTGCGATCGAGAGCTATCGGGTGGACCTCCACCAGCAGAGCTACCGGTTCGGACGTGGGCACCGGATCATGGTCCAGGTGCAGAGCACCTGGTTTCCGCTCTACGACCGCAACCCCCAGACGTTCGTGCGCAACGTGTTCGAGGCGCGCCCGGCGGATTACCGCGCGGCCACCCAGCGGATCTACCGGTCGGCCATCCACCCATCGCACGTGACGCTCGCCGTGCTGGTCGAGTAGGGGAAGACGTGCCCCTCATCGTCGAATCGATCGTGACGACGATTGACCCCGAGGGCCACCGCAACTTCGCGCCCATGGGCGTCGAGTGGAGCGAGGACGTGATCGTGCTCAAGCCGTTCCTGGAAACGACGACCTTCCGGAACGTGCGGGCGACAGGTGTTGCCGTGGTGAACCTCACCGACGATGTGATGCTTATTGCCCAGAGCGCCATCGGGAACCCGGTCTTCCCCGCGACTCCCGCGAGCGTGGTGAACGGCGTGGTGCTCGAGGCCGCGTGCTCCTGGCGCGAGCTCGAGGTCGTGAGCCTGGACGCTTCGCCGCCCCGGTCGCGCATCGAGACACGGGTCGTGCACCGCGGCATCCGGCGGGAGTTCGTAGGCTTCAACCGCGCGCGCCATGCGGTGCTGGAGGCCGCGATCCTCGCGACGCGGGTGCACTTGCTTCCCGCCACCCAGATCCGCGACGAGCTGGCCCGGCTCCAGGTCCTGGTGGACAAGACCGCGGGACCACGGGAGCACGAGGCCTGGGCGCTGGTGGGCGCCTACGTCGAGTCGAAGCTCGGCGCCGGAGCTCCGGCATGAGCGGCCGGCCGGACGCCAGCGTGTTCGTCGAGGCGCCGGCGCGCCTGCACTTCGGCGTGCTCGATCTCCACGGGGGTCTGGGGCGACGGTTCGGCGGGATGGGCGCCGCTATCCCCACGCCCTCGCTGTTGGTGGAAGCCGCGAGGGCAGAGGACGTGGAGATCGAAGGCCCAGACGCCGAGCGTGCGGCGGGCTTCGCCCGCCGCATTCTCGCCATGCACGGACAGCCCGGCGGTGTGCGGCTTCGCGTGCACCGGGCGATTCCGCCCCACGTCGGTCTCGGATCAGGCACCCAGCTCGGCCTCGCCATCGCCCGTGCGGTCGCCGAGCTGTACGAGCTGCCCACGGTGACGCGCGAGCTCGCTCGGGCGGTGGACCGCGGGCGCCGCTCCGCCATCGGGACCTGGGCCTTCGATTCGGGCGGCTTTATTCTCGAAGGCGGACGACGCCCCGGCACGGACGACGTGGCACCGCTGCTCGCGCGCTACGAGATTCCGCCGACGTGGCGCTATGTGGTCGTGATTCCCTCGGCGGCTCCAGGGCTGAGCGGCGACGCAGAGGTCGACGCGTTCCGGCGTCTGCCGACGCCTGATCTCCGCGAGGTAGAGCACGTCGCGCACCTCGTTCTGATGCGGCTGCTCCCGGGGCTGGTCGAGCGGGACCTGGAGGCGTTCGGTAGCGCGCTCTCCGAAATCCAGCGGATCACGGGGGGGTGGTTCGCGGGAGCGCAAGGGAGTGTTTTCGCGCCCGGCCCGACCGGGCCGTTGATTGAGCGGCTGGCCTCGGCCGGGGCGCATGGCGTCGGCCAAAGCTCATGGGGCCCAACGGCTTATGCCATAGTTGACGGGGCCGAGCACGGTCGAGAGCTGGCCCGACTGGCGGCGGGCTGGCTGGGAAGTCGCGGGGCGGTGTTCGAGGGAGCCTTTCTAAATCGGGGGGCGCGGGTCTGGCGCGGGTCGACAAACGCGTTGGCTGATTGACAGTTGGCCCGGTCCGCGGTATAGTCTAGCCCCACGTTCCAATTCAATAACGACACGCCCCGCCGGCCTCGGGCGGGCCCGCGGGGAACGCAGGCGCTGAGCGCCCGGTACAACACGGGACGCGTGGTCCAAAAGAGGCTGCCTGATTGGGAGGCAGCGGTCGTTTGTTGGACTCCAGAAAATCCCGACGCGACTCCACAGCACTCCCGTGCGCTTCGCGTTCATTGTTTCTTACGAAAATCGTTGGGCGGCGGTTTTGCCGAGGGTCGTAATGGGAGTTTTCCCGTTCGCTGGCACGACGTGGGACATGTCAAGCCCTGTTCGGGCCCGGTCTGGATGGGTACGCGGACCGGCTTGGCGCTGGCGTCTCCATTCCCTGCTCCGTCCCCCCAGGTTCGATCCGATCCCGATGTCCGCCGCCGCCCGCCAGACCCCTCTGGCGCTCCGGCGTTTCGTGGCGTACATCCAACGTGCTGCGTTCTCTCGTATCCCTGTTGGGAGCCCCTTTGCCGGGGGCTCCTGGGTGGCACCCTATCGAGCGCGGCCCACCGGCGTTCTGCCCGTGAGCCGCGGCGGCGGGGCGGGCGGCTCTGGCAGGCGTGGTCGTGCCACCGGGGCATCAGTTGGCAACCCCACAAGAGGTGTAGTCGCAGTAGAATCACCCTTCATCCTGAGGTCAGTTATGAACCGCTTTACCCGGAAGGTGTTGTCCGGCGCCGCTGCGGGCCTTGCGTTCGCGGCGGTCGCCAACGCCCAGGAAGCGCGCGGGGGTGCCTGGACCCGCACCGCTCCCGAGGGCGACTGGCAGATGCCCGGGCGTGACTACAGCTTGCAGCGGTTCAGCCCGCTCAAGCAGATCACGACGGCGAATGTGGCGAACCTCAAGGCCGCCTGGAGTTTCTCGTTGGGGACGCTCCGGGGCCAAGAGGGCAACCCACTGGTGGTGGGGAACGTGATGTACGTCAACACGTCGTTCCCCAACATCGTTTACGCGCTCGATCTCTCCAAGCCGGGCGCGCCGATGATCTGGAAGTACGTGCCGAACCAGTCGCCGGACGCGATTCCAATCGCGTGTTGCGACCTGGTGAACCGTGGCACGGCGTACCACCCGAGCGGCAAGATCTTCATCAACGCGCTTCAGGGTGAGCTCATCGCGCTGGACGCGAAGACCGGCAAGGAGCTCTGGAAGGCGAAGCACCCGGATCACTCCGACGCCGGCCCCGAGGCCATTGGCTACAAGCAGGGCGCCACGATCACGGTCGCTCCGATCGTGATCAAGGATCTCGTCATCACCGGTATCTCGGGTGGTGAGTTCGGCGTCCGCGGCCGCGTCTCGGCGTTCGACGTGAACAGCGGCCAGCACAAGTGGACGATGTACAGCACCGGTCCCGACAAGGAAGTCGGCATCGAGGGCGATGCCAACGCCAACTACGCGTCGCACAAGGGCAAGGATCTGGGCGTTTCGACCTGGCAGGGCGACGAGTGGAAGCGCGGCGGCGGCACGACCTGGGGCTGGTACTCCTACGACCCCGAGCTGGACCTCTTCATTTACAGCGTCGGCAACCCCGGGACCTGGAACCCTGATCAGCGCCCGGGCGACAACAAGTGGTCGATGACCATCTTCGCCCGCAAGCCCGATACCGGCAAGGTGGTCTGGGCCTACCAGATGACGCCGCACGACGAGTGGGACTATGACGGCGTCAACGAGAACGTGCTGTTCGAGAGCGGCGGCAAGAAGCTGCTCGCCCACTTCGATCGTAACGGCATCGGCTACACGATCGACCGGACCAACGGCAAGGTGATCGTCGCCAACGCCTACGGCCCGATCAACTGGGCGAAGAACAAGGGCACCGGCACCCCGGTCGAGGGCGTCGTCACCACCGGCGTCCCAGTCAAGGACCCGAAGTACGGCACGACCTCGAAGCACAACACCGAGGGCATCTGCCCCGCGGCGATCGGCTTCAAGGACCAGCAGCCCGCGGCCTACTCGCCGATCACCGGGCTGTTCTACGTCCCGACCAACCACATCTGCATGGACTACGAGGGCGTCGAGGTCAAGTACTCGGCGGGCCAGCCCTACGTGGGCGCCATCGTGCGGATGTTCCCGGGCCCGGGCGGCAACCGTGGCCGCTTCATCGCCTGGGATCCCATGACGGGCACCGTGAAGTGGGAGATCAAGGAAAACCTCGCGGCCTACGGCGGCGCCATGACGACCGCCGGCGGCCTGGTCTTCTACGGCACCATGGAAGGCTGGCTCAAGGCGGTCGATCAGAAGACCGGTAAGGTCCTCTGGCAGTTCAAGACCCCCTCGGGCATCATCGGCAGCCCGATGTCGTATCTCGGGCCCGACAAGAAGCAGTATGTCGCGGTGTACTCGGGCATCGGCGGCTGGGCCGGGATCGGCGTAGCGGCCGGGATCGGCGCCGAGGATCCGACCGCGGGTCTGGGCGCGCTCGGCGCGTTCGGCGACGCGGGTCAGTTCAGCAATCAGGGCGGTGTCATGACCGTCTTCTCGCTCTAAGCAGGGCCGGTAGCGGCCGGCGGGTTCTCCGCCGGCCGGTGCCGGGTCTAGATTACGAAGGACAGCGACGGCGTCGGGGCGCTGACCGCTCCGGCGCCGTTTCGCTCGTAAACGAACGAGGTATGTCGAATGTCACCACGATTGCTGTTGGCCGGCGCTGCCAGCTTGGCCGCCCTCGCCGTCGCCGCGGTCCCCCTGACGGCGCAAGATGCGACCCTTCGACCGCACACGGAGTCCGCCGGCGTCCTGCGCGTCTGCGCGGATCCCGACAACATGCCCGCGTCCAACGACAAGGGCGAAGGATACGAGAACAAGATCGCCGAGCTCATCGCCAAGGAGTGGAATGCAACCGTCGAGTATGCCTGGTGGCCGATCCGCCGCGGGTTCTTCGCCCGGGCGCTGAACGGCCGCTACTGCGACGTTGCGATGACCGCGCCGGCGGGCCTGGACATGGCGGCGACGACGAAGCCCTACTTCCGCTCGGCGTACGTGATCGTCTACCGGAAGGACAGCGGGCTCAATCTCACGTCGCTCGATGACCCCACATGGAAGAAGCTCAAGATCGGCGTCCACCTGCTCAACGCGGATGCCGAGAACACCCCGCCGGCCATGGCGATGAGCGCGCACGGTGTCGTAGGGAATCTGGTAGGCTTCACCACGTTCTACAGCGACTTGACGCGGCCGGATGATATCATCAAGGCCGTGATCAGTAAGCAGGTGGACGCGGCCATCGTGTGGGGGCCTCTGGCCGGGTACTTCGCCAAGCAGTCCCCGGTGCCACTCGTGCTGAACCCCATCCTCTCGGACAGCGCCAGCAACATCCCGTTCGCGTTCAGCATCGCGATGGGTGTGCGGCGCCGGGATCGCGAGCTCCGCGACAGCCTCCAGAAGGTCCTAGACCTCAAGCGTCCGGAGATCGAGGCGATTCTGCGCGACTACGCGGTACCTCTGCTCCCGATCGCCCCCGATTCCGGCCGGGCGACGGCATCCCCCACCAAGGACACCCAGACCGCGGCCGGCAAGCCCGCGCCGGGACGATAGGGATCTCCCCGACCTCAACCGTGTGAAAGGACCGTCCGACCGATGAGCGCTTCCTCGACCTCTTGGTTTGCTCGGCTGGGGTTCCTCCCGATTGCCCTGCTCACACTTCCCTGGACCGCACGCCCCGCCCAGGCGCAGGCTGGGGACGCCTACCATCCGGCCCCCCGTGACACCATCGGCGTCGAGGCGTATCAAGGATGGAAGCAGTACGAGCTCAACTGCTCGCGATGTCATGGGGAGTTCGGCGTAGGCTCCTCCTTTGCCCCCGCCTTGGTGGTGTCCCTCACCGACAGCGGGACGATCAATACGAAGGAGCTCTTCATTCAGACGGTCTGCGCCGGCAGGCCGGACAAGGGGATGCCCTCGTGGTGCGCGCTCGGACTCGAGATGGACAAGATCCAGAACATCTACGCCTACTTGAAGGGACGGGCGGACGGGAAGATCCATCTCGGGCGCCCGGCCGCGAAGGCAACGCCAGGCAAGTCCGACAGCTGACCCCGGCATCCGCGGACGGGACCGCGCAGCCCGGCGGTCCCGTCGCCGTTGGAGCCTCTCGCAATCTTCCTGGACGCTCCCATGACCCTACGCCTCTTCCTTCTTACCGCAGTGCTCGCCCTCGGCCCTCGGCCCGCCGCCGGGCAGGCTCCGGCGAGCAAGCCACTGACGGTCGCCGAGGTCAAGGCAAGGCTCGCGGCCGCGACCGAGAAGAACCCGCCCGATCTGGGGGGCGCGGACATGAGCGGTCTGGAGCTGAGCGGTGTCGACTTCCGCCGTGCCAACCTGACCAAGGCCAGATTGGCCGGAGCCAAGCTGGCCAAGGCCAATCTCTTCACCTGCGACCTGACCGACGCTGTGCTCACCGACGCGGACCTGCGTCAGGCGAACATGGACGGCACGGTCCTCCGCCGCGCCAACCTGCACGGCGCAAACCTGGAGGGCGCGAGCCTGTTCGCCACGATCGTCGAACGAGCGGACCTGAGCGGCGCGAACCTCACGAAGACCCGGATCATCGGATATCTGAAGAACGCGAATCTCGCCGGCGCGACGCTCCGCGAGGCCAACATCGGCGCCGATCCCGGCAACCAGTCGATGGGGGTCATGCGCGCGACCTTCGTGAGCGCCGATCTGCACGACGCCGATTTCTCGGGGGCCAACCTGTTCAAGGCCGATTTCTCGTTCGCCAACCTCGCCGGCGCCAAGCTCGTGGGCGCGGATCTGAGCAATGGAGATTTGGTGCAGACCGATTTCTCGAAGGCGGATATCACCGGCGCCAACTTCGCGAAAGCGGATATCAGCGGCGCCATTTTCCGGGGTGTGGTCGGCCGGGCGCAAGCCAAGGGGCTCGATCAGGCCCGCAACCGTGACAAGGCGATCTTCGATGCGCAATAGACTCTTGATCGTGGCGGTGGGCCTCGCGGCCTGCACCCCCGGCTCGCGCCAGGACAGCGCACGGGTCGCGGACTCGACGCCTCCCGCCCCCGCCGTCGCGCCGCCAGCGGCCGCTCCGGAGTCGCCCGCTCCGGCCGAGCTGGCCTACGTCACCAACGAGGATTCCCGGGAGCTCAGCGTGGTGGACCTCGCCACCAATGCTGTGGTCGCCACCATCGAGGTCGGAACCCGGCCTCGTGGCCTCCGGGCCACGCGGGACGGCCGGACGGTGTTCGTCGCCCTGAGCGGCTCCCCCAAGTGCCCGCCCTCGATGCCCGACGAGGAGTGCGAGAAGCTCCAGTCGGACAAGAGCAAGGACGGCGTGGCGGTCGTTGACGCAGCCAGCCGCAAGGTGGAGCGGATTCTGCCGGCCGGGTCCGACCCGGAAAATTTCGACATCTCCGCCGACGGAACCCGGCTCTTCGTCTCGAACGAAGACGCAGGCACTGCCTCCGTCGTCGACATCGCGTCGGGGAAGATCATCTCCACCGTGAAGGTGGGCCGGGAGCCGGAGGGCGTCGGCGTGCAGCCCGATGGCAAGGCGGTCTGGGTGACCGGGGAGACCGACCACAACGTTACGATCCTGGACACGAAGACCGGGAAGGTCCTCGGGGCGATCGAGGTAGGGAAGCGCCCGAGAGGGATCGCGTTCACACCTGACGGCGCGCGGGCATACGTGACTTGCGAGATTGGCGGGACGGTGTGGGTGATCGACGCCCGGACCCGGAAGAGTCTGGCGACGCTCACCATGCCCACGGGCTCGAAGCCGATGGGCGTCGCGGCGAGCCCCGACGGCAAGCGGGTGTACGTGTCCACCGGGCGCGGCGGCAACGTCGTGGCCATCGACGTGGCGACGAACGCGATCATCGGCACCGTCGCGGTCGGTCAGCGGCCGTGGGGCATCGCCCTCACGCCGGACGGCCGGAAGCTCTACAGCGCAAACGGCCCCTCGAACGATGTGACCGTGGTGGACACCGAGACTTTCAAGGTGCTCGGGCGCATCCCGGTGGGGAAGGCTCCCTGGGGCGTGGCGATCGCACCGCCGCCGGGAGCGCGCGCCACCACTTGAGGGCAACGAAGGGTCCAGGACGGGTCAGCGAGTCCAGCGGGATGCAGCTCGCTCGGCGCGGGGTCGTCGCGGCAGCCGTTGTGGGCGGCCTGGTCGCCGGGGCCGACGCCCACGCGCAGGAGCCCCGTTACGGGGCCGACGCTCCCGGCGCCGTCCATCGATTCGAGGTCGCCGCCGACGCGCGGCGGGCCCTCCACGCTCTTTGGGACTCCAGCGCAGCCGCGGGAGCGGAGCGCGTGGCCTGCATCGGTGGAGAGCGTGACCGCGGCGTGGCATCAATCACGCGGGCGTTGCCCCTCGAGCCGTCCGCGGCCGACTCGATGGGTGTGTCCGCGTCCACCTCCATAGAGCGGTGCGGGCCGCCCGACTGGTTCGGGACGGCCCACACTCACATCGCCCATCGCGGCGGCGAGCGCCCGTACGCGACGTTCTCGGGAGCCGACAGGGGCGTCATGCGGCTCTGGCTCAGGCGGTGGGCCGCGGACGGTGTCTTCTGCCTGCTCTACCGCCCGACGGACGCGCATTGCGAAACCGAGGGCGCGTCGGGCAGCCTCGTCGCGGGCCCCGAAACCGGAACCAGCTACTGAGGCGCCTCTAGCTCAGCGGCCGGCGCGTCAGCCACGACCCTGGCTTCCGCCCCGCGATCACCCCGTCCAGCCCCCAGCGCCGTCCCGCCCGACTGAAGAAGAACGCCAGCATCAACGTGAAGAGCAGCAGATGGAACCCCTGCTGGCCGGACGACATCCACTGGGTGGCGAGGCCGTAGTTGATCACCAGCGAGAGTCCCACGAGCGAGGCGAGACCCGTGCAGAGCCCGAGCGTAAGGCCGAGCCCGGCGACGGTCTCGCCCCACGCCGTGAGATGGGCGAACAGGTCGGCGTGGGTAAGGACCGTCTGCTCCAGGAACTGCTTGTAGAAGGCGATCGGATTCTCGGAGGCCTGCTTCGCGACGATCTTCGGCATCGTCGCCAGCCAGCGATCCGACACGGCCGGGAGCGGGAGGAATCCGCCCGCGAGCACGACGGACATCTTCGTAACCAGGGCCTTCACGAAATACAGGCCCACGGCCACCCGCAGCACGACGAGCCATTCTGCGGGGTGTGACAGGCCTTCGGAGCGATCGGGCATGGCGGGTCCTTGGGTTCAGTCGAGTCCCAGTTCGTGGAAAACAAAGCTCCAGGTATCGGTGAGCTCCTCCAGCACCTTGGCGATCGGCTTGCCCGCGCCATGCCCGGCCTTGGCCTCGAGCCGGAGCAGAATGGGGTGCGCGGAGCCGGTCGCCGACTGGAGCCGCGCGGTCATCTTGCGGGCGTGCATCGGATCCACCCGGGTGTCGCTCTCCGCGGTCGCGAGCAGTACGGCGGGGTACGCCGCGCCCTCCTGCACATGATGATACGGAGAATAGGCCCGCAGCCAGGCGTACTGGGCCGGGTCGTCGGGTGACCCGTACTCGGGGATCCAGAGGCGGGCGATCAGGAAACGATGGTACCGTAGCATGTCGAGCAGGGGTACCTGAATCACCACGGCCCGGAACAGGTCCGGCCGCTGCGTAAGGACCGCGCCCATGAGCAGGCCGCCGTTCGACCCGCCCGCGATTGCCAACCGGTCCGGCCGGGTGTAGCCGCTCGCGATCAGCCACTCCGCGGCCGCGATGAAATCGTCGAAGGTGTTCTGCTTGTTGCCGAGCATCCCCGACTGGTGCCAGGTCTCTCCGTATTCACCGCCTCCCCGCAGGTTCGGCACCGCCACCACTCCGCCGCGTTCGAGCCAGAGGAACAGCGACCGGGCGAACCCTGGGGCCATGCTGATGCTGAACCCGCCGTAGCCGGTGAGGTAGGTAGGATTGTCACCGTTCAGCTCGAGGTCGCGGGCGTGGACCACGAACATCGTCACCGGCGTCCCGTCCCGCGACTTGTAGGTCACCTGGCGCACGGTATAACGCTCGGGCTGGACATCCGCGTCCACCCGCCGCCAGAGCGTCTCCTTGCCGGTCGCAAGGTCGATCCGGTACACGCTCGGCGGCACGGTATACGACGAAAAGCCGTACAGGAGCTCGCTGCCGTTCCACTCCGCCCCGAGCCCGAACAGGCTCCCGATTCCCGGCAGCGCGTGCTCGCCGACTTCCGTTCCGTCGAGGCTGGCGAGGCGGAGGCGGGAGGTCGCCCGCTCCAGATACGTGAGCGCCAGATGCCGGCCGACCACAGTCAGACCGTCGAGCACCGCATCGGGCCTCGGCGCGACGAGCTCCCGGGCCGTGTCGAGGTCGGGGCGCTCGGGATCGACTGCGTACACGCCGTACGTCGGCGCGTGCAGGTTCGTCCGGAGGTAGAGCCGGCCCCCGATTACCTGACCCTCGAAGAGCGCCGGCAGGTCTTTCGCGACGGGCTCGGGCGGCGTGCCCGCACGGAGATCCTGGATGTAGAGGTCGGTCTGGTCGAACGTGCGGGCAACGCCGATCAGGAGCCACCGACCGTCGGGTGACAGGCTCACACCGGGCCAGTGTTCCTTCGCGGCCGGGCGGAACACGAGCCGGTCCCCGGCAGGCTCGGTGCCGAGCACGTGAAAATACAACGCCCGGTGGTAGTGCTCCTCGCCCGGGGGCACTTCCCCGGGGGCTGGATAACGGGTGTAATAGAACGCGGACCCGTCGGGCAACCACGCAAGGTCGGCGGCGCGGGTGTGCGGTATCCGGTCTGGGAGCGTGCCCCCCGTAGAGACATCGAGCACCTGGAGCACGCTCTCTTCGCTGCCGTCTTCCGAGAGCCCGTAGGCGAGATGCCGCCCGTCTTCGCTTGGGTGGTACCAGTCGAGCGCCGTCGTGCCCGCGGCGTTGAGCCGGTTCGGGTCCAGGAGGACCCGGTCGGCGCCGTTCACCCCCTCGCGAACGTAGAGAATGGGCTGGTTCTGCCGGCCGTCGCGGTACTGGTAGAAGTAGCGGCCGTGGGCCGGCGTGGGGACGCTCAGGCTGCCGATGGCAAGCAGCGTGTCGAGCCGCTCGCGAATGCTGGGCCGTGCGGTGACCCGGGCCAGGTACGACTCGGTCAGGGCGTTCTGAGCTGCGGTCCATGCCCGCGTCTCGGGACTGTCGCCGTCCTCGAGCCAGCGATAGGGATCCGGAACCTGTTCGCCGTGGAGCACGTCGCCGGTGTCCTCACGCCGGGCGGGCGGATAGGCGAGACGCGCTCGCGCCGCCGTGGAGCTCATCTCGGATCTCTCAATCGCCCAGGCTGATGCCGAGGTCGCGGACGGTAGTGATGATGTCGGAATCAAGCGGGACGTTGCGCGTCCGGCCGACGACGTCAGCCAGTGGGACGCGGCTGATCGTCGGCCCGTTGAGGCCGACCATGACGCCGAAGGACCGGTCGGCGATGGCGCGCACCGCTGCGGTTCCGAAGCGAAGCGCCAGCAGCCGGTCGTAGGTCGTGGGGCTGCCGCCCCGCTGGAGGTGACCCAGCACGAGCGTGCGAACCTCCTTGCCCGTGCGCTCCTGAATCGCGCGGGCCACCTGGCCGCCGATGCCGCCGAGGCGGTCCACCGTGCCCGGCCCTCGGCGCTCGACCAGCACGATGTCCCCGTCCCGGGATCGGGCGCCCTCGGCCACGACCACGATGCTGAACCGGCGCCCGCTCGCTTCCCGGCTCCGGATCTTCTCGCAGACCTTCTCGATGTTGAACGGAAGCTCGGGCAGGAGGATGACGTCGGCGCTGCCGGACACGCCGCTCGACAGCGCGATCCAGCCGGCGTAGCGCCCCATCACCTCGACCACCATCACCCGCTCGTGACTCTCCGCCGTCGAGTGCAGCTTGTCGATCGCCTCGGTCGCCGTGCTCACGGCGGTGTCGAAGCCGAACGTGCGCTGCGTGCCGCTCACGTCGTTGTCGATCGTCTTTGGGACGCAGACCACCGGGACGCCGCGCTTCCAAAGCTCGTAGGCGATGGCCAGGCTCCCGTCGCCGCCGATCGAGACGAGCGCGTCGAAGCCGCTGGCGTGGAACGCGCCCACCAGGTCGTCCGACCGGTCCACCTCCCGCTCCTGGCCTTCCGCGTCGCGGGTCACGTACCGGAAGGGGTTCCCCCGATTGCTGGTGCCCAGAATCGTCCCCCCCAAGTGTGTGATGCCACGCACTTGCTCCCGCCCGAGCGGCACGACACCATTGAACGACAGAAGCCCGTCGTAGCCGCGGAGGATGCCGTAGCACTTCCACCCGCGCAGCTCCGCTGAGAGCGCCACGGCCCGGATCACGGCGTTGAGGCCTGGCGCGTCACCGCCGCCGGTCGAGATGGCGATTCGCATTACTTCTTCTCACATCTCACTGTCTCTTTCCCTCCTGATCTGTCGCACGACTTCCCCCGCCGCAGCATGCCTGCCGGTTGCCGCCTTGGAGTACACCAGCCTGCCGTCCACCGTCACCTCGAACCGGCCCCCGGACGACGGGATCAGCTGCGCTTCGACGTCCGGGAACTCGCGCTTGAGCTCGGCCGCCAGACCGGCGGCCCTGGGCTCGTAGTTTCAAACGACGCAGTACTCGATGATGACGCGCATGGTCCTCCCGGAGAGCGGCTCGGCAATGTCGGGTCGAATCGTAGCGGCGGGCTGGGGCGCTGGCCAGGGCTCCGACGGGGCCGCCGGTGGAGCGCTTGTCAGCGACCCCGGCCGGACGTATCTATCCATACCATGACTCCCGCTCGGGACGCGGCCGTCGTCCTGCTGGCCTTCCTGGCCGCCTCGCCCCAACCCGCTGCAGCGCAACGTAGGTACCTCGTCGAAGCCGGCGCCGCCGGCGCCGCGATGTCGTTCGACGCGGCAACCGACCTGAACACCGGCCCCGGCGGTCTCGTGCGGCTCGGGTTCTGGCTGCCGTTCAAGCTGTCGATCGAGGGCGAGGGGTCGCTCCTCAAGCCGAAGACCAAAACCGCGTCCATTGGCGTCGACGTGAAGCAACTGAGCATCTCGACGCTGTACAACGTGATCCTCGGCGCGAACAACTCGGTCTACCTCAAGGCCGGCATCGGGTCCACCACCTACGGCGGCGCCTGCCCGACCGGCAGCACAACGGCAGGTGCCCCGGTCTGCGGCACCGCCGGCACCTTCATCGGCGGAGTCGGGTTCCGCGTCGGCATCGTTCCGACCGTGATGCTGCGGGCGGAAGGCGTCATCAACCGGAACATCAGCGGCCAGATCAAGTTCTCCAATTTCGGCGGCAATTTTGGCCTGAGCCTCATGCTCGGCAGCAAGAAAACCACCGACAGCGACGGGGACGGAGTGCTGGACGGCGACGACAAGTGCCCCGGCACGCCGCGGGGCGTCGTCGTGGACAAGAGAGGCTGCCCCGTCGACTCCGACGGAGATGGCGTGTACGACGGCCTGGACCAGTGCGCCAACACGCCCCACGGCGCCAAGGTGGACTCGACGGGTTGTCCCATCGACACCGATGGCGATGGGGTCGCCGACGGCATCGACCAGTGCCCGGATACGCCCGTCGGAGCCAAGGTTGACGCGATGGGCTGCCCGATCGACAGCGACGGGGACGGCGTGCCCGACGGCATCGATCGGTGCCCCGACACGCCGCGAGGCGCCACCGTCGACGCGCTCGGCTGCCCGAGTGACAGTGACGGCGACGGCGTGCTCGACGGCCTCGACAAGTGCCCCAACACACCGCCCGGGACGCCGGTAGACCGCAACGGCTGTTCCGCCGGCCAGGGCGCGCCGAAGCCGCCGCCGGCCGCCGCCCCGCCTGTGCCTAATCAGCCGGCCCCCAATCCGCCGCCGACGCCCAAGGCTGAAGCGCCCAGGGCCGAGACGCTTAAAGCCGAGGCGCCCAAGCCGGGAGGCGCCCCCGTATCCAAGTTTGTTCTTCGGGACAACGCGTTTGCAGCCGGTAGCGCGCGCTTGAGGTCCAACGCCAGCGCGACGCTCGATTCCGTAGTGGCCGCGCTGAGCGCGGACCCGACCCTCCGATTCGAGATCGGAGCCCACACCGCCCCGTCCCGTTCCGAGGTGGACAGTCGGGGCTTCGCCTCCCTCCGGGTCGAGGCGATCCGCTCGTACCTTATCGCCAAGGGCGTGCGCCCGCAGCGGCTCGTGCCCAAGGTGTACGGGGCTACTCAACTCCTCACGGCCGACACCAGCGCGACCGGCCGCTCCATCAACCGCCGCATCGAGATCGTTCCGCTTCCCGCAGGCCCCTGATTTGCCTCGCTCCAAAGCATCCCCGGTTTTTTGCGGGCACGTAGTGCGCGCCAACTCGCTGTACGCTCACGCGTTGGCGCGGACCACCACTCTCGCTGGATTCGGAACCAGGCATGCTTCGTTGGGCATTCTGCACGGGGGCCGTCGCCCTCGCCCTGCAAACATCTGCGCTCGCCGCTCAGCAAGAGGTCCGCTGGGGTGACGAGCTCGGCTCACCGCTCCCGCCGATAAACTCGCTGCCGGGCGCCGCTGCCCAGCCACCGAGCTGGCCCGCCCCGCCCCTGCTCGACCCGCCCAAGCCGCTGCGGGCGATCTACGTCAACGCCTGGGCGTTCGGTAGCCGGCGCTTCGACGAGCTGGTCAAGCTCGCCGATACGACCGAAATCAACGCGTTCGTCATCGACGTAAAGGACGACACCGGCTACCTCACTTATCGGTCGGCCGTGCCCACGGCGGTCGAGATCGGCGCAAACGATCAGCGCCGCACGCGCGACGCCGAGCGTCGGCTGCGGATCCTCGTCGAGCACGGAATCCACCCGATCGCGCGGATCGTCGTCGCCAAGGACCCGCTGCTCGCCGCACGCAAGCCCGCGTGGTCGGTCCAGCACACAAGCGGCGGCCTCTGGCACGACCGGCTGGGCTTCGCATGGGTGGACGCGTTCAACGATTCAGTATGGATCTACGCCTCGCAGCTGGCTGAAGAGGCCGTGCGCATGGGCTTCGCGGAGGTGCAATACGACTACGTGCGGTTCCCCGACGAGCCCGCCGACCGGATGGCCGCTGCGCGTTTCATGGCGCGGGACTCCGGCATGACGAAGCGGCAAGGGGTCGCACACGGTCTGCGGATTCTGCGTGACCGAACCAAGCGCCTCGGCGTACCGTTCACCATCGACGTCTTCGGCCTCACCACCACCGCCACCGGCGACATGGGCATAGGCCAGTACTGGGAGGATCTGGTCACCACGGCTGACGTCGTATTGCCGATGGTCTATCCCAGCCACTACTATCGCGGCGTCTATAACGTCAGACACCCGAACAGCGAGCCGTATCATGTCGTGCGGAGGGCGCTGGAAGACGGGCTCAAGCGATCGGGTCCTCTGGGCAAGACGGCAGAGATCCGGCCGTACCTGCAGGCGTTCAGTCTGGGTCCGCCTCGGTATTCACCGACCGAGGTGCGTGCCCAGATGCGGGCCGCGCAGGATCTGGGTATCGAGTCCTGGGTCCTCTGGAATCCGCGAAGCGCGTACGACCCCGGGATATTCCGCCACAAGACGACCGCGCTCAGCAATGCGGCGCGGGGGAACCCCGTAGCTGCGAACTGATTGCGCCGGCCCCGGTTGCCCTCAGAGGATGACGCCAACCCGGTGGCTGGTGCCGAGCCGGTCATCCTAACGCGCTGATCTACAGCAAGTTAGGACTGCACCGAGAGCGGGTCCGCAAGTTGCTCCCCCTTGGAAGCGCTCGCCCAACCGGACGCTCGCTTGTCCTCTATGCGTCGATCCGTATACTTACGGATCGCGTCCGCACCCGGCGGAGCGGCGGTCATGATTCCCACTCGATTCGGAGCTCGCACGATGGACATGCGCACTCGTCTCGGCCTGCTGATTGTCCTCGGCCTTGTTGCCACGGCCATGCCCGCGCGGGCGCAGGGGCTGCCGGCCGGCGTCACGCAGGACATGGTCGACAAGGGGAAGGCCATCTTCACGGGTGCCGGCAATTGCTACGCGTGCCACGGACAGAACGCGCAGGGCATGCTCGGGCCGACCACGAATCTCGTCGACCACACGTGGCTGCACGGCGACGGGTCTTATCAGGGGATCGCCGGGTACATCAAAAAGGGCGTGACCAAGGAAGAGTCGAAGAGCGGCATTCCGATGCCGGCCCGCGGCGGTTCCAATATCACCGACGACCAGGTGAACCAGGTCGCGGCCTACGTCTGGTCCATCAGTCACGGCAAGAAGTAAGAGCGCGGCGCCAAGCCGCGGAAAAAGGGGGCGACGCGAGTCGCCCCCCTTTTCATTACCTTCGAGGATGAACGTCCCGTTGCCCGGGTTACCCCAATCGTGGAGCCGGGTCGCCCGCGACTACCAGCGACACATCGCGCCCGACTTCCTCCCCGCCGCCAGGGCAATGTGCCGGGCGGTACGAATCGGCGTGCGTGACGTCGTCCTCGATGTCGCCTGCGGGCCGGGCACCGCAGCTCTTGCCGCGACGGAGCTCGGTGCCGCACGCGTGGTGGGGGTGGATTTCGCCCGCGGCATGATCGCGGCCGCCCGGGATGATGCCGCCCTGGGACCGCCGGCATGCTTCGCGGTCGCCGATGCCCTCGCGCTGCCGTTCGCCGCCGGACACTTTGACGTCGTAATCTCGAGCTTCGGTTTGATCTTCGCCCCCGACCCCGTCCGCGCCGCCGAGGAGGCCGCCCGCGTGCTTCGCCGGGGCGGCCGGCTCGGGCTCCTGGCGTGGCCAGCCGGCGGATCGATCCGGGCATACCAGGAGGCGGCGTTCCGCCACCTCGCCGTCCCGCCGAGCGCCCACGATCCGTTTCAGTGGGGCGTGGCAGAGCGGGCGCGCGTCTGGCTCGGGCCCGCGTTCGAGGGCGTGGAGCTCGAGCCGATCGATGTGCCGTTCGACGCCTCCTCTCCCGCTGCCGCCTGGCGCCTGCTCCGCACTGCGACGGGACGCGTGGCGGCCGCGTACGCCGAGCTCGACGCCCCGGCTCGGGCTCGTCTCGACGGGGAGATGGAGCGGTTCTTCGAGCCGTTCCGCCTGGAGGACGGACCGGTGCACTGGCCGCGCGAGGCCCTCATCCTCCAGGGAATCCGCGTATGAACCGGCTCCAGACCGCCGGGTCGGCCTACCTGCGATCCGCTTCCCATCAGCCGATTCACTGGTATCCCTGGGGCGATGAGGCCTTCGCGGCCGCGCGCGCAGCGGACAAGCCCATCCTCCTCGACGTCGGCGCGGTCTGGTGCCACTGGTGCCACGTGATGGACGGCGAGTCGTACGAGCATCCGGCGATCGCCGAGTTCCTCAACGCGCATTTCATCTGCATCAAGGTCGATCGGGACGAGCGGCCGGACGTGGATGCCCGCTATCAACGCGCCGTCCAGGCCCTGACTCGCCAGGGGGGGTGGCCGCTCACGGCGTTCCTCACGCCCGAGGGTCAGGTGTTCTACGGCGGGACCTACTTCCCGCCGGATGGGAAATACGGCCGGCCCGGTTTCCAGTCCGTGTTGGCAGGCGTGCTCGATGCCTGGCGGCGCCGCCGCGAGCAGCTCGAGGGTCAGGCCCTCGCGATCCGGCGGGTCGTAGAGAAGGACGGCGGCGACACGGTTGCCGGAGACCTGTCGTCCGAAATGCTGGAGACCGGGGTCGGGATGATGCAACGCATCTTCGATCCTGTGAACGGCGGGTTCGGCGGCCAGCCCAAGTTCCCCCATCCGGGAGCGATTCAGCTGCTGCTGGCGCGCTGGTGGGACGATCGCCGGCCCGAGCTGCGGGAAATGATCGATCGTACGCTCGAGGGCATGGCACGCGGCGGCATTCACGATCATCTCGAGGGTGGCTTTCACCGGTACAGCGTAGATGCCGAGTGGATCGTGCCGCATTTCGAGAAGATGGCGTACGACAACTCCGAGCTGCTGCGAGCCTACTGCGATGCGTATTCGGCGTTCGGGACTGAGGGGTATGCGGAGGTGGCACGGGGCATCGTTCGCTGGGTACGGGAGGTGATGGCCGATCCCGAGGGCGGCTACGCGGCGAGCCAGGACGCCGACGTGGGGCTCGACGACGACGGCGACTACTTCACGTGGACCCGGGACGAGGCGGCCGCGGTGCTCTCTCCCGACGAGCTGGCGGTGGCCGCCGAGTACTACGACATCGGCACGGCGGGCGAGATGCACCACAACCCGGCCAAGAACGTCCTCTACGCTGCCGTGCCGATCCGGCGTCTCGCCCCGACACTCGGGCGGAGTGAGACCGAGGCTGTCCAGCTTCTGAGAGCCGCAGAGGCCAAGCTTCGCGCCACCCGCGCACTCCGGCAGGCACCCTTCGTGGACCGGACCCGTTACGCCAGCTGGAACGCCATGCTGGCGTCCGCGATGCTCCGGGCCGGCGCCGTCCTCGCCGATCCATGGGGCGCCGACCACGCTCTCAAGACCCTGCGGCGGCTCCGCACCGAAAGCCCGGAGCCGGATGCGGTCCCGCACACGCCGGGCGGCGTGAGCGGACTGCTCGAGGATCAGGTGCAGGTCGCCGCCGCCGCCCTCGACGCCTACGAGGCGACCGGCGACGCCGGCTGGCTTGACTGGGCGGAAGCGATCGCGAGCCGGGTCTGGCAGGACTATCGCGACCCCGACGGCGGGTTCTTCGACCGGGCTGGACCGGCCGGTGAGGGACTGCTTCCCGCCCGGGTCAAGCCGATCGAGGATGCGCCCACGCCGTCGGCGAACGGGGTCGCTGCCGTTGTGCTCGCTCGACTGGCCGAGCTGACCGGCGCCACGGCCTGGCGTGACCGGGCCGCCGAGACGCTTCGGGCCTTTGCCGGGAGGGCAGCAGAGTTCGGGCTGCACGGCGCGACGTATCTCTTGGCGGTGGACTGGCTTCTCAACGCAGGCACGCACCTGGTCGTGGTCGGTTCGAGCCAGGATCCCGCGGCGGCGGAGATGCACCGCGACGCGCTCCGGACCTACGCCCCTCGGCGCGCGATACAGCGCATCGTGGGACAGGCGAGCCGGCCCCTTCCTCCAGCGGTTCTCGGCATGCTTGGCCGGGGCACGGCGCCAGCCGGATACGCCTGTCGCGGCGAGTCATGCAGCCCACCTGCGACGGACGCGGCGGCGTGGCGTAAGACGCTTCTCTCTCTCGGCGCGGGCGTTAGATTACCGGCCCGGTAATCCCTCCCATCCGAGCGAATTGTGTCCAAAACGGCTACAATCGATACCAGCAAGGGCACCATCGTCGCCGAGCTGTTCGACACCGAGGTGCCGAGCACGGTGGCCAACTTCGAGAAGCTGGCGAACAGCGAGTTCTACGATGGTACCCGGTTTCATCGGGTCATCCGTGACTTCATGGCGCAGGGGGGCGATCCGTTGTCCCGCGACCCGAGCAATCCCCGGGTCGGCAGCGGAGGACCCGGGTACAAGATCAAGTGCGAAACCGACCGCAATACCCATAAGCACGTCGCCGGCACGCTTTCGATGGCTCACGCGGGGAAGGACTCCGGCGGGAGCCAGTTCTTTATCTGCCATGCACCGCAGCGGCACCTGGACGGCGTCCACACCGTGTTTGGTCAGGTGACGCAGGGCATGGACGCCGTGCTCCGGATCGAGCGCAACGATGTCGTGAACTCGATCCGGGTCGCCTGAACTGCACGTCGATTTCGCGGTCGTCGCCGACTACGCCCTCATCGACCAACAGGGCAAGCTCTCGGTCCTGGGAATCTTTCAGCACGTGTGGGTCGCCGGGTTTCCAGCCGTGCATCCCCGAACGCATCTGGTCCTGCGGGTGCGGGGCCGCCGTACCGAGATCGGCGTGCACACGATCCGCATCCGGTTCGTGGACGATACCGGCGCCGAGCTCCTGGGTGGCGAAGGCACGGTGCATTTCGGTGAGCCGCCCGCGGGCATTGTCGACGTCGAGGCCGGTGCCGTCCTCGTGTTCGACGTCCCGCTACCGCGGCCCGGCCAGTTCGCCTTCGAGATTGCCCTGGACGGCGAGCCGATGACCCGTGTGCCGCTCACCGCGGCGTACGCAGAGGCGTTCGGCGCTCCCAACTGACCCCTGCGCCCCTTTCCTGGAGGCGATTCATGCGAGGCTTACTCGTCCGCTCTGCCGTCGGGCTCGCGGCCGCGGCACTTCTCTTTCCCCGCGCCGTCGCCGCGCAGGGCTTCGGGGTCTACGAGCAGGGGGCCTGCGTCATGGGGCGGGCGGGCACCGGTGTGGCCAAGCCCTGCAACGACGGCTCGAGCATCTACTTCAACCCGGCCAACATCGCGGACACGCCCGATGTCCTGAGCCTTGGCGGAACGCTCATCGCCCCCCGGGGGACCTTCACCAACGATCTCACGGGGCTCCAGGGCAAGCTGAACGACAATTACCGTCCCGTCCCCAACCTGTATTTCGTGAAGGGGCTCAACTTCGCGGGCAGCGTGAACCGGGTGGCGTTCGGACTCGGCCTCTTCGTGCCGTACGGCCTCACGACCGAATGGCCGGACACATCGGAGGTGCGGTTCCTCGGCTACCGGAGCGACATCCGCGCGATCTACCTCCAGCCGACTGTCGCCATCCAGATCAGCCACCGCGTCTCGGTGGGCGCCGGGCTCGACGTCGACTTCGCCCACGTCCAGCTGAGGCAGCGGGTGGATCTCTCCAGCCAGCTCGTGGCACCGGGAGTGACTTTCGGAGCGCTCGGCATCGCCGCCGGCACGGACTTCGCCGACGCCAACCTCGACGGGAACGCCACAAAGCTGGGCTTCCACGTCGGCGTCGCGGCCAAGGTGACGGACTGGCTCGACATCGGCGCGCGGTATCTCTCCCGGCAGTCGGTCAGCTTCAACAACGCGTCGGTCACGATCACGCAGATCCCGACCAACCTCGTGATCCCCGCCGACCTGCCTGGGATTCCGGCGGGCACGCCGGTGGACGCGCTCGTCGCCTCCCAGTTCACCGGAACCGGCCCGCTCACGAACCAGTCGGCCTCGACCGTCATCCATTTGCCCGATCAGGCGGTCTTCGGCGTCGCGGTGCGACCGGTGCCCCGGCTCACGCTGCTGAGCGACATCCAGTACACCCACTGGAAGTACTTCGACTCGGTGGCGATTTCGTTCGAGAAGCTCCCGTCCGAGGTACTGCATCAGGACAACCACGACGTCTGGGACTTGCGCCTCGGTGGCGAGTTCGCGGCCAGTCCGAGCCTTACCCTTCGGGGCGGCTGGTACATGCACAATGGCGCCTCACCCGATTACGCCGTGACGCCAAACCTCCCGGAGGGTGACCGCAGCTCGTTTTCGCTCGGAGTGGGGACCCGGATATCCAACGGCTTCCGGGTCGACGCCGCGTACCAGTACATCAACCAGGGCGACCGGCGCGGCCGCTCGGTCCCGCTCGTCGGCTATCCGGCCGGTTGCAACATCGCGACCGGGGCCGCATGTACGCCGCTCAGCGACCAGAACAACGGTCTCTATTCGTTCCATGCGCACCTCTTCGGTGCCACCTTCTCGTACGCGTTCTGACGGGAGACCCGACCGTATGAAGCTTCGCCATATCGCGGGGTTCCTCGGCCTCGCGCTCCCGCTTCTGACGGGGTGCCGCTCTGACGAGACCCTGAACGCGCCCGATCTGTCGAACAACAGCGGGCTGCTCCAGCGCTACGTGTCGATGGGCAACAGCATCACCGCCGGGTTCCAATCCGGCGGCATCAACGACAGCACGCAACTCCAGTCGTACGCGGTCGTCTTTGCGACCCAGGCCAAGGCCCCGTTCTTCGAGCCGCTGCTGAACAAGCCCGGCTGCCCAGCGCCCTTCGACATCAACTCGACCAATCCGCCCCACCGGCTCGGGGGTGGTAGCGGCACCGACTGCTCGCTCCGAGAGACGACGCCGCTCCCCTACGTGAGCAATGTGGCGGTGCCCGGCGTCACCTCGTTCGGGATCGAGAGCAACACCAGCCCGTTCGGGGGCACCAACGCACTCACCCAGTTCATCTTGGGCGGACGCACGCAGGTGAAGGCGATGATGGACGCCCACCCGACGTTCGTGTCGGTGTGGATCGGGAACAACGATGTGCTTGGGTCGCTGACCAACGGCAGCAATTCCGGAGACCCTGCGCTGGTGACCCCCGAGCCGGCCTTCGAGGCCAACTACGGGCCGATCCTCGACAGCATCCAGAAAGTGGGCGCCAAGGCGGCGCTCATCGGCGTGGAGGATGTTTCGCTCATCCCGTACAGCTCGAGCGGCGCCACATACTGGTGCATCAAGAATCAGCCGGCCTGCGGTTTCACGACGCCCGCGCCGTTCCCAGGCACCTTCCAGGTCGCCCTCAACTGTGCGCCCAAGGCGGCGGTCCCCACGTCCAACGGCGACTCGGTGCTCGTGCCCTGGGTGGTAGGGGTGCCGAAGCTCGCCGCCGCCCAAGCGGGCGCCACGACGACGCTCGACTGCTCGGTGGACAATGAGGTGGTGCTCCCTTCGGAGTACAAGATCCTCCGTGACGCGGTGCAGGGCTACAACGTGTACATCTCGGCGCAGGCCCAGCAGCGGGGGTGGGCGTATGTCGACATCAACGCGCTGGCGGCGTACAAGGCCGACCCGACCAAGATCGCCACCTTCCC
>JBGPPG010000013.1:0-45594 GCA_041488455.1 Gemmatimonadota bacterium
CTCTCGGTATTTTCGCCGAGCACCGACCTCGTGGCGTTGCGGCAGCGGGTCGGCATGGTGTTCCAGCGCCCGAACCCGTTCCCGATGAGCATCTACGACAACGTCGCCTACGGTGCGAAGCTCAACCGCCTCGTGCCCAGCCGCGACCTCCCCGATTTGGCGGAGCGGTGCCTTCGGCAGGCGGCGCTTTGGGAAGAGGTGAAGGACCGGCTCGACACGCCGGCTCCAGGCCTCTCCGGTGGCCAGCAGCAGCGGCTCTGCATCGCCCGGGCGCTCGGCAACCAGCCCGAGGTGCTCCTCATGGACGAGCCCTGCTCGGCCCTGGATCCCATCTCGACCCAGCGGGTCGAGGAGTTGATGTTCGACCTGAAGAAGCACTACACCATCGTGATCGTGACCCATAACATGCAGCAGGCGGCCCGGGTATCGGACTGGACGGGATTCTTCGACCGGGGCGTACTGGTGGAGTTCGGCGAGACCGAGCGCATCTTCACCGCGCCCGCCAGCGAGCGGACCGAGGCCTACATTACGGGGAGATTCGGATGAGCCTCGACGTTCATCGCCATTTCCACGACGAGTTGAGCCACGTCAAAGTCCGGCTCCTCACGATGTCGGGCGAGGCCGAGGCCGCCCTCGGCCTCGCGGTGGACGCGCTGCTCGAGCGCGACCCGGAGAAGGCGCGGCGGGTGATTCAGGGCGACCGCGTGATCGACGCGATGGAGATGGAGATCGAGGAGATGAGTGTCAATCTCCTCGCGCTCCAGCAGCCTATGGCGCGCGACCTGCGGATGCTCACCTCGGCGCTCAAGATCGCGAACGACCTGGAGCGCGTGGGCGACCACGCGGTGAACATCGCCCAGTCGGTGGAGCGCCTGAGCCAGACCCGGCCGATCGCGCCCGAGCCCGAGATCGTCGAGATGGCGCGCCTGGCGCGGGAGATGCTCTCCGACGCGCTGGAAGCGTTCATCCGGGGCGACGCGGCCTCCGGCCGCGAGATCTGCCTTCGGGACGACAAGGTGGACGTCCTGCACCGGTCGGTGTTCCGCATCCTCCTCACCCACATGATGGAGGATCCGCACACGATCGGTGCCGCCATGGAGCTCTTCCTCGTGAGCCGCAACCTGGAGCGGGTGGCGGACCTTGCCACCAACATCGCCGAGGACGTCGTCTTCCTGGTCGAGGGGAAGTCCATCAAGCACCACGCCGAGGACCGGGGCGACGCGCGCTCGACGAGCGCGCCCGGGACCGTAGCGCGTCCATGACGGCCCGGGCGCTTCCGACGACGGCACCCGCCCCACCCCAGGCCGATTCGCGGGAGCGCCTCGCAGCGCTCGACGTAGGATCCAACTCGATCCGGCTGCTCGTCGCGGAGCATGACCCCCAGTCCGGGCTCTCGATCATCGACGAGGTAAAGGATCAGCCCCGGCTGGCCCAGGGCCTCGCCGCCACCGGCCGACTGGACGACGCCGCCATGGAGCGCGCCCTCGCCGCGCTCGCGCGGATGCGGGAGGTCTGCCGCCGGCGCGGCGTCCGGCGGATCGCCGCCGTGGCGACCGCCGCCGTCCGCGAGGCGGCCAACGGAGAGGAATTTGTTCAGCGCGTGCGGGCGGAGCTCGATCTCCCGCTCCGGGTAATCGACGCGGATACCGAAGCCGCGCTCAGCTACCGGTCGGTCGCGCATCACTTCCGGGTGCTTGGGGCCCGGACGCTCGTGGCCGACATCGGCGGCGGGAGCCTGGAGCTGATCGGCGCGGTGGATGGGCTGGTCGAGCTGACGCTGTCCCTGCCCCTCGGCGCCGTGCGTCTGACGGAGACCCACCTGCTCGGACGGCGGGATGCACGCCGCGAGGTAACGACGCTCCGCACCCAGGTCCGCAGACAGCTCAAGAAGGCGTTCCGCGGCCGGGAGTGGACGGCCGCGACCCTGATCGGATCCGGCGGCACCTTCACCAGCCTGGGCCGCATGGCCACCGCCCGCCGGGGTCTGCCGGTACCGGAAACCGTGCACGGCGTGGCCGTCGCCACCGCCGAGGTCGAGACGCTGCTCGAGTGGCTCACCGCCAAGACTCCGGAGCAGCGGCGGTTGGTGGCCGGGCTCAATCCGCAGCGGGCCGACATCATTCTCGCCGGGCTCGCCGTGACCGCCGAGCTGCTGGCGCTGGTCGATGCCCGCACCGTGACCGTGAGCGCGTTCGGGCTGCGTGAGGGGCTCCTGCTGGAGATGGTGAGCGGCGACGCCCCGCCAGCCGCGCCCGATCCGCTCCGCCTCATGCGGGAATTCGTCGAGCGCTGCCAGGGCGACCGGCGCCACGTCGAGCACGTGCGAGTGCTGGCGCGCCAGCTGTTCGACCACCTCGCGGATTCGCTCGGCTCCACCCCCGAGGAATGGTTCCTCCTCGAGGCGGCGAGTCTGCTCCACGACGTCGGTCAGCTGGTGAGCTACCGGAAACATCACAAGCACAGCTTCCAGCTCATCACTCACGCCGACCGGCTCGATCTCTCGGCCCGGGACCGGGCCCTGGTCGCGCTGGCGAGCCGGTATCACCGCAAGAAAGGACCGAGCCGGAAGCACCCGGAGTTCGCCGCGCTCGGACCGGAGGATCAGGTGGTTGTGCGGCGGGTGAGCGCCCTGCTGCGTGTGGCGGACGGACTCGACCGGGGGCACACGTCCAACGTCGACCAGGTGACGGCCACGCTCGGTCCGGACGAGCTGGTGATCGAGGTCGCTCCGCGCGTCGCCGGTGCGGACCTCTCGCTCGAGTGCTGGGGCGCCGAGCGGAAGTCCGACGTGCTCGGGAAGCTGCTCCAGCGCGACGTGGTCATCCGCGCGGGAGTGTAGTCGGCGCGACAGCTTACGAGCCCGGCGCCTCCACTCCGATCCGCTCGGCGAGCATCGCCCCGAGCCGACGTGCCATCGGGCCCGGTCGCCCGGCTCCGACCGGCAGCCCGTCGATCGTCACGACGGGCATCACGTCGGCGGTGGTCCCGGTGAGGAAGACCTCATCCGCCGCTTGCAGATCGTCCGCACCGACCGCCTCCTCCTGCACCGCCACACCCGCCTCGCCGGCCAGCTCCAGGACCACTTCGCGCGTCACGCCCGGCAGGATGAACGGGCCGGTCGGGTGGGTCCGGACCACACCGCCCACCACCACGAGCACGTTGCTCCTCGTCGCCTCGGTGACCACCCCGTCTCGCAGGAGGATGGCCTCGAACGCTGCCGCCTCGGCGGCGCGCTCAGCGGCGAGCACGTTAGGCAACAGGTTGACCGACTTGATGTCGCAGCGGGACCAGCGGAGATCGGGCAGTGTAATCGCCGTTGCGCCGTCGGCGATGAGCTCCGACCTCGGGGAGAACGCGCTCACGGTGATCAACACCGTCGGCGTCGTGCCCCGCGGGGGGAATGCGTGCTGCCGCGCGGCAGCGCCCCGGCTCACCTGCACGTAGACAGTGGCCTCGGCGGTGCCGAGCCGGTTCCGCCGCAGCAGATCGGCCGAGACCTGGAGGAGATCGAGCCCCGGATCGGGGATGGAGACTTCGTGAAGGCTCCGCGCCAGCCGCCGCAGGTGGCGCTCGGCCTCGATGAAGCGGCCGCGCACGACGCGGAGAACCTCATACACCGCGTCGCCGAAGAGAAAGCCGCGATCGTCGATCGACACGGCGGCGGATCCCCGCGGCACGATAGCACCGCCCAGGTAGACCACGTCGCTCATCGCGGCGTCCCCGGCCGCGTCAGCAGCCCGGCGAGCGGCGGTGCGTCCGGGCCCAGGATGGCGTGCAGCCCGGCAAGGCTGGAGAGCCCGATCCGGCTCGCGCCGGCGGCGAGCATCTTGAGCGCCTGCTCGGATGTCCGAACGCCGCCTGACGCCTTCACCCCAATCGTCGGGCCGACCACGGCCCGCATGAGGCGCACGGCGGCGAGCGATGCGCCGCCGGAGGGGTGGAAGCCCGTGGACGTCTTGACGAACCCCGCGCCACCGGCGATGGCGGCGTCGCAGGCTCGGGTGATCTCGTCAGGGGTGAGGATTGCGCTCTCGATGATCGCCTTCACCAGCACTTCGCCCGCGGCGCTCACGACCTGCGCCACGTCGTCGGCGACCGCGCTCCAGTCGCCCGCTTTGGCTGCACCGAGCGGGACGACCACATCCAGCTCGGCGGCGCCGTCGGCCACGGCGATCGCGGCTTCGGCGGCCTTGGCGACGCCGGCGCCAGCGCCGAGCGGGAAGCCGACCACCGCCACCACCCGGACCCCGGTGCCCTGAAGCCGGTGCACGCACGACGATACCCAGGCGCCGTTCACGCAGACGGCCCAGGTGCCGACGGCGGTCGCGGCGTCACACAGCTCGAGAATCTCGTCGCGAGTGGCCTCGGCCTTGAGGAGGGTGTAGTCGAGGAAGCGTCCGACGCCCCGCGCGGCCGCCGCTTCGGGCCCCAGCCAGACGGGCAGCGACCTGGGACTCATCCGCCGCGAACGTAGACCCGCGCGAGCCGGCGGTGCTCGGCAACCAACGTTGGATCGCGGAAAAGGAAGACGAGCGCGGCGCCGGCCAGAAACCCGCCCACGTGGGCCCAGAAGGCCACCCCGCCGTTGGATCCGGCCGACGCGGCACCCTGCACCAGCTGGATCAGGAACCAGTAGCCAAGCATGAGATACGCGGGAACCACGATGCGGGTGACGAAGATTATCAGCACGACGAGCATGTGTACCTGCACCGTAGGATAGAGGACGACGTACGCGCCCATGACGCCGCTGATCGCGCCGGAGGCGCCGACCATCGGCACCGGGCTCGTCGGGCTCAGGAGTGTCTGCGTGGCGGCCGCGCCGAGACCAGACAGCAAATAGAACAGCGCGTAGCGGCCCCGGCCCATGGAATCCTCGACGTTGTTCCCGAACAGCCAGAGGAACCACATGTTGCCGAGCAGGTGGAGCCATCCGCCGTGCAGGAACATCGACGTGAACGGAGTGGCCCAAGTCGGACCGTAACCCAGGACGCAGGTGGCGCCGGGACCGACGGGGACCTCGGTGCCGGCGGGAAGGGTCCCGAGGAACTCACCGGGAATCAGGCCGAACTCGCAAACCGACCGGGTGAGGGCGGGATCGGTCCCCATCTGCTGGACAAAGAGCCAGACCAGGGTATTGAGCGTAATGATCCCAACCGTGACGACCGGGGTGCGGAGCGTGGGGTTATCGTCGCGGTACGGGAACATGCTCCAATGTATATGCGGCCCGGTAGGTTGGCCGTCCGGGCATGCCTCGGGCTTTCACCCTGCCAATTTGCTGCCAAAACGGCAGCTTTGGCCGGTACGGCGCTTGCCCTCAAGCGCTCGGACTCGTTCGCCTCGCGCCTTCGGCGCTTCCGGCGGGCGGCTGATCACCTAAGGAACGGAGCATACAAATCATGGCGTCGAAGATCATCGGTATCGACCTCGGCACGACCAACTCGGTCGTCGCCGTGATGGAGGGGGGCGATCCGGTCGTCATCCCCAACGCGGAAGGCGGGCGGACCACGCCGTCGGTGGTGGCGTTCACGAAGGACGGGGAGCGCCTGGTCGGCCAGGTCGCGAAGCGGCAGGCGGTGACCAACCCGAAGCAGACCATCTTCTCCATCAAGCGGTTCATGGGTCGCCGGCTGGAGGAGGTGAAGGAGGAGGCCAAGCGGGTTCCGTACAAGGTCGTCGCCGGCCCCAACGGCATGGCGGCGGTCGAGATCGGGGGCAAGGTCTACACGCCGCCTGAGATCTCGGCGATGATTCTCCAGAAGATGAAGCAGACCGCGGAAGACTACCTCGGACACCCAGTCGAGAAAGCGGTCATCACCGTCCCCGCATATTTCAACGACGCCCAGCGGCAGGCCACCAAGGACGCCGGTAAGATCGCCGGCCTCGACGTGGTCCGGATCATCAACGAGCCGACCGCATCGGCCCTGGCCTACGGGCTGGACAAGAAGAAGGAGGAGAAGGTCTCGGTCTACGACTTGGGCGGCGGCACATACGACATCTCCGTCCTGGAGCTAGCCGAGGGCGTGTTCGAGGTGAAGAGCACCAACGGCGACACCCACCTGGGCGGCGACGATTTCGACCAGCGGGTCATCGACTGGCTCGTGGCCGAGTTCAAGAAGGACCAGGGCATCGACCTCTCCAAGGATCCCATGGCCCTCCAGCGCCTCAAGGAGGGGGCCGAGAAGGCCAAGATGGAGCTCTCGAGCACCCAGCAGACGGACATCAACCTGCCGTTCATCACGGCCGACCAGTCGGGGCCGAAGCACCTGAACTACGCCCTGACCCGGGCGAAGTTCGAGCAGCTGGTGGACGACCTCGTCAAGCGCTCGATCCCGCCGATGGAGCAGGCCTTGAAGGACGCCGGGCTCAAGCCGTCGAATATCGATGAGGTGATCCTCGTCGGCGGCCAGACCCGGATGCCGAAGGTGCAGGAGGTCGTGAAGGACTTCTTCGGCAAGGAGCCGCACAAGGGCGTCAACCCCGACGAGGTCGTGGCGATCGGGGCCGCGATCCAGGGCGGCGTGCTCGGCGGCGAGGTGAAGGACGTGCTGCTCCTCGACGTGACCCCGCTCTCGCTCGGCATCGAGACGCTCGGTGGCGTCACGACGGTGCTGATCCCGCGGAACACGACCATCCCGACCAAGAAGTCGGAGGTCTTCTCCACAGCCGAGGACAATCAGACCACGGTGGAGATCCACGTGCTGCAGGGCGAGCGCCAGATGGCGATCGACAACCGGACGATCGGCAAGTTCCAGCTCACCGGGATCCCGCCGGCTCCGCGCGGGATGCCGCAGGTGGAGGTGACGTTCGACATCGACGCGAACGGCATCCTGCACGTGTCGGCCAAGGACAAGACCACCGGCAAGGAGCAGAAGATCCGGATCGAGGCCTCGAGCGGTCTCAGCGACAGCGAGATCGACAAGATGGTCAAGCAGGCGGAATCGCACGCGGCGGAAGACAAGCAGCGGCGCGATGAGATCGAGGCCCGGAACCAGCTCGACGGGCTCGTCTACAAGGTCGAAAAGGACAGCAAGGAATGGGTGGACCGGCTGTCGTCCGAGGCCAAGTCCCGGCTCGACGCGGCCCTCGAGGCCGGCAAGGCCGCTCTCCGCACCGGCGATGCCGCCGGGATCCGGACGGCGCTGGACGGCCTCAACGCGGCGTACTCGGCCGCAGGCGCCTCACTCTATCAGGCCGCTCAGGAAGCGGGAGCGGCGGGAGCCGGTCCGCAGGCCGGGCCGTCCGCCGAGCCCGGCGCCAAGGACGACGTGGTCGAAGCCGACTACGAGATCGTGGACGAAGGGAAGAAGTAGGCCCGAGGGGCAAAGGGGGCGGGAGGGAGCGGTACCCCTCCTGCCCCCTTCTTTTTCACCGTCCCCACCCTCCCGAAGCTCTTCCCGGGCGACCAGAGTATTTTACGGTAGATCACCCTAAGGACTCCGAGATGTCTTCACGTTCGTTGAACTGGCTCAAATTCGGCGGCCTGGTGGCGCTGGCCTTCGCCCTCGGGCTGCTCTTCGCCGGACTGCTCGATCTTCCGAGCCGGTCTTCGGCCCAGGAAAGCCACCTGGCCTCCGCGATCCCCCCGGTGCAGGCACCGACGATCCCGGCCGCCAAGCCGCTCGTGGACCTGAGCGACGCCTTCTCCGCCGTAGCCGACCATGTGCGACCGAGCGTCGTTTACATCCGCTCCCAGCGCACCGAGCGGCCCAGCCAGCGGCGCCTGCCGCCCGGGATGGAGCGCTTCTTCCCCCGCTTCGGACCCAACGGGCCTAACCGGCCCGAGCTGGAGCAGGGCAGCGGCTCGGGGTTCATCGTCTCCGCGGACGGCTACATCCTGACCAATAACCACGTGGTCGAGGGGGCGGAGGTGGTCATCGTTCGGCTGCTCGACCGGCGTGAGTTCAAGGCCAGGATCGTCGGGACCGACCCGAACACGGATGTCGCGGTGCTCAAGGTGGACGCCAAGGGGCTCCCCCCTGTGGCCCTCGGCAACAGCGAGGAAGCACGGGTCGGGAGCTGGGTCCTGGCCATCGGCAACCCGCTGGGCGAAGGTCTCACGTTCACCGTCACCTCCGGGATCGTGAGCGCCAAGGGTCGTGCGCTCAACGGCCTGGCCGGGCGGGGAGCGGGGAGCATCCAGGACTTCATCCAGACCGATGCGGCGATCAACCCGGGCAACTCCGGCGGTCCGCTCGTGAACGTCCGCGGTGAGGTCATCGGCATCAATTCGGCCATCGCGAGCGAGACCGGCTTCTACTCCGGCTACGGCTTCGCGATCCCGATCAACCTCGTCCGCACGGTGATGAACCAGCTCATCGTGGACGGGAAAGTCCACCGCGCGGCACTCGGGATAGCCATCGACAACGTGTCGCTCAACGACGCCCAGTACGTCGGGCTGCCGGAGATCCGTGGCGTCGTGGTCAAGGACATCCCGAACGACGACTCGCCTGCACGCAAGGCCGGGATGGAACCCGGTGACATCATCGTCGCGATCGACGGGAAGCCCGTGGAGTACGTCGGTCAGCTCCAGCAGCAGGTCGGCTTCCGGAAGCCGGGCGACGTGGTTCAGGTGGAAGTGGCGCGCAAGGGCGGCGTGCGCAAGACGTTGGCTGTGAAGCTCCAGCCGCTCCAGGACGCCCCTCAGGTGGCCGACGCCGGCTCCGCAGGTGACACCGACAGCCCCGCTGCCACGGGTGGCCTCGTGGCGCGCCGCATGGGGATCAGCGTTCAGCCGGTCACGCCCGCCATCGCACAGGAGCTTCAGCTCCCCGGTGATGTGCGGGGGCTGCTGGTCAGCGACGTGACACCGGGTGGCCCGGCCTGGGAGGCCCTCGTGGACGAAGCACGGGGCGGGCCGGACATCATTCTCTCCGTTGAAGGCAAGCCGGTGAGGACCAAGGCCGAGCTCGACGCCGCGCTCAAGGACGAGAAGCCGGGCAACGTCGTGACCCTGCGCGTGTACAATCCCCGCCAGCAGGCCCGGAGGATCGAGCGGGTCAAGCTGGCAGAGGCGCCTTAAGTGTCCACCTTCGTGAAGCGTACCGACGTCGCGCTCCTCGGCGCGCAGACCCTCCCCGGCCGCTACTTCACGTCCCCGGAGCTGTTCGCCGAGGAGACCGAGAAGATCTTCCTGCAGCGCTGGCTTTGCGTCGGGCGCGAGTCGCGCATCGCCCGGCCGGGGCAGTATTTCCTTCAGCCGATCGGTGCGGAGAGCGTGATCATCCTCCGCGACCGGCAGAACGAGGTCCGGGCGTTCTACAACGTGTGCCGCCACCGCGGCACCCGGCTCTGCGAGCAGCACGAAGGCCAGTTCTCCGGCACCATCCAGTGCCCGTACCACGCGTGGACCTACACGCTCGACGGCCAGCTGGTCGGCGCCCCGTCGGCCGACACGATCGAGGACTTCGACAAGGCGGACTGGCCGCTCCACCCGGTCGCGGCCGCGACCTGGGAAGGCTTCATTTTCATCAACCTGGCCGCCGATCCCGAGCCGTTCGCGGAGGCCTTCGCGCCCGTGCGCGGCCGGTTCAGCCGGTTCAACCTTGCGGCGCTGGCGGCCTACCGCCGGATCGACTACGACCTCTCGTGCAACTGGAAGTTCGTCGTCCAGAACTACTCCGAGTGCTACCACTGCCCGCTGGTGCACCCCGCTCTGGTCAAACTGTCCCCGCCGACGAGCGGCGAGAACGATCTGATCTCCGGACCCTTCCTGGGCGGGTACATGGACATCGTGGACGCGAGCGAGAGCCTCACCATGAGCGGGCGCTCCTGCGGCGTCATGGTGGGCGACCTTCCCCAGGACGACCTCAAGCGGGTCTACTACTACTCGCTGTTCCCGAACATGCTCCTGAGCCTCCATCCCGACTACGTGATGTACCACACGCTCTGGCCGAAGGCACCCGGGAGCACCCTGATCACGTGCGAATGGCTCTTCCATCCGGAGACGCTCCGCGACCCTGCCTTCAACCCAGAGGACGGCGTCGAGTTCTGGGATCTGACCAACCGGCAGGACTGGCACGTGTGCGAGCTGAGCCAGGCCGGGGTGCAGTCGCGAAGCTACACGCCCGGGCCCTACTCGCGGCGGGAGGGTCTGTCGGCCGCGTTCGACCAGCAGGTGCTGAAGGCGCTGGGGCACCGGCCGGACTGGTAGAGAAGCGAGAAGTGAGAAGTAAGAAGGGGGCTCCGCACACCGGGGCCCCTTTTCACTTCTCACTTCTCACCTCTTACCTCTCACACCATATACGTCTTGGGCGGATCCCGCTGCTTCAGGATCGGGCGCTCTATCGTGAACGGAGCCAGGTCGGCCTCGGCCCGCCCCTCGAGCGCGAGCTCGGACAGCGCTCTGCCGATCAGCGACGCGAACTTGAAAGCGTGGCCCGCACCGATCGCCACGAAGACGCCATCCGCTCCCGGCACTCCGTCGATGACGAAGTCGCGGTCAGGGGTCAGCGTGTACAGACAGGTCTTGGTGTAGATCTCGGGGCCGAGCGCCCCGGGCAGGTACATCCTGAGAAACTCGCGGACCCGGCGGGAGTTCTCCGGATCGGGCTCGAAGGTCCGGGTGTCGGCCGTCACCGGCTTCCCTCCGGCGTCCTGCGCGGCCTTCGGACCGTCCTCTCCGAAAACGGGAAAGCCGTAGTAGCAGGGATCGTCCATCCAGATCCAGACGGGAAACCGGTCCGGTAGGAAGTCCCGCTTGCGAGGGCTCGCGAAGTAGGTGACCTGCTCCTGCGTCACCTCGAGTGGGAGCCTGAGGCCGAAATGGCCCAGTGCGTCGTTCGACCACGGTCCGGCCGCGATCGCGAGCCGGCGCGCGCGGTAGGTCACGCCCCCGGCCTCGATGTCCACCTCGCCGCCGGCCGCACGAATGGCGGTCACCGCGGCCCGGTCCCGCAGGGTGGCCCCGTGCTCCCGCGCCATCCGCTGGTGCGTGTGGTTCGCGCGCGCCGCCATGGCGATCCCGCTCTGCTCCTGATAGAGGCCGTGTATGTCGTCGGTGAGACGGAACTGCGGCCAGCGTCGCATGATCTCGCCGGCGTCGAGATGCTCGAACGGGACGCCGGCAGCGCGCATGCTGTCGCTGTAGCTGTCCAGGGAGATGGCACTCACCCGCGGCGCGAAGTCCAGGCCTCCGGTGCGCAGCACGACCTGATCGCCGCTCTCCCGCTCGAGCGCTTCCCACGCCGCGTAGGCGCGCTTGGCGAGCTCGACGTAGGCCGGCGTGTGGTAGGAAAGGCGGATGATGCGCGAGTGGTCCTGCGATTCGCCGCGGACGTGGCCCAGCTCGAACTGCTCCAGGCCCAGCACGTCGGCGCCGGCGCGTCGCGAGAGCCAATATGCCGCCGCGCTGCCGAGCCCGCCCAGACCCAGGACGGCGTACTCGAAGTCGCGCCGCATCACCCGAGCGGGGCGTCGCCCAGGCGCTCGCGGATGTAGCGGCGAATGTCGAGGCTCCAGCTCTCCATCGGGGCGTAGTAGCCCTGGGTGAACACGCGGGCCCGCATGCCGTCCTGCACGCCCTCGCAGATGGTCCAGTCCTGCCGGTTCACGAGGTCCCAGAACTCCACGGCGTCCGAGGGGTCGAACCCGGGCTTCGCCATCTCGTCGGGATGGAACAGGAAGTCGCAGACGACCGTGGTGCGCTCCGGCCCGTGGGAGCGCACGATGAAGGCCGCTACGTGATCGGCCGACAGCGAGAGCAGGAAGTTGGGGTAGACCAGCTCGCCCTTGTGGAGGACCCGCTCGTCGTCGCTCAAGCCGGGGAATGGCGCCCGCGTCGTGGTGCCGGAGTGGGTGAACGTCCAGGCCCCCTCGCGGTGGGGGATGCCGCGGTCCCAGTTCAGCTCGGCCCCGCCCTTCTGCTTGAACGCGGGTACGACCTTGCAGAGCTCGGGATGGACGCCGGCGCAGTGGTAGCACTCGTTGTAGTTCTCGAGCAGCACCTTCCAGTTGGCGCGCACGTCGTAGACGATACGCCGGGCGGTCCGGAGCTCGGCCAGCGGGTAGCGGGCCAGCCGATCGGGCACGGCCCCGAGCTGGCGGAGGAGCGTCCGGTCCTGGGCGGCCGACTCGAGCGGCGTGAGGTTGAGGAAAAAGAAGCCGCCCCAGGTCTCCAGGCCCACCGGCCAGAGGGGAAAGTCCTCCCGCCGGAATTCGTCGTCCTCCTCGAGAAAGGGAGCCGTCCGGAGATCGCCTTCGAGAGAGTAGGTCCAGGAGTGGTAGGGGCAGCGGATGCCGCTCCCGAACCGGCCGGCGGGCGCAGTGCCCGTCTCGGCGCCCCCATCCGGCGCGCCGAGCACCAGGCGGCAACCCCGGTGGCGGCAGGTGTTGTAGTAGGCGCGGAGCGCACCCGCCTTGGGGCGCACGACGAGGACGCTCTCGCCCGCGACGTCGAGCACCAGATAGTCGCCGGCGCCCGGGAGCTGTTCCTCCCGCCCGGCGCACACCCACTCGCGCGCGAAGATCCTCTCCTTCTCCAACTGCCAGACGGCGTCGGCGAAGTAGGCCTCGCGGGGGAGGGTGCGCTCGAGAGCCACCGGGTCACGCCGCCGTGGGAAGCCGCTTCCCGGCGTCCTTGAGGATCTCGCGTGCCGCGTTGTACCCGCAGGCTCCCATCACGCCGCCGCCGGGATGGGTCGCCGCACCACACAGATACAGCCCCCGGATCGGCGTCCGGTAGTCGGCATAGCCGGCGACCGGCCGCATGAACGAGAGGCTCGAGAGCGACATCGCCCCCTGCATGATGTTCCCCCCCGTCAGGCCGAAGCGGGCCTCGAGATCACGCGGGCTCAGGACCTGCCGGTGCACCACCGACTGCTTGAACCCCGGAGCGTACTCGTCCATGATCTCGATGCAGCGGTCGGCGTAGCGCTCCTTCCAGTAGTCCACCGATCCCTCCCGCACGTCGTACGGGAAGTACTGGGTGAACATGGACATCACGTGCATGCCCTTGGGCGCCACGGTATCGTCGAGCACCGAGGGGATGGTGGCCTCGACGATCGGATTCCGGGAGGCGCGGCCGTGCTTGGCGTCGTCGTACGCCTCCTCGATATAGTCGAGCGTGGGGCAGAGATGGATCGTGCCGCGGTGCTGCGGCCCCGGCTGGGCACCGGGGAGCGCCGTGAAGTTCGGCACGGCGTTCAGCGCCAGGTTGATCTTGAGGCTTGCGCTGGCATAGTCGATCGCACGGACGTCCCCCAGGAATTCGTCCGGAAGCTCCTTCGGATCGATGAGCTGGAGGAAGGTGACGTGGGCATCCACGCCCGACGCGATTCGGGGGGCGTGGAACTCGCTGCCGTCGTCCAGCGCCACGCCATAGGCCGCTCCCGCCCGCGTCAGCACACGGGCGACCGGCGCGTTGGTGCGGATCTCGGCGCCCTTTTCCCGCGCCGCGGCCGCGATGGCGTTGCTGATCCCACCCATCCCACCCCGGACGTAGCCCCAGACGCCCCGGACGCCGTCGCACTCCCCCATCACATGGTGGAACAGCACGTAGGCCGTGCCCGGCATGGAGGGCGAGGCGAACGCGCCGATGATCGCGTCGGTGGCCAGCGTCACCTTGAGCTGCTCCGACTCGAACCAGCGGTCGAGAATCGGCCGGGCCGCGCCGGTCAGCACCTCCACCGCCCGGACGGCGTCCTTGCCCAGCCGGGCGAAGCCGAGCCCGAGCTTGGCGAGCTGGATCAGATTGCCGGGGGCGAACGACCAGGGGCTGGGCGGCGTTTGGATCAGCGTCGGCTCGAGGAACGACGCTACCCGCTCGAGCATGGCCTCGTACTTCGGCAGCGCGTCCGCGTCCCGCGTCGAGAACTTCGACACCTCCCGGTGGGTCAGCTCCTTGTCCGGGCCGAGCAGGAGGTAGCGGCCGTCCGGGAAAGGGGTAAAGGAAGACGGACTGCGCGGGAGCATGGCGAAGCCATGGCGCTTGAGCTCGAGGTCCCGAATGATCTCCGGCCGGAGCAAGCTGTTGACGTACGCGGCGGTGGACACCTTGAAGCCGGGCCACAGCTCCTCGGTCGTGCAGGCGCCGCCCAGGACCTCCCGGCGCTCGAGCACCAGCACCTTGAGGCCGGCGCGGGCAGCGTAGGCCGCCGTGACCAGTCCGTTGTGGCCACCGCCGATGACGATCAGGTCGTACGTGACGGGCATGCCCGGGCTCGATGCAGGAGTGTGGAAGGGCCGCCGGGGGGGCGACCGGCGGCGCGGATATTCTAGCCGGGCTGCCCCGGCCGGCGCCAGCGCGGGTATTGACGCATCCGTGCTCCGAACGGTATCCTGGGGCTTCGTCCGCTCCCGGCGGATGTCGCAAAAACCACTCACCTCAAGCGCGAACCGTCGTCGTCCGGCGGCCGACGCTCCCTGCACAGGAGTGCACCGTGGCATTCGGCTGACCCCGTTGCTCCCACGCCCGGCATCTGCTTGGGCGGGCGTTTGTTCACTTCCGGGTTCTCTTGGAGGGCGCATGCAACTCACGCCTCGTCGGATTCTTGCCGCACTGGCAGCCCTGTGCCTGCCGGTCGCGGCATTCGCTCAAACCCCGGCCACGATCAGCGGCACGGTGACCCGGGAGGACGGGTCGCCGCTGCCGGGCGCCACGGTGGCGGTCCCGGCCCTCGGGCTCGGCGCCGTCACCCGGCCCGACGGTCGCTACGCGCTTATCGTCCCGGCCAACCGGACCCAGGGGCAGACGATCACCCTTTCCATCCGGGCCATCGGCTACAAGCCGCAGAGCCGTGACGTGACGCTGGGCGGCGACCAGAGCTTCGACTTCGCGCTCGCGCCGAACCCGCTCCAGCTGGGCGAGCTGGTGGTGACGGGCGCCGGCACGGAATCCTCGGTGGAGAAGCTCGGCAACGTGCGCAACAACGTGGACTCGTCCCTCATCGCACGGAGCAACGAGACCAATCTCGTGACGGCGCTGGCCGCCAAGGCGCCGAACGTCGAGGTCATCTCGACCTCGGGCGATCCGGGCGCCTCGACCTCGATCCGCATCCGCGGCGCCAACACGCTCGGCGGCACCGGCGACCCCCTCTTCGTCGTCGACGGCATGCCGATCGACAACTCGACCACGCCGACCTCCCAGTTCGATGGCACCGGCTTCGCCGGCCAGCAGGGCACCGCGGCCCCGAACCGCGCCATCGACATCGATCCCGCCGACATCGAGTCGGTCGAGATCCTCAAAGGCGCCGCGGCGGGCTCCATTTACGGCGCACGCGCCGGCCAGGGCGTCATCCTGATCACCACGAAGCACGGCCGTCCGGGCGCGACGCAGTACTCGCTTCGCTCGACCATCGGCTTCAGCGACGTGCACCGCTTCCCCGCCCTCCAGCGCCAGTACGGCCTGGGCGACGAGGACGCGACCGGCGTTCCGACGGCGGATCCGTGCGTCCCCAGCACGGACCCCGCCCTCGTGGACTGCTTCGCCACGTCCGACAGCTGGGGCCCGTTGATCGGCGCCGGGACGCCTACCTACGACCACGCCCGGGAGACCTTCAATACCGGCTGGAATTCCGACAACAACCTGACGATCTCGGGCGGCAACGACCGGACCCAGTTCTTCTTGTCCGCCGGCTACTCCTACGACCGCGGCTTCTACGTCGGGCCGAACAACCACTTCCAGCGGGTGTCCGTCCGGGTGAACGGCTCGCAGCAGGTGTCCAACAACCTCAAGGTCGGGGCGAACGTCGCCTACGCGAATACCGCCGGCAGCTTCGTGCAGAAGGGCTCGAACTTCAGCGGGATCACTCTCGATGCCTGGCGCACGGCGCCGGAGTTCAACAACGAGCCGTTCCTGGACCCGATCACCGGACTCCAGCGCTCCTACCGGTTCCCCAACCCGTCGCCCGTCTCGTTCGACAGCACCCGCGGGTACGACAACCCGTTTTTCACGGCCAACGCGCCGCTCAGCACCGCGTACGCCGACCGGGTGTTCGGGAACCTCGCCTTCGACTGGACGCCCACTCGGTGGCTCAAGTTCAACTACACGTTGGGCGTGGACTACTCGGGCGACGACCGGCTGCAGGGCCAGCCGCAGACCTCGTCCAACACGCCCAGCATCCTGGGCCAAGTCGTCAAGGTCGGCCTCACCAACTCACAGATCGACCACACCCTCACTGGCACCGTCAACTACAAGGTGAGCGATGGCCTCGCCGGCACCTTTACCCTGGGGCAGAATCTCAATACGCGCAGTATCCGCCAGCTGGGCGGCGTCGGGAACGCTCTCCTGGCCCCGCAGCCATTCACGCTGACCAACACCGCGAGCCAGCTCCCGCCGATCGATAACGAGACCAAGCTCCGGATCGCGGGCTACTTCGCTCAGGCGACCCTCGACCTCGGCCAGCAGCTCTTCCTCAAGGGCGGCCTCCGCTACGACGGGGCCTCGAGCTTCGGGTCCAACACTCAGTACGCCTGGTTCCCCAGCGCGAGTGCCGCCTGGCAGTTCACCAAGGCCACTGGCGAAGGCGGAATCTTGAGCTACGGCAAGCTCCGCGCGGCCTACGGCGAAGTCGGCACCCAGCCGCAGCCCTACCTCAACGCGTTCACGTTCCTGAGCGGCGGCCTCTACCAGGACGGGTGGGGCGGCACGCTCACCGCGTCCCAGAACGGCTTCGGCGGCCTCTTCAGCGACACCACCAAGGCGGGCGATCTCAAACCCGAACGGACCCGCGAGTTCGAAGCCGGCATAGATGTGGGCCTGTTCAAAGACATCGCGGACCTGAGCTTCACCTGGTACCGCCGGACCTCGAAAGACGTGATCCTGACCGTCCCGGTGGCGGCCTCCACCGGTTATCTCAACCAGGCCGCGAACGCCGGCTCGATCCGGAACTCGGGCACCGAGTGGTCGCTCAACATCCGGCCCGTCACCCACAAGAACTTCGCGTGGGACCTCGGCCTTCAGTTCGCCACCAACCGGAACAAGGTGCTGAGCCTCGGCACGGCCGACACCTCCTTCTTCATCAGCTACGGCGGCGCCGGCGGCTTCGCCATCGCCGAAGCCCAGGTCGGCCTGCCGATCGGCGTCTTCCGCGACTACGACTACATCCGCTGCGGCCGGGGCCTCACGATCCTCGACGTGGCGTCCGGCGGCGCGGTGAGCGTGGACGGGCTCTGCACGGCAGCGCAGAACCAGCAGCAGGCGCTGTTCATCAACGATGGGAACTTCATGAATTCGAACAACGACGCGGGTAACACCGGCTTCGCGGGCAACCACTCGAGCGCGGGCTATCCCCTGCTCGACCCCGACAGCCGGGTGGTCGGCGATCCGAATCCGTCGTGGACCGGCAGCATCCACAGCAGCGTGCGGATCGGCCGGCTCTCCCTCTCCGCGCTGGTGGACATCCGCCACGGCGGCGTGGTGTACAACGGCACGCGCGGGGCCCTCAACTCGCTCGGCACGTCGGCGGAATCGGGCAACCTGCGGTACCAGACCGTCACCGTCGGGCAGAACTTCCTGGCCGGACCGGTAGCGGGTCCGGGGGCCGGTACGCCGGTCGTGCTCGACGAGGGCTGGTTCCAGAACTACTACAGCACATTCACGTTCCTCGGCGTTCCGTTCTACGAGGACGCGAGCTTCACCAAGCTGCGTGAGGTGTCGGTTGGGTATTCCTTCACCGGCGGCTTCGTGTCCAAGAGCCTCGGGTTCAGCAGCGTCGATCTCCGGTTGTCGGGCCGCAATCTCTTCGTGTGGACCAACTACACCGGCGTCGATCCGGAGACGAATCTGGCGGGCGCGGAAACGGGTGCGCGCAACATCGACTGGTTCAACAGCGCCCAGAGCCGTTCCTTCGTCTTCACCGTCACCCTGAACCGCTAACCCGACCCCGGACACGAGGATCTCGATATGCGCACTCCCGCAATCGCGCTCGCGCTGGCCCTGGGAATCGGAACCGGTGCCTGCAGCGATCTTCTGAGCGGCCCCAAGCTGTCGGACAACCCGAACCGGCCGACGGTCGCCAACAACGCAACCCTCCTGGTCTCCGCGGAGACCAACCTCGCCTTCCAGTCGGAAGGGCACCTGGCTCGCACGGTCTGCATCTGGATGCAGCAGTGCTCCGGGACCAACAAGCAATATCTCGCGCTCGGCCTGTACGTCGTCGGTGACGACGACTACTACACCGACTGGTCGGATACCTATACCCGCGGCGGCCTGCTGGATCTGCGTCGCGTCGAGCACGCCGCCCTCGCCACGGCCGACTCGGCCTACGCGGGCGTGGCGTACGTCCTGGAGGCGTGGCTCATCGGACAAACGGCCGACGTCTGGGGCGACATTCCCTACGCCCAGGCAGCGGACTCCACCATCGCCGCGCCGGCGCTCGACCCACAGCAACAGGTCTACGCGGCGATCCAGGCCAAGCTGGACACCGCCATCGTGTTCCTCGGGACCACCACGGCCCCGCCTGCGGGCGAGGACGTGGTGTACGGCGGCGACGTCTCCAAGTGGATCGCGCTGGGCAACACGCTCAAGGCGCGCTTCTACCTGCACACGGTCGAGCCCACGACGAACAAGACGGCCGTCTACGACTCCGTCGCCAAGTACGCCGCCCTCGGGATCAGCGCATCGGACGGCAGCCGGGACTACCTGACGTACCAGAGCGGCGCCATTACCGAGAGCAACCTGTGGGCCCAGTTCTCGATCGGGTGGCCGGATTACCTCTCCGCCGGCAAGTTCCTCGTGGACACACTCAACGCACTGCCGCCGGTGCCGGACCCGCGCCTGGCGGAGTACTTCGCCCAAAACACGAACGGCCAGTACGTCGGCGCCGACCCCGGCCAAGGCCTGGCGGCCAGTCCGTCTGGACTCAGCGGGACCCGACTGGATCCCGGCTTTCGTCAGCCGCTCGCGACCTACGTCGAGACGCAGCTGATCCAGGCCGAGGCGGCATGGAACCTGGCGGGGGGAGGCGCGCCGGGTAATGCCGCCGCGCAACCCTTCGTGAACAACGCGCGCACGGCCCAGGGGCTTGGGGCCCTCGCGGTCACCGGCCTGGCTACGATCATGACCGAGAAGTACATCGCGCTGTTCCAGAGCCTGGAGGTCTGGAATGACTACAAACGGACCTGCCTCCCGGTGCTCACGCCGGCCGCCGGGTCCAGCGCGATCCCGGCCCGCCTGGTATATCCGCTCAGCGAGCTCAACGCCAACCCGTCGATCCCGGGCTCGGGGCCGCAACGCAACTGGAACGACCCGAACGGGTGCTGAACTGCAGTAAGCAGTGAGAAGTGAGAAGGGGGCTCCGATCATCGTCGGGGTTTCCTTCTCATTTTGCCGCTATTGACACGTGTGACGCCGTGCGACATGCTTGTCAAACGTTTGAACGCACCCAGCCCCACCGCACAACTACAGCAATAACCCATTGCAGCGCCCGCATTTGAGAATCGGGGTCACCCCCTCGTTTCGAGCGCATGGCCGTTACCCGCTCCAGCTCAGGAGATCGCATGCGACTGTTTCGTCAAACCCATCTCGGAGTCCTGGCCGCTATCGCTGTGGCGGCTCTTCCCGCACTCGCCCGACCAGTCGCGGCCCAGGAAGCACGTCTGACCGGCCATGTGGTCTACGAGACCACGACCCGCCCGATCCAGGGTGCGCGAGTGCTCCTGGCCAACACGCCGCGGATCGAGCTCACCGGGCAGGACGGCAGCTACACCTTCCGCGCGCTCGCGCCCGGGCAGTACCAGGTGCTCGTCGTAGCCATCGGGTTCCAGGCTCAGGCGAAGGCCGCCACGGTAACGGCGGGCGAGACCCTGACCCTCGACTTCGCGATGAAGCCGGCGGCCGTCCAGCTCGACGAGATCGTGACCACGGCCACCGGCCAGCAGAACCGCCTCGAGATCGGTAACTCGATCTCCACCATCGACGCGGCCAAGGTCTCCGAAGAGGCCCCGATCACCGAGTTCGGCGATCTGATCAAGGGTCGCGCGGCGGGCGTACAGGTCCTCAAGAGCAGCGGCGTGGTCGGGACCGGCACCAAGATCCGGATCCGCGGCTCCAACAGCGTTTCGCTCTCGAACGAGCCCCTCTATTACGTGGACGGTGTCCGCATCGACGCGACGTCGGAGAGCTACGCCTATGACATCGGCGGCCAGTCCACGTCACGCATCAACGATCTCAACCCGGACGACATCGCGAACGTCGAGATCGTGAAGGGCCCCTCCGCCGCGACCCTCTACGGCATCCAGGCCGCGAACGGGGTGGTCCTGATCACGACCAAGCGCGGCGCGTCGGGCAGGCCCCGGTGGAGTCTCTTCACCGAACAGGGGATCATGCAGGACAACAACACCTACCGTACGAACTACTTCGGCCGCACCAACGACGTGCTTCCGGACGGCACGGTTATCGACCCCTATTGCACGCTGCTCGCGGTCGTCCAGGGTGACTGCACGCAGACCGCCGTAGACAAGGTCAATCCGCTGAACGATCCGCGGGAGCGGCCGTTCACCACGGGGCACAGCCAGCACTACGGGTTGAACGTGTCCGGAGGCAGTGACTTCGCGACCTATTACGTGTCGGCGGACTACGACGGCGAGGGCGGGCCCTACCGGCTCCGGGGCGTGGATTTCGACTCGGTGCTGAGCGCCGATGCCGGGAAGATCCCGACCGATCAGCTCCGGCCGAACCGGCTCGGTAAACTGGCGCTCCGGGCGAACACGGTGGCCCGGGTCGCGTCCAACGCCGACGTGACGGTGTCGCTGGGCTACGTGACGAGCCAGCTACGTCTTACCGAGAACGACAACACGCTGAACTCGATCATCGGCAGCGGCGACGGCAGTGGCAACCCGCTCGACTTCAACCGGGGTTGGTTTCTGGTGCCGGCGGAGATCTTCGCGGAGCGGAACCAGCAGGGAATCGGCCGGTTCACCGGCGGACTTACCGGCAACTGGCGCCCCGCCCCCTGGCTCACCACCCGGGCCACGTTCGGCTACGACGTCACCAACCGCGAGGACACGCAGTTCTGGCCGACCGGCCAGGTGAACGTCAACGCGTACCCGCAGCAGGCGCTGGGCGAGATCGACGTGACCCGAGGCCAAACGTCGCAGCTGTCGCTCGATCTCGTCGGGTCGGCCAACTACAAGCTTTCATCGGCCTGGGGCGCCAAGACCTCGGTCGGCGGCCAGTTCTTCCGCAACCTGGCAACGAGCACCTTTACCCGCGGCCGAGGGCTCGTGCCGGGAGCCGAGTCGGTCTTCGGGGCGGCCAGCACGGAGGGATCGGACGACTACGTCGAGTCCCGCTCGATCGGCGGCTTCGTCGAGCAGCAGGTCAGCCTCCGGGAGCGGCTCTTCCTCACGGCGGGGCTCCGGCTCGACAACAACAGCGCCTTTGGCAAGAACTTCAACACCCGGCCGCTTCCCAAGGTGAGCGCGTCCTGGCTCGCCCTGGATCGCCCGAATGCCGGTGGCATCAACACGGTGCGCCTCCGCTCCGCGTACGGCCAGTCCACCCAGCAGCCGGGCAGCAGCGACGCCCGCCGCTTCTATTCGTCGGCGGCCGTGCGGCTCGAAGGCAACTCCGAGACCGGTGTCAACCTGGCCAACCTGGGCAACATCGATCTCAAGCCAGAGAAGTCCCAGGAAATCGAGGGTGGGATGGACCTGGCGCTCCTCAAGAGCCGCGTCACGGTCGAGGGGACGTTCTTCTACAAGCGGACCGACGACGCCCTGATCCGTCGCGAGATCGCGCCGTCCACCGGCACCACGTTCAGCCAGTTCTTCAATCTCGGTCGGGTCTCGAATCGCGGGTTCGAGTTCACCGTAGACGCCCGCGTGATCGATGGGCGGTGGCTGGGCTGGGATCTGACCTTCAGCGGCTCCTTCACGCACAACAACCTCGACCAGCTGGGCGCGGGCATCGCGCCGATCACGGTGGGGTTCTCCCAGCGCCATGTGCAAGGCTATCCGCTGGGCGGTTTCTGGGACTATCCCATCCTCTCCTTCAGCGACGCCAACGGGAACGGCGTGATCGAGCCCGGCGAGGTCGTCCTCGGCGATACGCTCGAGTTCCGCGGGCCGCCGATCCCCACCCGGGAGCTGGCACTCAACAGTGGGATCTCGCTCTTCAAGGGCCGGTTCCGGATCGGCACGCAGTTCGAGTATCGTGGCGGGCACATCGTGGACAACGCCACGGAGTCGTTCCGCTGCGCCGGCGGCGTCATCTATTGCCGCGGCCTCGTGGATCCGACCGCGCCGCTCGATGAGCAGGCGCGGGCGGTTGCCGCCACGTACCCGGACCCGACCGGGCGCCTTACCGAGTGGGGCTTCTTCGAGCCCGGCTGGTTCATCAAGCTCCGCGAGCTCTCGTTCACCTTCAACGCCCCGGACACGTGGGCCCGCGCTCTGCGCGCCTCGCGTCTCAGCCTCACGCTGAGCGGCCGCAACCTTTGGACGATCACCGACTACAGCGGGATCGACCCGGAGGTGAACGGGTTCGGCCAGGGGAACGGCGAATCCGCCGGCTTCTCGAGCACCGACTTCTTCTCGCAGCCGCAGATCCGATACTGGATGCTGCGGGTCAACCTCGGCTTCTGACCCGGGAGATCACGACGATGCTCATCTCGCGACTCTGCGACCGTGTATGCGCGGTCACCCGGGCGGTGGGCCTGGCGGCCCTGGCCACCGGCTGTGGCGCGCTCGACACCCAGAACCCCAACATCGTGGACCCGGGCAACCTCGACACGCCCGCCGGGGCCACCGCCAAGCGGCTCGGCGCGATCAGCCAGTTCGCCCTGGCCAAGGACGGGGACTTCAACCCCGTCAATGTCCCCGGCACGTTCATCAGCAATGACTTCAGCGACGGTCAGATCCTTATCAGCGGGATCCTCGCCGACGAATTCGTCAACCCCGGCTTCATCCCCACGCGCACGGAGATCGACCTCCGGCAGACCCAGCCGACCAACGTCACGCTGAGCGACTTCTTTCGCTCGTTGCACCGCGCGCGGGCGGCCGCGGAGGATGCCGCCTCGTCACTCGAGAAGTTCGCGACTGATCCGGCCACCAACACGGGGATCCCGGAGATGCTGGCGCTGGCCGGGCTCACTTACGTGTACTTCGCGGAGGACTTCTGCTCCGGTGTTCCGGTGAGTCATATCGTGAGCGACACGATCGTCTACGGCGACCAGCTCACATCGGCCCAGCTGCTCGACACGGCCGTCGCCCGCTTCGACAGCGCGCTCGCGCACCCGTCCGTGGCGCCGGGTGACTCAATTCACTCGCTTGCGTCGGTGGGCCTGGCACGGGCGCTACTCGACCAGGGCCGGTTCACCCAGGCCGCGGCCGCGGTGGCGGCCGTGCCGCCGGAGTTCCTGTACAACACCGAGCATGCCACGACGCCGTCGGCTCTGCACAACGGCGTGGCCGAGGGTTGGCAGGCGGGGAATTTCGGCGTGTTCGACCAGGAAGGCGGCGTGGGACTCGACTACGTGTCGGCGAACGACCCGCGAGTCACGGGCGATTCGGGCGTGGGCGCGGACAACACGACGCCGACGTGGAAGCCCAATAAGTATCCCGACGTGGACGCGCCCGTCCCCACAGCCGACTACCTCGAGGCGCAGCTCATCATTGCGGAAAGCGAGCTTCAGGCGGGCCAGTTCGGGCCGATGACAGATCGGCTCAACCTGCTGCGCGAAGCCATCGGCTTGACCGACCTCGCGCCGCCCGGCAACGCGACCGCGGCAACGGACTTGCTCTTCCGTGAGCGCGCGTTCTGGCTCTTCGCCACCGGTCACCGCCTAGGCGACCTCCGGCGCCTGATCCGCCAGTACGGGCGGGCGGCGAACACCGTGTTCCCCAACGGGTCCTATTACAAGGGGAGCCTCACCTACGGTGACGCGGTGAACCTGCCGCTTCCGCGCACTGAGACCAACAACCCGAAGGTCAAGGACTGCCTGGATAGAAGTCCGTGAACTGCAGGGAGACGGGAGAAGTGAAAAAGGGGGCTCCGATCATCGTCGGGGCCCCCTTCTCACGTCTTACCTCTCACCTCTCACTTCAGGTGCGCATCATACCACTCCGCGTACCGCCTGAGCTCGTCGCGCACGAAGCTCGGCCGGCGGATCGTGTGGTACTCGCCTGGATAGATCACCAGCTGGGTCTCGCGGCCGAGGCTCCGAAGCGCCTGATACATCTGCTCGGAGTTGAGCAACGGCACGTTGAAGTCCTCGGTGCAGCCGAGGAACAGGGTCGGCGTCGTGATCCGGTCCGCGTGCAGGAAGGGGAATGAGACCCTGAGCCAGGTGTCGAGGTTCCGCCAGGGCACGCCGAGCTCCGCCTCGTACTGCACGACGTACTCGTCGGTGCCGTAGCCGGCCAGGATGTTGGAGATGCCCGCGCCGCTGGTCGCCGCCTTGAAGCGATGGTCCTGGGCGATGACGTAGTTGGTGAGGATGCCGCCGTAGCTCCACCCGCCGATGCCGAGCCGCTCGGGGTCGGCGATTCCCTGCTGGACGGCGTAGTCCACGGCGGCCAGGACGTCCTCCGCGTCCTTGTGTCCCCAGTCGGCGTAGATCGCCGACGAGAACTTCTCGCCCCGTCCGGAGCTGCCGCGGGGGTTCACGGCGATGACCACGTAGCCCAGGCTCGCGAGCCATTGCAGCGTCACCTGGTACCCCAGATCGAGCTCGTTCTGGAACTGCTCCACCGGGCCCCCGTGGAGCCGGAGAATCGTCGGATACGGGCGGCCCGGCGTCCAACCCGGCGGCTTGACCATGAAGCCGTTGATCGGCGTGCCGTCCCGGCTCTTGAAGGAGATCTCCTCGACCCCGCCCAGCACGACGCCGCTGAGCCAGGCGTCGTTCTGGTGCGACAAGGGTCGGAGCGTCCTCCCGTCCTCGACCGCGAAGACCTCAGCCGGAGCGTCCGGCGTGCTCGAAAGAACGGCTAACCGGCCGCCGGGGCCGGTCGCGATCGCGCTCACAACCCGTTGCCCGGCGACGATCCGCTCCACAGGCCCGCCCTCGGCCGGCACGCGTGCGAGGTGATAGTTCCGGTCGTCTTCCAGGAGGAAAAGGATGCTCTTGCCGTCCTCGCTCCACCGGGGCTCACTGACCCACCGGTCGAGCTCCGGAGACACGATCCGCGCGGGGCCGCCCGCGGCCGGCACGACGGCGAGCCGCTCGACGCCGTAGTAAATCAGCTTCGGTGCTCCCCCCCGGAGGTAGGCGATCCGCTGGCCGTCCGGGCTCCAGGCGGGCCGGCTGCCGTAATAGGGATCGCCGTCCGCGCCCTCAAACGTCGTGAGCTGCTGGATGACGGCCCCGGGTGTGGGCGCTATCAGGTAGACGTCCCAGTTGTTGCCCCGATCCGGATCGGCGCCGCGCTTGCTCGTGAACGCGATGGTCTTGCCGTCGGGAGACCAGGAGGGCATCGCCTCGTCGAAGTCGCCGGGGGTGAGGAGGGCGCCTCTTCGCGTCGTAAGATCGAAAAGATAGAGGTGATTCCGCCGGTGCTCGAGGTACCCGACCTCGTCTTCCTTGAACTTGAACCGGTCGATGACGATCGGTCTCGGCCGCTTCGCGCTGTCGCTTTCGGCCGCCTCCGCCGGCGGCTCCTTCACCACCAGTGCGAGCCGCCGGCTGTCCGGGGCCCAGTCGTAGTCCGAGACGCCCCCCGGATACCCGGTCACGCGCGCCGCCTCGCCGCCGAGGCGGTCCAGGAGCCAGAGCTGCTGGGCGTCGCGCGGATCGCCCCGGCCGGAGAGAAACGCCAGCCACCGCCCATCGGGGCTCCAGCGCGCGGCGTGTTCCGACTCGTGGGACGAGGTGAGCTGCACGGTGCGGGTGCCGTCCCAGCTCGTCATCCAGACGTCGCTCTGCTCCTCGTCCCGCGCGGTGTCCACCGTGGTCACCGTGTAACTCACCCACGCGCCGTCGGGGGAGATCTGCGGATCGCTGACCGCGCGGATGCGCGCGACGTCGTCGAGGGAGAACGGGCGGCGGGCCGGGGTCTGCGCGCCGGCCGCGGAAAGCGCGACCGCTGCGGCGACAAGCTGGACCGCCGTCGCCCTCACCGGGTCACCGCCCGGCCCACCGGCTGTCCGCCGTCCTTATACACCAACCCGTCCTTCATGACGAACGCGACGTTCATGAAGCTCTCCAGGTTGGCCATTGCGTCCCCGTCGATCGCGATGAGATCGGCATACTTGCCCGGCGCGAGCGAGCCGAGACGGTCGTCCCAGCCGATGAGCCGCGCGGCCACGATCGTCGCCGATTGCACGGCCTGCATCGGCGTCATGCCGTACTTCACCATGTACAGCAGCTGGCGGGCGTTGAGTCCGTGCGGGTACACACCGGCGTCGGTGCCGAACGCGATCTTGACCCCGGCGGCGACCGCCTTACGGAATCCCTGCCGCTGCGCGTCGGTCGTCTCGTCGTTCTTTCGGAGGATCTCCTCCGGCCAGCCCTGCTGCTTGCCGACCGTGGCGATGTAGTCGCCGTTGTAGATGTCCGCGACGAGATAGGTGCCCTTCTCCGTCATGAGCCGGATGCCTTCGTCGTCGATGAGAGATCCGTGCTCGATGGACCGCACGCCCGCACGCACCGCAAGCTTGATCCCTTCCGCCCCGTGGGCGTGAGCCGCCACGAACAGGCCGTACTTGGCTGCTTCGTCCACGGCTGCCCGTATTTCCTCCTCGGTGAACTCCGGCGCGCCGGGCTTGGTGCCGCTGGTGAGCACGGCGCCGGTCGCGATCACCTTGATGAGATCCGCGCCGCCGTGGATGAGCACGCGGACCTTCTCCCGCACCTCGTCGGCCGAGTTCGCGACCCCCACGCGGAAGTCAGGCGGCAACGTGACGTCCGGAGCCATGCCCGCGACTTCGCCCCCGCCGGTCGTCACGGTGATGTAGCCCCCCGCCACGGCCATCCTCGGCCCGATCACGGTGCCATCGTTGATCGCGTCGCGGAGGGCCACGTCCACGAACGCGCGGTAGGTGCCCACGTCGCGCACGGCCGTGAACCCGGCGAGCAGCGTGGCCCGCGCGTGTCGCACCCCCACCATCACCTGGTCCGCCGCGCTTCGCTTGAGCGGCGCCAGCACGTCGCCGGACTGCACGTCGTCCGCCAGGTGCGTGTGGCAGTCGATGAGCCCCGGGATGACGGTCGCGCGGGACAGATCGATCACGCGGGCCCCCGCCGGCGGCTTCGCGGGCCAGGGCTGCACCGATTCGATCTTGGCACCTCGCACCAGCACCAGCTGGTCGCGGAGCACCTGGCCCCGCTCCACATCGACCAGCCGGCCGGCGTGGATGGCGATGGGTTCCTGTGCGCGCGCGGGAGCTGCGGTCACCGCAGCGGCTGCCGCCACGGTCAGGGCAAGCGGGAATCGCATGTATGGCTTCGGGGTTAGGTCTCGGGGTTGGGTCTGGGCGGTGGGCGGGAATATGGCGGCGTCAGGAGCCGTGCGACAGGCCCGCCGCCGAGTATCTTTCGCCAGCTCCAACCCCCTGCCATGCACGGCCTCAAGCCTGTTTTTCTGGGACTCAGTCTCGGGCTCGCGGCGATCGGGCTCGCCTACGCCGGCCTCGGCGCGCGCGGGCTTGCGCGCGGAGAACGCGGTGCGGGAGTGCTCCTCGGCCTCGGAGTGACGGCCGCAGTCGTAGGAGCGGCGATATGGCGGCTGGTGGAACGAATGGGGAACCGGGGCTAGACGCGGCCCCCACGCGCTACTGCCGGCGCCACCGCCGGACCAGGGCCGCCCTCGCGTCGAGCGCCGCCCCCGCCAGAGGCAGGGCGCGCAGAGTGCGGCGGAGCCCGTCCTTCCGGTCGAGGGCTCGCGTGTGGCGTGCGAGCTCCCGGACCAGGTCCGCGTCGCCGGTCAGCCGGGCCTGCTCGAGGACGTGCCCCAGGGACGCACGCTCCATTGGCGAAAAGCTCCGGCTGTAGTCGGGCGGCAACCGAGCCGGAAAGCTGGTGGTCGCGCCGAGGTGCCCGAGCGAGCGGAGCGCGATCATGGTCCGCAGGCATTTCCCGCAGCGCCCGCAGTTCTCCGGCCCGCCTCGCCCAGCCTCCCAACAGATGCGCAGCTGATCCACGAGCGCCGGCGCGTGATTCACCAGCGCCGCCAGCTTCGCCACCCGGCTTCTCTCGCAACCGTCGTGGAGAAACTCGGTCGTCTCCGTGGACCAGAGCTCGTCGAGCAGCGGGTGCGAGCCGTGCGGAATCAGGTCGTTGTACTCGTATGTGGCGGGGATGAGCACGGTTCGGAGCGCCGGAGCGAGAGCCAGGCCCACGGCTCCGAGCGCTGAGCCACACTGCATCTCGCCCCACGGGGCGGGCACTACCTCGCGGAGGTTGGTTTCGACCGCGACGAGGGTGCAGTCGTATCCCGCGGCCGTGGCGCGAAGCCGCCTTTCGGACTCGCCCAGTCGCTCGGCCTCGGATAGCGGTGCGTCGAATCCCTTGACGAAGATCAGATGGGTGATCGGATCCGCCGGCGAGGGGAGGCCGAGCCGGCTCTTGAGCAGCGTGTAGCAGGAGTCCACGCCCCCGGAGAAGAAAGAGCCGACGCCCCGTGCGTCGGCCACCCACTCGACTGGTGGAGATGGTCGCGCGGTGGCCGTGATCGTGATCCGGCGGCGAGCGGGATACCAGGTCGTGAGGACGTCCTGGGCTCGGGCTGCGCGCCCGAGGAGGCGTCTGGACACCGGAGGATCGAGCACCAGGGATTCACCCGCAGCCAGCGCCGGTACCAGGAGTGCGGCGAGGAACGGGTCGGCGCTGGGCGGCTCAGAGCCGGCCAACTCCGCCGGGAAGCGGAAGAAAAGCTCGACCATGCGCGAGTCGCGCTCGATCCGGCCCACCAGAGAGACCCGGTCTCCGTCGCGCACCCGCTCGACCCCCAGCAGCCGCATCGCTTCCCTCGACAGGCAGAGGTCTTGAGTATAGCCCGGCGGGCTCGCCCGATGCGCCGGCGGATTGCCCGCCATGCGCGGTCCCGGCAAGATTCGGTATGCGGATGAGGGCAAGCCGGGCGTTCGGGCTGGGCGCAACCGCCGGCCGGGAAGCTGCGAGGGGTTCCCTACCCCGTGGAGAGTACCGGGAGGGTGGCGCCGCCGGCGGCACGTGCCGCCTGGATTCAGGACGTGCGGCTGGCTGCCGAGCGGCTGGGCATGGGGTGGCGGGGGCGCAGTATCTTGGGTTGACTCGCGAACGTGGCGGAACTGGCAGACGCGCAGGACTTAGGATCCTGTCCCGCAAGGGGTCCGGGTTCGACTCCCGGCGTTCGCACTCACGGCCCGACTTCGACCTCCTCCTTCAGCGCGCCCCACGCAGACGACAATCCTGACGACATTCGCGCAAGCGTGCGCCTGACCCCGGCCAGCGCGAGGTCCACCAGCGATGGACCGCGCGCCGTAAGCCGGAGATGCGAAGCGACCAGCCGCTCGACGTCGCGGAGCGGGACCCGGAGATTGCTTTGAAGCACGAGGAAGTGCGCGTCCGACGACGGCCTGAACAGACGCTGGACGAATTCGGGATCCGCGACCTGATCGCGGAACCAGATCCCCTCGTACAGATTCGGATGGGTCCAGTCGTACAGCTGCTGCTCGAGGCCCCGCTCCAGCACATAGAGCCAATAGAGCGAGTATTCAGTCCAGCCGCGCTCCCGCTCGTCGAACAGGAACCGGCCTGCCGAATCGGCGCCGTTCCGCTGCTCGATCTCCCCGAGGAGATCGAGCACCAGGTCGCGGCGTAGCAGCTCCGGTGTCACGCCCATCACGACGTCGGCGCGATCGAGCGGGACCGTGGTGCGGAGCACACCGCGGCTCGCCTGCCACCAGTCCCAGTGATCGCGCGCGGTTTCCTGCTTCAGTGTAGAGCGGCCGCCCGGAACGAGGTCGGCCAGCGAAGTCGGCCGGCGGAGGATGACATCGGCGTCGAGCGTGAGATACCAGACGCTCAAGACGGCCTTGGCCGCCGCCAGCTTGAGGATCTGCTGCTTGTGCCATCCGGCGTGGCCGGCGAGATCCGGGCACAGCCCGTCTTCCGAGATTACCCGGACCCGGAAGTCACTGGCGCCCACGAGGCGGGCGCTGACGTGTTGGAGATCGGCTGGAGGGACGACGACCAGAAACTCGAGCTCCGCCGGCTGGTGCCAGAAGAGCGAGAACGACGGGAGCAGGAGCCGCTCGACCCGGTCGAGGTCGGAGCTCTCCTTGGTCCCCGTGACCCGCACGGGGAGCACCGCGGTGACGAAGTCGGCTCTCACTGCCCGACGTCGATCTCCTCTTCCGCCGCGCCGCCCACCCCGGTGGGCCCCTCGAGCGTGAAGCGGACCTTGAGCCGCCCGGTCCGAAGCTTCGGGCTCAAGCCCATGGCGAGATCCTCGACCGTGACACCGCTCGGCAGCGACACGTCCCAGCAGCCGGCGGCCATCGGGGTCGAGACGTAGACGCGGGTGAAGTCCGAGCCACCCACCAGACTGATCCGGGCGCTCCCGCCGTGCGCCACCGGGCCGGGGACGCTCACCTGGGCGGCCGGCCCGAACGACGCCGGCGGCGGCGCGCTGTCACGCAGCACCGCGGTCACCTGGCCGTTCCGCGCGGTCACGGCGGCGATGTAGTCGTCGATCCGGCCCGCGGCCGGGGAAACGAGCTCCGAGGCGCAGGCGGCGCTGAGCGCGCCGGCGGCGAGGAGGAAGAGACACGAGCGGCGCATCGAGGCGACCATCGTCCACTCCTTGGACTCTGACGTGTCGGTGGGATTCCGGTCTCTGCGCGGCAACGAGCGTACCGCGAACGCTCGGCGCGCCGGGGAATGGAGCTCACCGACCCATCCAGGCCGGTTCAGCCCCAATGCGGGCAACAGGTTAGCGCGAGGCGGTCCGCCCGGGTCACGGCGTCCCGGCAAGGCACCGGAGCGCCAGGAGCCGCACGCAACGGAGCCTTTGACCGCTCGCGGCTTGCGGTGCCTCATTGCGCTCTACCGCGCCTGGAGCGGAGTCGTGCGGCATCTGCCCATCGGTCGGGTACAGGGGTAGATTCTTCCCCATGGCGAACATCCAGGTCGAAAAAACCGCCGAAGACGCCGCGTCGAAGTCCCTCCGGGTCACGGTTCCGGTCGATCGCGTGCGCCAGGCGGAGGACGCGGCCGTGAAGTATTACACGACGCGCGCCCGGCTCCCGGGGTTCCGCCAGGGCAAGGCGCCTGCCGCCGTCGTCCGGAAGCGGTTCGGCGAGGCCATTCGCCAGACGGTCCTCGAGGAGGTCATTCGCGAGGGCTGGGAAACCGCCCGCCAGACCGAGTCCCTCAAGCCGATCGCCGACCCCTCCATTCGCAATCTCAAGTTCGAGGACGGCAGCCCCATCGAGTTCGAGCTGCTGGTCGAGGTGCGCCCCGACGTGAAGCTCGACCGGGTGGGTGGCTTCCGCCTGACCCGCACGGTGGCCCCCGTGACCGAGGCCGCCGTGGACGAGCAGCTCAACCGGGTTCGCGAGGAGAAAGCCGCCTGGCTCCCGGTGGACGGCGCGCGCCCCACACCCGGGCAGCTCGTGCGCGTGGAAGTGGCGCCGCTCGAAGGCGAGGAGGCGGGCCCGGCCCAGCCGTACACGATCGTCGTGGGCGAAGGCCAGGCGATCCCGGAGCTGGAGGAGCGGATCATGACTCTGCTCCCCGGGGAAAGCGTGGATGCAGAGGTGCGCTTCCCCGACGATCACCCCGACGAGTCCCGCCGCGGAAACACCCGCCGCGTGCGTCTCAAGCTCTTCGAGGTGAAACGGCAGGAGCTGCCACCCCTCGACGACGCTTTGGCGCGCGAGGTCGGGGAGTTCGAGAACCTCGCTGCCCTCCGGGCGGCGGTCCGGCAGGATCTGGAGCGGGAAGCCGGACGAGAAGCTGATGCCTCCGTGCGACAGGCGCTGCTGGCCCAGATCATCGAGGCGAACAGCGTGCCCGCGCCGGAGTCCCTGGTGCACCGGGTGCTCCACGGCTTCGCCCACCTCTACAAGGTGCCGGAAGACCAGCTGGCGGGCTTCGAGGCCCAGTTCCGGCCCGTCGCCGTACAGCAGGTGCAGCGGGACCTGGTCCTGGACGCGGTGGTGGAGGGCAATGGACTCAGGGCCACGGAGGCCGATCTGGACCAGCGGATCGGGGCCCTGGCGGCGGCACGGAACCTGCCACCCGCCGAGCTATACGCCTCCCTGCAGAAGTCCAATCGGCTCGCGGATTTGGAGCGGGCGATCACCGAGGAGAAGGTCTTCACTCATCTCCTCTCGCAGTCCACGGTCGAAGAGGCGAGCACCTGACGATGGCCACATTGTATCCACCGTACATCATCGAGCGTTCGAGCCGCGGGGAGCGGACCTACGACATCTTCTCCCGCCTGCTCATGGACCGGATCGTCTTCCTGGGGGCGCCGATCAACGACGACGTCGCCAACATCATCATCGCCCAGCTGCTGTTTCTCGAGGCGGACAATCCGGAGAAGGACATCTACCTCTACATCAACTCGCCGGGCGGTGTAGTCTCCGCCGGCATGGCGATCTACGACACGATGCAGCACCTCCGTGCCCCGGTGAACACCATCTGCATGGGGATGGCGGCGTCGATGGGCTCGTTCCTGCTCTGCGCGGGCGCCCCGGGCAAGCGGAGCGCGCTGCCGCACTCCCGGATCATGATCCACCAGCCCTCGGGCGGGGCCCAGGGCACGGCGTCGGACATCGAGATCCAGGCGCGCGAGATTCTCTATCTGCGCTCCAAGATGAACACGCTCTACGCGAAGCACACCGGGCAGCCGATTGAGACGATCGAGCGCGACATGGACCGGGACCGCTTCATGAGCGCGGACGAGGCGAAAGCCTACGGGCTGATCGACACGGTCTTCAGCGCCCGCAAGGAGTTCGTCGTGCCAAGTAAGAACGGCGCAAAAGAGACCTTGACGTCCTCCTGAGCGGGGGCCAGCTTTCGGGACGCTTCACCCAAACCGCCACCATGTCCAACGACAAGCACCTCCGTTGCTCCTTCTGTGGGAAGTCGAAGGATTCGGTCCGGAAGTTCATCTCCGGCCCGTCGGTCTACATTTGCAACGAGTGCATCACGCTCTGCAACGAGATCCTCGCCGAGGACGAAGAGCGGGAGGTCGCGGATAGCATCACCCAGGTCCCCACGCCGACCGAGATCAAGGACGTGCTGGACCAGTACGTGATCGGGCAGGAGCGGGCCAAGCGGACGCTGGCGGTCGCGGTCTACAATCACTACAAGCGGATCAATGCGTCGAACGGCCGTGAGGCCGATGTCGAGCTGGACAAGTCGAACATCCTCCTCCTCGGCCCCACCGGCGTCGGCAAGACGCTCCTCGCCCAGACCCTCGCCCGGATCCTCGACGTTCCCTTCACCATCGCCGACGCCACCACCCTCACCGAGGCCGGGTACGTCGGCGAGGATGTCGAGAACATCCTCGTCCGGCTGCTCCAGGCCGGCGACTTCAACGTGGCGGAGTGCGAGCGGGGCATCGTCTACATCGACGAGATCGACAAGATCGCCCGCAAGTCGGAGAACCCGAGCATCACCCGCGACGTCTCGGGTGAGGGCGTGCAGCAGGCGCTCCTCAAGATCCTCGAGGGCACCGTCGCCTCGGTCCCACCCCAGGGGGGCCGCAAGCATCCGCAGCAGGAGTACATCCAGATCAACACGAAGGACATTCTGTTCATCTGCGGCGGCGCGTTCGACGGGCTGGACAAGATCATTCAGGCGCGGACCGGGCGGCAGCAGATCGGATTCAGCACCGCGGGCCGGGGCCCCGGCACCGAGCTGGACAAGAAGAACCCCTACGCCGAAGTCGAGCCGGACGACCTGCTCCGCTTCGGGCTGATCCCCGAGCTGGTGGGACGCCTCCCCGTCGTGGTCTCGCTCGAGGCGCTCGACGAAGAGGCCCTGATGCGGATTCTGGTCGAGCCGAAGAACGCGCTCACCAAGCAGTACAAGAAGCTCTTCGAGCTGGAGAGCGTCGGCCTCACCTTCGACAACGATGCGCTCCGCGCCGTCGCCGAGAAAGCGCTGAAGCGCGGCACCGGGGCCCGCGGTCTCCGCTCCATCCTCGAGACGATGATGACCGACATCATGTTCGACCTGCCCACGCGGGACGACGTGCGCGAGGTCGTCATCACGAAGGAGTCGATCGCGGAAGGGGTGCCACCGCTAGTCGTCACCGAACGGCCGAGGACCAAGCGCGAAGCTTGACCCCCGCCGGGCAGCGCACCTCCGGCGGTCTTTCCGACCTGCCCATCGAATTCGTCGGCAGCTTCCCCGATCCGCTGGTCCTCCTCGAGCCCGTGCTCCCCGAAGTCGCCTTCATCGGGCGCTCCAACGTCGGAAAGTCCAGCCTCCTCAACGCGCTCGTCGGCCGGAAAGGCCTCGCCCGCGTGAGCGCCACGCCCGGCAAGACCACTCTCCTCAACGCCTTTCGCCTGCCTTCGTTCTACCTCGTCGATCTGCCGGGCTACGGCTTCGCCCGCGCCGGCAAAGCGGCCCGGGAGAGTTACCGGGCGCTGGTAACCCGCTACCTCCGGGAGCGGCCTGGCCTGGCCGGCGTCGCCTGGCTCCTCGACGCCCGCCACGATCCGTCCGACAGCGATCTGGACATGCAGGAGCTGCTGGTGGAGAGCGGGCGACCGGTGCTGGCCGTGCTGACGAAGGCGGACAAGCTCGGGCGCTCGGCGCAGCGCGAGCGCGCCCGGGCCATCGCCCAGGCGCTGACCCTCCCGGAGGATCAGGTCCAGCTCACCAGCGCCCGCTCCGGCGATGGCATCGCGGACCTGGGCGCGTCCATCCTCGCCCTGGTCGGCCCTACCGGCGGCTAGAGCGACTCCAGGAAGGCGATCAGGGCGTCCCGGTCGGGCGCGGGCAGACCGAGAGCCGCGGCTGCGCGGAGCACGCGCCGGGATGCGGATGTCAGAAGGTCGCCCCTGCGGAGAGGTAGAGACTACGGCCGGCCGACGGGATGATCCCGGGCCCGGGATACTCGTCGGTCCGGCGGGTGAAGTAGTGAGCGTCGGCGAGGTTGTTGACGCCGCCGGAGATCTGGTACTTCGCGTTGAGCCGCACCCGCGCGGAGACGTCGATCACTTGGTACGCGGGGATGACGCCGACGTTCGGGTCGAAGCTCGAGATCGTGTTGTTGGCGTCGCCGAACTGGCGGCTGATGTTCGACACCTGCAGCGTGCCCGACACCGCCTTCCGGGCGTACGTCACGCCCACGCGGTTGACGTACCGCGGGGCGTACTCGACGTCGTTCCCGTCGAACTGCCCGTTCACGTACTTCGCGTCGGTGAAGGCGAACGCGTCGAACACGGACAGACCCCCGAGACCGTGGACGCCGATGAGCCGGAAGGGCTGGAGCTCGAGGTAGGCCTCGACCCCCCGTTGCACGCTCGTGGCGACGTTGGTGCGGATGGTGAACGGCGTGCCGTTCGAGTCGGCACCGGACACGAGCCCGATCCGATCAGCGTAGCGGATCCAGAACCCGCCCAGGTCGAAGGCCACGCCGTCCGCCAGCTGACCGCGCCAGCCGAGGTCGGCGCTCAGGCCGCGGGCATCGTGGATGTTGGGGTCCACCCGCGAGACGCTCGCGAAGGGAGTGATCGAGGAGTAGTCCACCGGGTGATAGGCGCGGGTCGCGTCGCCGTAGATCGCGGTGGTGGGCGACGTCCGTATCGCGAGGGTGACACCCGGCAGCGGGAAGGTTCGGGTGCGCGGGACCGGCGCGAAAACGGTGTCCGTGTGGCCGGCCGCGGTCGACCGCAGATACTCCACGCGGATCCCCGGCGTCACCGTCACCCGCGACCCAAGCTGAATCGCCTGCTCGGCGTACGCGGCGACGTTGAAGTTCTTGAAGACGATGTCGTTCTCGTAGTTGCCGCCGTAGAGCGTCATGTCGAAGTCGGATCCGGTGGACCCCGGACCGCCCTCCTGCCGGTGCATCCGACCCTCGAACACGCGCACGCCGGTGGCGAGCGTGGCCTGGCGGCCCAGCAACGAGTACCCGTACGTGAGCCGCGACTCCAGCGTGCCGTTGGTGAACACCTCGCGCTCGACCTCGCGGGGCGTGAACTCGCTGGTGCTGGGATCGATCACGTCGGGGGCGCCGGCGCCGCCGTCTTCGTTGCGCCAGACGAGATAGCGCTGGCTGAAGTTCCCCCACACCATCGTCCGGAAATTGAGGTTCGGGGCGATGGCGTAGTCGGCGCTGAGGGAGACGAGGTTCCACGGACTCCCGAGCCAGTTGCGCGAGCGGAACGACGCCTGAGGGTCGGCGTTGAACTCGTCGTTGGTGAGCCCGCCGGGCATATGAATGCGGTTCCGGAAGAGCGTGTACTCGAGAGAGAGCCGGAGCCGGTCGCTGGCCTGCCAGCGCAGCCGGCCGAAGCCGGTGAGCTGCCGCGAGTCGCCGTTCGGGCGCCAGCCCTGCTGGCTCTGGAACTGCACGAAGCTGTAGTACGTGAGCGAGCGGAAGCCGCCGCTCAGATCACCGAACCCATCCACGGTGGCGTAGCTGCCGCCGGTAAAGCGCGCGCGCATCGTCGGCGACTGCCCGGCCTGGCCGTCCCGGATCACGTAGTTCACCATGCCGCCGAACTGGGACCCGTACGCGAGCGCCGACGCACCGCGCACCAGCTCGACCCGATCCAGCGCCTCCGCGGGCGGAACGAAGTAGACCTCGGGGTAGCCGTACGGATCCGCGGCGATGTTGATCCCATCCTGGCGAACGTTCACCTCGGTCGACTGGGTCGGATTCAGACCGCGGAAACCGATGCCGTTGGATGGGAATCCCTGCCCCCCCGTCTCGGACACGGTGAGCCCGGGAACCCGACCAAGGACCTGCCGGGTCACGTTGAGCGTGCTGTTGACGTTGAGGCTGTCGAGCGTGAGGACGGTGGTCTTCTTCCCGACCAGGAGCACGCCGTCCTCGATGTCCGGCATCGTCGCCACTGCAGCGGGAGGCGGGCGGGTCGCGGTCACCTCAACCTCATGCAGCCGTTCGACCCGGAGGCTGAGGGTGACGTCGATCGTGTCGACCACGCCGGCGCGGACCAGGACCGGGCGACGCGCCGTCTGGAAGAACGCCGCGGAGACTTCGAGCGTGTAGGACCCCGGCGCCACATCGTCGAGCCGGTATCTCCCGTCTTGGCCGGTAGCGGCGTGACGGTCCGGGCCAAGGAGCCGGACGGTCGCCTCGGCTAGCGGCCCCTCGGGACCCGTGACGCGGCCCTCCACGGCGCCGAAACCGGGCATCTGGGCATGGAGAGGGGTGGCGAGGCACGCGAGAACGAGGAGGCAGGCCAGACAGATCGCGGAGCGGAGCATTGGGGTGTCCGTCGGTCGGGCGGGGCTCGTGGTTGAGGGCCGGGCGGTGTGCCGGCTGGCTGTAGTGTGTGGCGTAAATGAGAATGGGAATCAACTGCATTACAATTCCCTAACAGGGTACTCCCCTTTCCCTTGCCTGTCAACTCAACCGCCGGCGAGATTCCGGGTTGTCCCCCCCGAGGTGTCGCCGTGTCCGTACCCCACCTCCGTTCCCACGCCTCCACCGCCATCGCGACGTTCGCGATCGCGGCCTGTGCGGCCGTCGCCCTCACCATGCCGCGCCCCATGGCCGCCGGCGCGATCGCGATCCTGAGCCTCAGCGTCTGGCTCGCCATGCGCCGCCTCGAGCGCCAGGCCGCGAGCGCCGAGGCGAGCCGGTTGGAGGCCGCCCGCCAGCTCGACCGCCGCATCAGCGAGCTGTTCTCGCTCCAGGAGCTGAGCTACGTCCTGGCAGAGTCCATCCAGCTCGATCGCATCGTGGACCAGGTTGCCCGCTACGGGGCTCGATTCCTTCAGGCCGACGGCGCCCTGGTGGCTCTCGCCGAGGAGGACGGCGGGACGCTCCGCGTGGTGGCCGCTGCTGGCACGCTGGCCATACTCGCGGACCGCCGCGCCGCCGCCGGCGAGGCGGGTCTGGTCCGGCTGGCCGTCGATCGGGAGCGCATCGAGGTAGCCCAGGCCGCCGAGCAGCCGGTGGTGCTGCTCGCGGGGGAGCAGGTGCGGTCCGCCGCGGTCGCGCCGCTCCGGTCGCAGGGACGGGCCATCGGAGCGCTCGCCGTGGCCGACCGGCGCGAGGGACCGTTTACCACGGAGGATCTGTGGCTGCTCTCCACCATCGCCACTCAGACGTCGATGGCGGTGGCCAACAGCCGGCTCTTCGAGATGGTCCGCCGGAGCACCGAGGAATGGGAGATCGCGTTCGACGCGCTGACCGAAGGCCTGGGCGTAGTCGGTCCCGGAGGGCAGGTGCTGCGCGCCAACCGCGCGCTCGCGACCCTCGCCGGCGTGCCGCTCGACGCGCTCGTTGGAGCGGAGTTCACCGCCGTCGTCGCCGGGCAGGCCCCGCGGGCAAAGGAGCTGCTCGCAGCCGCGCAACGGGTCGAGCGCCCCGCCCCCGTCGAGATCCGCCGGGAGCGAGACGGGCGCCGGCTGCGTCTCGCCGCGGCTCCGCTGTGGGGCCCCGCGGCGGACGGCAGCGTTGTGATTCTGGTGGAGGACGTGACGGAGCAGCGGGCCCTGGAAGCGCAGCTCATCCAGAACGAGAAGATGGCCTCCATCGGCCAGCTCGTGTCGGGCGTCGCGCACGAGCTCAACAATCCGCTCACGTCGATCGCCGGCCTCGCCGAGCTGCTGCTCGAGCCTGCGCGCAAGCTGCCCGACCCGACCCGCGACCATCTCCGGGTCATCCATGATCAGGCGGAGCGCGCGGCCCGGATCGTCCGGAACCTGCTGACCTTCGCGCGACCGAGCTCCCTCGTGAAGGAGCCCGTGGACCTGAACGACGTCGTCGCCCGCACGGCTCTGCTGATCTCCTACGAGCTGCGCCAGCGCGGGATCGAGCTGGAGCGGCGCCTGGATCCGGAGCCCGTGGTCGTGATCGGCGATCGGTACGAGCTCCAGCAGGTCCTGCTCAACCTGCTGACGAACGCGGTCCAGGCGCTCAGCATGCTGGAGCCGGAGCGTCCGCGCCGCATCCGGCTCGGAACCAGCCGGGCCGAAGGGCGCGCCACACTCGTGGTGGGAGACAGCGGGTCAGGCGTGCCGCCGGCACTGGTCCCCCAGCTCTTCACTCCGTTCTTCACCACCAAGGGGCCGGGACAGGGGACGGGTCTCGGCCTGTCGGTGAGCTACGGACTGATCGAGGCCCACGGAGGCCGCATCGCCTACCAGCAGTCGGAGGATGGTGGCGCGGAGTTCGTCGTCACGCTTCCCCTCTGCACCGCGGCCCCTGAGGCCGGAACCGGTGAGTCGCGCGGCGCCGGAAGGCCGGAGTCGGAGCGACGTACCCGCGTGCTGGTGGTGGACGACGACGCCGCTGTGCATCGCCTCGTGAGCGCCCTCTTTGCACCCGAGGGGCATGTGGTGGACGCCGTGCGCACGGGAGATCAGGCGCTGCGTCTGGTGGACGGGGAGGCTTACGACCTGGTCATTGCGGACGCGCACGCCGTCGCCGCCGACGGCAATCTCTTCGCGGTCACGTTGCTCGCGGCCCATCCCGACTGGCGCGACCGGCTCATCATTGCCAGCCACCCGCGGGCCTCCGGTCCGGATCCGACCACCGCCCTGCACTGGATCGCCAAGCCGCTCAACGTCCGGGACCTTCGGGGGATCGTGGCGCGAGTGCGAGGAGGGGGGGTGAGCTCCTGACGGGGAATCCCCGCTCGCGGAGATACGCCCGGGCCTCCGCGATCGACGATCCCCGAAAATGGAAGATCGAGGCGGCCAGCACGCCGTGGGCGCCGGCATCGAGCGCCTCGGCCAGGTGCTCGAGCCGGCCCGCCCCACCCGACGCGATGACGGGGATCCGCACCGCCGAGGCCGCGCTCCGGAGCAGCGGCAAATCATAGCCGGCCTGCGTTCCGTCGCGGTCCATCGACGTCAGGAGGATTTCCCCGGCCCCAAGCACCTCGAGCCGCCGGATCCAGTCCACGGCCTCAAGGGACGTCTGCTCCCGGCCTCCGGTCACCATCACAGTGGCGCGCCCACCGATCTGTTTCACGTCAACCGCGGCGACCACGCACTGCGTGCCGAAGCTGCTCGCCAGACGCTCGACCAGCGTCGGGTCGCGGACGGCGGCGGTATTGACAGCCACCTTGTCCGCCCCGGCGCGGAGCGCCTGCCCCGCGTCGTCCACGGACCGGATGCCTCCGCCGACGGTGAAGGGGATGAACACCGAGTCGGCGACCCGGCTCACCATCTCGAGCGTGGTGCGCCGGTCCTCGTGCGTAGCCGAAATGTCGAGGAAGACGAGCTCGTCGGCCCCTTCGGCGTCGTACCGGGCCGCTTGCGCGACGGGATCGCCCGCGTCCCGCAACGCCTCGAAATGCACGCCCTTCACGACCCGGCCGCCGGCCACGTCGAGGCAGGGAATGATGCGGCGCGCTAGCACACGCGAAGAACGTCGTCCAGCGGGCCGGCGTCGCCCGCGCCGAGGAGCGTGACGATGTCGTCGAGCGCGCGGCGCTCCCGGGGCCAGGCGAACCGGGCCTGGGCGGCGGCGGGGCTCAGCCACTCGAGGCGGTCGTGCTCCGGCCCGGAGCGGGCCTCGGCCCCGGCGGCGACGAACGCGGCGAACACCGGTACCAGGGCCACCTCGTCCAGCCGGTGCTGATAGAAGGTCTCGACCCGGCTCAGGTTGTACAGCCGCTCGGGCACCAGCCCCGTCTCCTCGGCCAGCTCGCGGCGCGCCGCGTCGGCCGGGCGCTCCCCCGCTTCGATGTGCCCGTGGACCGTTTCCCAGGAGCCGGGGCACCGGCCGCCGCCGGCACGGCGCAACACGAGCGTCTCCAGCGCTGCCCCGGCGGGCCGCAGCACATAGACGTCCACGAACTTGGTCCGCACCGTGGTCACGGCCGCCACTCGGCGAAGGCACCCAGCAGCGCGATGCCGGCGCGCTGCGACTTCTCCGGGTGAAACTGCGCGCCGATCACGTTCTCCCGGCCGACGAGGGTCGGGAACACGTAGCCGTAGTCGCCGGTGGCGAGGACCGCACCGTTCGTCAGGTCCGCCGGGTGATAGCTGTGCACGTGGTAGAAGAACTCCGGCTCTCCCAGCACCCGGCCGACGAGCGCATGTCGCCGCCCCGATTCGGTCGGTGTCACGCGGGCCCAGCCGACGTGCGGCACCGGAAGCTCGACCGCGAACCGGCGCACGCTCCCGGGGAGGATGCCCAGCCCGCGGAGGCCGGGCGCCTCCTCGCTCGTCTCGAGAAAGAGCTGAAGGCCCAGGCAGATCCCCATCACGGGCCGCCCGGCGCGGGCGGCGTCGCGCACCGCGTCCCCCAGTCCGGTGCGCGCGAGGTTGGCGACCGCCTGGCCGAAGTGGCCGACGCCCGGCATGAGCACGCGATCCGCCGCCCGAACGGCATCCGGATCGTCCGTGAGCGCGGCAGCGTGCCCCGCGGCGGCGAGCGCGCGGACCACGCTCCGCAGGTTGTTCACGCCGTAGTCCACCACGGCGATCACAGCACGCCCTTGGTCGAGGGAACCCCGTGCACCCGCGGGTCGAGGGTCGTGGCGTCGTCCAATGCTCTTGCGAACGCCTTGAAGGTGGCCTCGACGATGTGGTGCGGGTTGTCGCCCCGCATCAGGTCCAGATGCACGGTGAGCCCGGCGTTCAGCACGAGGGCGCGAAAGAACTCCGGCGTGAGAAACACGTCGTAGTCGCCGAGCATCTGCCACTTGGGAATGTCTACATGGTAGGCCAGATACGGCCGCCCGGACACGTCGATCACCGCGCGGACGAGCGCCTCGTCCAGCGGGACCAGCGCGTTGGCGTAGCGGCGGATCCCGGCCCGGTCGCCCAGCGCCGCGGCGAGCGCCTGGCCAAGCACGATGCCGCTATCCTCGACGGTGTGGTGACCGTCCACGTGCAGATCCCCGCTCGCCTCGACAGTAAGGTCGAGCAGCGCGTGCCGCGCGAGCGCCTCCAGCATGTGATCAAAGAACCCGATCCCCGTGCGGACGCGCGCCTCGCCCCGGCCGTCCAGAGCGACCCGCACCCGGAGGTCGGTTTCTTTGGTCTTGCGGTGGACGTCGCCAATGCGGGACATAGCCCTACCGCGTTGAGAGTGAACAGTGAACAGTAAACTGTTCACCGTTCACTGTTCACGCCTTCAGAATGTCCCCCAGCGCCCCGACCACCGCCTCCATGTCCTCCGGCGTCCCGACCGAGATCCGGAGGCAGTCCGCCAGATCGGGCGCAGCCGATACGTCGCGGACGAGTATTCCATGCTCTACGAGCAGGCGCCGGAACACTTCGCGGGCGGGCAGGGTGAGGCATCGGACCAGGATGAAGTTGGCCGCCGAGGGATAGACGGTGAGCGCCGGGATGCCGCGCAGCCGGGCGAAGGCGCGATCGCGGGTGGCGATGATTTCCGCCACGTGAGCCTCCGTCTCCGGGTGGGCGAGCAACATGCTCGCCGCGGTGAGGGACAGCGCGTTCACGTTGTACGGAAGCTTGGCCTTGGCGATCTCCCGTGCGACCGCGGGATGGGCCAGCGCGAACCCGAGCCGGAGACCCGCGAGCCCGAACGCCTTGGAGAACGTCCGGAGGACGACGACCCGGGGCGACGCGGCGAGGAGCGGCACCGCCGACGGACCGCCGAACTCCTGATAGGCCTCATCGCAAACCACCAGCGCGTCCGTGCCCGCGAGCACGCGCTCGACTGCGTCGGGGGGGAGCGCGCTGCCGGTAGGGTTGTTCGGCGAGTTGAGCACCACCACGTGGGCGCGCTCGCGGGCCGCGACCTCGATGAGCGAGTCGATCTGGTAGCGGAAGTCCGGCCCGAGCGCGACCGGCACGTACCGCCCTCCGAAGACACTCGTGAGCAGCCGGTAGAGCGAAAAGGTCGGCGACGGCGCGACCACGCGGTCCCCGTTCTCGAGCGTCACCGCCAGCGACGCCTGGATCAGCTCGTTCGAGCCGTTGCCGACGAGGATCCCGTCCGGCGTCCAGTCGAAGCGGGCCGCCAGGGTGTCGAGCAGCGGACCGGGCGTGAAGTCCGGGTACCGATGCCACGGAACCGCGGCGAGCCGGTCGGCGATCTCCCGCTTCAGCGCCGGGGGGACGTCGTACGGGCTCTCGTTCTGGTTGAGCTTGCGCTGGGCCGAGTGGATCTTGAGCGAGTAGGGGGGCTGGTCGCGGACCGCAGGCTTGATCAGGTCGAGCCCCGCCGCGGGCTCGGGCGGCGGCTTCACCGGCCGCGGCGGCCGAGCACGGCCTCGAGCCGCGCGGCGAGCGCGCGGGCGCGGAACGGCTTGCTCAGGAAGTCGTCCGCGCCCAGCTCGAAGACCTTCACCTCGTTCTCCTCGTCGCCCTTGGCGGTGAGGACGACCACAGGAATGTCCCGGGTGGCGGGGCGGGAGCGGATGTGGGACAGCACGCCGTAGCCGTCGAGCCCCGGCAGGTTCAGGTCGAGGACGATGATGTCCGGCGCATGCCGGTCCACTTCGTCGAGCGCCTGAACGCCGTCCCGCGCCTCCTGCACGGTGAAGCCTTCACGCTCGAGGAGGTCGCGCATCACCCGCCGAAGATCGTCCTCGTCGTCCACCAGCAGCACGCAGATCCCGCGATCCCCGGCGACCGCCCCGTCTTTCGGACCTTCGTCCAGCAGCTCCATGTCCATCGCGAGGTCGATGGGCGCTGCCACGGGCGGAGCTGACGCGGGTTGTGGCGTTGGTGCCGGAGGTGCCGCACCCGCGCGCGGCCCCCGGCCGGGCTTGGGGGGCGCGGCCGGCGCCGCGGGCTCCGCGGACAACGGCACTTCGGTGACCCGCAGGAGCTCGTCGACCGTGGTGCCGCCGTCGATCACGTGGCGCAGCCCGCTCTCCCAGAGCGCCCGCATGCCGTTCCGGCGACTCAGCTCGGCAATGCGGTCGGCCGTGCCGCCCGAGCCGATGAGCCGCTCCAGCTCCGGCGTCATGACCAGCACCTCGACGATGCTGAAGCGGCCCTTGTACCCGGTCATCGCACACTCCGGGCAGCCGACCGCGCGATAGATGGTCGTCCCCGCCGGAAGAAGCCGTGCCACCCGATCCGGAACAGGCTCGGTGCTGACCTCTTTGCATGCGAGACAGAGCCGGCGCATCAGCCGCTGCGCGATGACGCCCCGCAGCGCCGACCCGATCTTGTAGGCCTCCATGCCCATGTCCAGGAGCCGCGTCACGGCGTTGGCCGCGTCGTTCGTGTGCAAGGTCGAGAGGACGAGATGGCCGGTGAGCGAGGCCTGCACGGCGATCTGCGCGGTCTCCTGGTCGCGAACCTCGCCGATCAACACCACGTCCGGGTCCTGCCGGAGGATGGAGCGGAGGGCGGATGCGAACGTGAGCCCGGCCTTGTCGTGCACCTGCACCTGGACGATGTTCGCGCCCAGCCGGTACTCGACCGGATCCTCCACCGTCACGATGTTGACGCCCTCGCCCTTGATCAGGCTGATCGCCGAGTAGAGCGTGGTCGTTTTGCCGGATCCGGTCGGACCGGTGACGAGGAGAATCCCTTCTTTGTTCCGAAGGAGGCTGCGGATCAGCTCGGCCTCGTCCTCGAACAGGCCCAGGCCGTCGAGCGTGAGGATCGAGCCCTTGGTGCTCAGAATCCGGATGACGACCTTCTCGCCCAGCGACGCGGGAAGGGTCGAGACCCGGAGGTCGATGGGCTCTCCGTTCACCGAGATGCGCGAGCGGCCGTCCTGCGGCCGCAGCCGGTCCGCGATATCGAGCCCCGACATGATCTTCACCCGGGAGATCAGCGGAATCCCGGCTGTGCGCGGGATCTTCATCACCTGGCGCAGGACGCCGTCGATGCGGTAGCGAATGACGATCCCGCCTTCAGCAGGCTCGACGTGAATGTCGCTCGCCCTGCTCGTTACCGCGTCGGCGAGCATCATGTCCACCAGCCGGATGATCGGCCGCTGGCTCGCCTCCGCCGCGCTGACGGCGGCTTCCTCCTCGTCGGTGACCTCCTTCACCTCGAAGTTATTGCCGATGCCCTCGAGCAGCTTCGAGACCACGTCATCGCTGCGGTAGAGCTCGTCCAGCTTCTCCCGGATTCTCGCAGGCGAGCCGAGGAAGAGGCGTACCTCGCGGCCGGTGGCGAAGGCGAGCGTCTTCTCGGCATCGAGGTCGAAGGGACTGGCGGTCGCGACCTCGAGATAGGCGTCAGTAACCCGGAGAGGCAGGACGTTGAACTTGCGGACCAGCTGTTCCGGAATCGCCGCCTTGACGGCGGGGTCGAGCGTCGCGAGGTCCGCGATGGGGAACCGGAACCGGGCGGCGATCGCCGAGAGGACCTGGCCATCCGTCGCGAGCTTGCGCTGGACGGCCGTCTCCCAGAGCGAGACGGGGCCGCCCTCAGCCGTACGGAGTGCCTGGAAGGCATCCCCCGGCAACAGAGGCTCAAGTGTCGGAACCAGCCATTCGTCCGTGAACTGCATTCGGCGAGTCACCCGCGATGAGCGTTGAATGAAAGGCGCCGGCACGCGCCCCGAAGGCAAGATAAGACCGCACCGCGCGATGCGGGTAGAGAGGGGCTACAACAACCCCCACCAGTCCGGATGCACGTCGAACGTGAGCCCCACGTCACCGTCGCGCAGACC
>JBGPPG010000014.1:0-43330 GCA_041488455.1 Gemmatimonadota bacterium
CGTGCTCGCGTCCGAATAGAGCTGGCCGCTGTCGCCCAGATACCGCGTGCTGCTGGCGGGCGGCGCGTTCTTGTCGTCCTTGTTGCGCAGAACGAACTTGAGCACGAGCTCCGGTGAGGGACGCTCGACCTCCGCGTACGGCTCGGCGGTGGCGAGAACGCCCACGGTCTGTGCGGTGAGGTCCGCCTTCAGGTCGACCCGCTTGTTGACGGGAAGCTCCCCGAGGCGCGTGACCTTGCCGTCCGCCGCGACGCCCCAGAACACGTACGCCGTGTACGCGGCGCCCACTCGCTGCGGATGGATCAGGCTGTCCACCTGAAGCCGCATGGCCGCGCGACCATTCTTGTACTCGACCTCCAGGCTGCCGCGCCCCGCGGGGCCCTGGCCGACGCCTGTCACATCGAAGGTCGCGCGCTTGCCTTCCAGCAGGCGATACACCGTTGTCGAGCGGGCTTGAGGCTCCGCGCGAACGCGGCCGACCGCTTCGGGGGACTGTTGGGCGTGAACGGTTCGTGTCGCCGATAACAAACCGACGCAGCCGGCGATCAGCAAGGCGCGGTGTCGCATTGGTGTTACTCCGAATATGGACGGACGCCGGGCCCCGATTGTCGGGGGCGGCTCGTGAAGTGAGGTTGGGAGCATGGGAAAGAGTGCCGGGAGGTCGAATACCAGAGTTAACCGGGCGGACCGCGCCGCGATAGGGGTCGGCCCCGCCCGTCCGCTACCGGGGCCCCTCTGTCCGGATCGGCCGGTTTCCCATAGGTTTATGACGCGCGTGCTCGATTGACCCGCAGCCTCTCCCGGTTGCGGGCGTTCCGTACCGTGCCGGGGGGTTCCGTGCTCCGATTCCGGGCGGCAGTGCTTCGAGGCGATCGCGGACAGGCTTCCGAGTATGCCGTGCTGCTGGCCCTCGTGGCGGCAGGGCTGCTCGTGGCATTGCTGCTCCTCCGAACCTCGGTCGGTCGGACCTATGGGCGCGTCGCCAACTCCGTGGCCAACCCCATTCAGATCCAGGAGACCGGCGCGGCGGCCGGCGGCGGAGCAACGAGCGCCCAGACCGACCCGGACAAGGGCGACAAGGCGGACAAGGCGAAGAAGAAGGACGCCTGCCGAGCCAATGGCGACCGCTCCGGAGAGGACGATCGGGGCGGTTGTGGGGGCGGAAGAGGCCGGTGAAGCATGTCGCCCAATCGCCCGCGAGCCCACGCACGATTGCAGTACCCGCCCAGCGCGCGGCCGAGCCTGATCCTGGAGTCCGGATCGCTCAACGTGGTGGACCTGTCGGAGCGCGGGCTGCGATATCTGCAGGATGCCGGCCCGGAGCCGCCGGTCGGGACCAAGCTCGAGGGGATACTCCGATTGAGCAGCGGCGAGACGCTCCCGGTTCGGGGCACGGTGGTCCGTGTCGTCCACCCGGACGGCTCCGGTGGTCCCGGCGTCATTGAAGTGGCGGCCCACCTCACCGACGTCCCCATCCCGCGCCGGGTCATCCTGGCAGAACGCCAAACGATCCAACCCCCCCCGAAGAGCTGACCCTCCGCTGACCACTCACGCTCCGACGTCTATCGTGGACCCTCCGTCATCTCCGGACGCGCCGCGCACGGTCATCGTGGTGCCGTGCTACAACGAGGCGGCGCGGCTCGATGTTGCCCGGTTCGCGGAGTACGCCGCGCTCCCCGGGGCGGCCAGCCTGCTCTTCGTTGACGACGGGAGCACGGACGACACGGCCAAGGTGCTCTCGGGCCTGGTGCGCCGCGTCCCGGGCCGGATCCGGGCTCTTCGGCTCGCGACGAACCAGGGCAAGTCGGGCGCGGTCAGGGCAGGGGTGCTCGCGGCGCTGGCTGACGGGGCGGTGTTCGTCGGCTTCTGGGACGCCGATCTCGCCACACCGCTCGCGGCGATACCGCGATTCCTCGCCGCGCTCGAGGGACGCCCGATCCTGCTGGGCGCGATCGGGGCCCGGGTCAGGCTCCTCGGCACGACGATCGAGCGATCGGCGGTGCGGCACTACCTCGGCCGCGTCTTCGCGACCGCGGCCTCCCTGGTGCTCGGCCTTGGCGTGTACGACACGCAATGTGGGGCCAAGCTCTTCCGCGCGGGCCCGCTCCTAGGCGCCGCCTTCGCGGCGCCCTTTCGCAGCCGATGGGCGTTCGACGTGGAGCTCCTGGCACGGCTGGAGGAAGCGGGCCGGCGTGCCGGCGCTCTGCCTGTGCAGCAGACGGTGATCGAGCTGGCGCTGGAGGAGTGGCGGGACGTCCGCGGGTCGAAGCTTCACCCGCTCGGGATGGTGGGGGCCGGACTCGATCTGGCATTCATCCGGCGCCACGTGAGGCAGGACGTGGGGCACCCCGCCGCCCCGCCCACGGCGACGTGGCTGAGCGGGGCCGAGGCCTAGGTCGTCAGGACGTTCTCGAAGCGGGCGAAGTCGTCGAGGATCTTGCCGGTGCCGCGGACGACGCAGGTGAGCGGGTCGGGATCCCGGCGGACCGTAAGACCGGTCTCCTCGCTCAGCAGCCGGTCGATGCCGCGAATCAGCGCGCCGCCACCCGTGAGCGTAATGCCGTGGTCGAGGATGTCGCTCGCCAGCTCGGGTGGAGTCGCCTCGAGCGCCCGACGCACCGCGTTCACGATCTGGGAGATGGGTTCCTGCATGGCGTCGCGGATGCCGGCCGAATCCACCCGGACCGTCTTCGGCAGACCGGAGATCAGATCCCGGCCCTTGACCTCCATCTCGACTTCGGGGTCGAGCGGCGCCGCGGAGCCGATGGTGATCTTGACCAGCTCGGCCGTGGGCTCACCGATGAGCAGGCTGTAGTTCTTGCGCATGTACTGCACAATCGACTGATCCAGCTCGTCGCCGCCGGTCCGGATGGACGCGTCGCAGACAATACCGGAGAGCGCGATCACGGCGACATTGGTGGTGCCGCCGCCGATGTCGATGACCATGTTGCCGGAAGGCTCGTCCACCGGGAGACCGACGCCGATCGCGGCCGCCATGGGCTCGGCGACCATGAGCAGCCGCTTGACGCCGGCCGATTGGGCCGAGTCCCGAACGGCCCGGCGCTCGACCTCGGTGATACCGGAGGGCACGCAGACGATGACCGTCGGCTTCACCCGGAGGATGCGGCGATCGAGCACGGTGCGGAGGAAGTGACGCAGCATCTTCTCCGCGACCTCGAAGTTCGCGATCACGCCGTCCTTCATCGGGCGCACCGCGAGGATCCCCTCGGGCGTGCGGCCGAGCATCCGCTTGGCCTCGAGCCCGATGCCCATGATTTCACCGGTCGCCTGCTCCACCGCCGCGACCGACGGCTCGTTGAGCACGACGCCCTCGCCCTTGACCAGCACCAGGGTGTTCGCGGTCCCGAGGTCCACGGCGATTTCACTCGCCGGCCGCCAGGTCCGCTTTTTGGGAGGCGTCCGATACGCCGACTCGAACGACGCCGCTTGATCCTCCGCCGGCGCGGGTGCGGCGGCCGGGGCGGGCTTGGGCTTGGAGGCGGGGTTGGGTTCCAGGGTGGCGGTCACGGTACGAGCGTCCTCGGGGTCTCGGTGGATGGCTTGCTCGACGGAGTCGGCCCCTGCCTTGCAGATATCCCGGCTAATTGCGGAACACCTAAGGCTCGGATTGCCCGACCCCCGGTCGGCTGCTGCCGGCCCCATTATCGGCAAGATGTGATCCACGCAAGAGCGCCCCGGGCGAAGCGTTGCAGCCGATCGCTAAAGCCCTTGCCCGTCAGACGTTTGGCGTCCCCACGCCATTCGCGGTCGCGATGACCATCCCGCTCCCCGGGGCATACGCACTCCTAGTGCTTGGGGCGTCGATCCAGCAGCGTCCGCGTGCGCGTCTCGCTTTCGTCGCGCTGGTGCCCTTCGCCCTCGCGGTCGCCTCACTCGGAGTGAATCCAGGCTCCGGAGATCCGCACGTCATCGGCCAGGTAGCGCGGGCGTCGGCCAGCGCGTTCTTCGGCGTGAATGCGGGACTCCTGCTGCTCGGCGCTGCCCTCGCGGCCGCCGCGGCGCTCGCCGCCCTGCGAGACCGGCCCCGCTCCCCCGGCGGGCTCGTGCTGCTCAGCGGAGCGGGGATCGCGTTCTGGGTCGGCGGCGAACTGGCGCACGCGAGCGGAGCCGGTCGCTCCGTCCTGGCAGGCGCTGGCGTGGCCGCAGTGGCTGCGGCCGTTGGCGGGCTGATTCAAAGCTTCCGGCGCGGTGGCGTCTCGTCGGAGGAACCGCAGATCCGGTGGCCCGGATTGCCGGGCAACCGGCTTGCCGCGGTCGGGTTCGCTCTCGGGGCGCTAGCCGTCGTGGCCGGTCCGCGTGTCGGCCTCGTGTTCCTGGGCCTTGCCGTCGCGGCCGCGGCGGACTTCTTCGATCGCCGCGGGAGGTCCGGCATCAGGTTCCCCTGGCTCCCGGGCGCGGTCATGGTGCTGGCTCCGGTCTGGTGGCTCATGGCAACGATCGCGGGACCCGTGGGGCTTCGGGTAGCGGATCTGGGCGACGTGCCCTTGAGCCCCCGCGCGGAGATCCTGCTGGCCCTCCCGGTCGGCCTGGTGGCGTGGGCCTGCTTCGGGCTCTGGCCGGCACACCGCCTGTTTCCGGGGGGGCTCTTTGCGCCCCTGGGTGTTGCACTCTGGCTTCGTATGGGAAGTCCCGCACTGGCCGGCGGACTCCAGCATTGGCAGCCGGTGCTTGTTCCCATCGGTGTGCTCGGCCTCTGGGGGGCCGCGATCATGGGCCGCAGCGTCGCGACGCTGAATGCGATGGCGTTCGTCACGCTCGCGAGCGGACCTCCAGGCTCCGGCCTCGCTGGGCTGCTGCTCACCGGCACCGCGTTGGCGGTGGGGCGCTGGAGTGGATCGGCCGGGCCGGCGCACGAGCCGGTCCGGCGCCTGGGCTGGGCGTCAGCCGCCCTGGTGCTGCCTGTGGCGCTGGAGGCCGGCTTCCGCAGCCAGGTCACCTACACGCTCGCTGCCGCCGCCGGTCTTGCCCTGGCACTCTGGCTCGATTTCGCACCCCGTTCTGACCCCGGCGTTTCGGACTCGCGCTCAGCTGGACCGCCGACGGTATGACGAGGCGCGTCCTCGGGCTCTTCGCCGTCGCGGCCCTGGTGCTCGCGGCCGTCATCGGCGCGCGTGCGAGCCGCTTTTCCGGCCGGGAGGTGCAGCCGGCGCCGGCAGAGGCGCTGGCGATCGACTCGGCCGGCGCGATCGAGCGGCTGGCCCTCGCGATCCAGGTGCCGACGGTCTCGGTCGAGGATTCGACACGCGGGGATTCCGTGCCGCTCGCCGAGCTCCATCGCCTCCTCGACCAGGTCTTCCCGCGCGTCCACGCAGCGCTGGGCCGCGAAGTCGTCAACGGCAGCCTGCTGTATACCTGGCGTGGCACCGATTCAACTCTGCCCGCGCTGCTGCTTGCCAGCCACCTCGACGTCGTGCCGGCGGATTCGGCGAAGTGGTCCCACCCGCCGTTCTCCGGTGCCGTGGCGGACGGCTACATTTGGGGGCGTGGCGCGCTGGACGACAAGGTCGGCGTCCTCGGCACCCTCGAGGCGGTCGAGGCACTGCTCCGCGAGGGCCTCCGGCCCGGCCGCACGGTGTATCTGGCTTTCGGCGGCGACGAGGAGCTGGGCGGCCGCCACGGCGCGGCCCAGATCGCGGCACGGCTCGGGCAGCGCGGAGTGCGTCTCGAGGCGGTGATCGACGAGGGTGGCGCCGTCCTCGAGGGGATCGTTCCTGGTGTCTCGGTTCCCGTAGCGACCGTCGGCGTCGCGGAAAAGGGGAGCGTGTCGCTCGCGCTCGAGGCACAGGTGGCCGGCGGTCACTCGTCCATGCCGCCCTCGCGAACGGCGATCGGGCTGGTCAGCCGGGCGATCACCCGTCTGGAGCACGACCAGTTTCCGGGCTCGCTCCGTGCGAGTCGTGGGCTGTTCGAGGCGGTGGGGCCGGAGATGTCGTGGCCGTATCGCGTGCTGTTCGCCAATCTCTGGTTGTTCGAGCCGCTGGTCGTTCGCCGGCTGACCGCGGTGCCCTCGACCGCGGCGACCGTACGCACCACGATCGCGCCCACGATCATTGAGGGCGGCAAGAAGGACAACGTGCTGCCGGGGAGTGCCAGGGCGGTGGTGAACCTGCGGATCCTGCCGGCCGAGACGGTCGAGAGCACGGTGGATCGCGTGCGCCGAGTAGTGAACGACCCGGGCGTCACGATCTCCGTAATCGGCGAAAGCCACGACCCGTCCCCGGTGTCACCCGCCAACGCGGCCTCGTTTCTCGCGCTCGCCACCGCGATTCGCCAGATCCATCCCGACGCGGTGGTGGCTCCCTACCTGGTGTTGGGCGCCACCGACGCGCGTCACTACGCCTCGCTCACGCCGAACGTCTACCGATTCCTCCCGGTGCATCTCGCGAGCAGCGACCTGGCGCGGATCCACGGGATCGACGAGCGTGTCGCCATCGGCGACTACTTGAACGCCGTTCGGGTGTACGCACAGATCATCCGGTGGCTTTCTCACTGAGTCTCGGACAAGTTGACCCGGTTCCGCAGCAGGTCCATATTGCGCCGGCGAGAAAATAGGGACCTGATCAGTCGGTAACCGTCGTCCGCAGAGGAGTTCCTCAAATGGCTTTCACACTTCCCCCGCTACCCTACGCCTACAACGCCCTGGAGCCGCACGTCGACGAGCAGACGATGCGGATCCACCACGATAAGCATCACGCCGCCTACGTGAACAACCTCAACGCCGCGCTCGAGGGACACCCGGATCTCCAGAGCAAGTCGCTGGACGACCTGCTGCGGGGCATCGGCTCGGTGCCGGAGGCGATCCGCACGGCCGTGCGGAACAACGGGGGCGGACACCACAACCACACGTTGTTCTGGGAGCTCATGCAGCCCGGCGGCGCTACCGAGCCCGCGGGCGCGTTGGCCGACGCGATCACCAAGACGTTCGGTGGCCTGGCGCAGTTCAAGGAGCAGTTCACCAAGGCATGCATCGGCCGCTTCGGGAGCGGGTGGGGCTGGCTCACCCGCGACGCGGGCGGCAAGGTCGCCATCGAGAGCACACCGAACCAGGACAGCCCGGTGATGGACGGCAAGACGCCGGTGCTCGGCTGCGACGTCTGGGAACACGCCTACTATCTCAAGTACCAGAACCGGCGCCCTGACTATCTGGCGGCGTGGTGGAACGTCGTCAACTGGACCGAGGTCGGCCGCCGCTTCGCGGCCCGGTGAGCCCGATGGCGACCTTGCCTCCCGTGGACTCGCGCGCGCCCGACTTTACGCTGCCCTCGACCGCAGGAAGTGACGTAACGCTGTCGAAGCTCCGCGGGAAGAACGTGCTCCTCGCGTTCTTCCCGCTCGCCTTCACCAGCGTGTGCACCGCGGAGATGTGCGCCTTCTCGGTGGACTACGGCCAGTTCCGAAGTGCCAATACCGAGGTCCTGCCGATCAGCGTGGACTCGATCCCGACGCTCAAGGAATTCAAGGCGAAGGAGCGGCTCACGGTGGACCTGCTGAGCGACTTCAAGCGGGACGTGAGCCGGGCCTACGGGACGCTGATCGAGGACAAGTTCTTCTCGGCCCGAGCCTATGTGCTGATCGACGCGGCCGGGGTGGTGCGGTGGAGCTTCATGGAGCAGTCGACGGGGAACCGGCGGGAGAATGCGGAGTTGCTCCAGGAATTAGCGAAACTGGAATAAACCGTTCACCTCAATACCAGCATCTTCGGCTCGCTCATCTCCTCCATCGCGTAGCGCACGCCTTCCCGCCCGAACCCAGAGTCCTTGATCCCCCCGTAGGGGTAGTGATCCACCCGCAGGGTGGGGAAGTCGTTCACGATGACTCCGCCCACCTCCAGACTCGCGAACGCCTCGCGGACGCGGCCCAGGTCGGCGGTGAACACGCCCGCCTGGAGGCCGTAGGTCGAGCGGTTCACTCGCGTGAGCGCGCCGCTCCAATCGCGGTAGGGCGTGAGGGTCGTGACCGGCCCGAACACCTCCTCGCACTCCACCTTCATTCGCGGTGTCACGTCGGTGAGCACCGTGGGCCGGAGCACCGATCCCCGGCGCCGTCCGCGCAAGAGCACTCGGGCCCCCGCCGACTCCGCCTCGGCCACCCACGACTGGACCCGTTCCAGGGCCGCGGTGTCGATCATCGGGCCCACCACGGTCTTGGGGTCGGCCGGGTTCCCGGCCTTGAGGTCAGCCGACGCCTCGAGAAACCGGCGGACGAACCGGCGCCAGATCGAGCGGTGGACGAGGATACGCTGGACCTTGATGCAGACCTGCCCCGCGTACGCGAATGCGCCCAGCGCGAGCCGCTCCGCCACCCAGTCGAGATCGGGCGCGTCCTCGTGGACCACGGCGGCCGCGTTGCCGCCGAGCTCGAGCACGACCTTCTTCTTGCCGGCCACGCTCTTCAGGTGCCAGCCCACCTTCGCGCTGCCGGTGAAGGAGAGCAGCGCGAACGCCGGGTCGGTGGCAAGCCGCTCTGCGACCGGAACGTCCATCGGGAGCACATTACACGCTCCCGCGGGCGCCCCGCAGTCGGTCAGAATCCGCGCGAGCCGGAACGCGGCGAGCGGTGCCTGCGGCGGGGGCTTCACGACGACCGCGCTGCCGACGGCCAGGGCCGGCGCGAGCTTGTGAGCGAGGAGGTTGAGGGGGAAGTTGAACGGCGAGATCGCCGAGACCGGGCCGATGGCGAACCGCTGCACGAGGCCGGCCATCCCCGTCGCGCGCGGATCGACGTCCATGGGGATCAGCTCGCCGCCGAAGCGCCGGGCTTCGTCCGCGGCAAAGGAGAACGTCTGCGCGGCGCGATCGACCTCACCCAGCGCCTGGGTCACCGGCTTGCCGCAGTCGGCGGAGAGGAGCGCGGCGAGGCTCCGGCGGTCGGCCGTGATTGCGCGGGCGACGCGATCGAGCAGGTCCCGGCGGGCATGGCGGGGCCAGGCCTTGAGCTCGGCGAACGCACCCCGCGCGGCGTCGATGGCGGCGTCCAGATCGGCGCCGGTGGCGATCGCGACGCGCGCCAGCGGACGTCCGTCGAACGGCGCGCGAACCATCTCCACCCGGCGGCCGCGAGTGCCGATGCTTCGGCCGGCGATCCAGGGAGTGCAGGTCTCGAGGGGCATGGAAGTATCTTAATGCCAACGCGTTCCCCAAGGAGCCCCATGTCCCGCCTGCGCATCGCGGCGGTCGCGTGCGGAGTGCTCGTCGCGGCCTGCCGGATCGAGGATCACACCCCGACCGGCTCCCGGAACGACGACGAAGCGATCCAGCATGTGCTGGTCGAGTACACGCGGGGTCTGTCGGCCCGCGATTGGCCGTGCGTGCGCGAGCTCTTCTGGAGCGAGGCGGTCTACGCCATGGCGCTGCCGACCCGGAACCTCGTCCTTCCCATCGATTCCGCACGGCAACGGATGCTGCCCCCGGGCGAGGCCGGAGACGGCCGGGCGTTCGACGTTCGGATTCTCCGGAGCGACACTCGGCAGGAAGGCGATCTCGCCGCCGGGTGGCTGGTGAGCCGGCGCCGGCTCACATCACCCGCGGGCGTCGTGCTCGAATCGGACTGGACCGAGCACGTCGTGCTGCGCCGGGTCCGCGGTGAATGGCGCATCCTCTCCATCGCGCTCGCGGGCGGCGCCCGCCGACGCTCGTGACGACAGACTCCAGCGCTCCCGCCGGCGCTCCGCGCGATCCGTCGCTCGCCCTCCTGGGCACCGTCGCCAAGCTCCTCAACGGCGGCCGGGGCTTCGACGCGACGGTGAACGCGGTCGTGCAGGCTCTCTGTGAAGGCCTCCCCGTATCGCGGGTGGCCCTCTGGCTGCGGGATCCCGGTACCGCCGTGTTCCGCGCCGTGACCTGGCCACCGCGGGAGCAGCCGGCGGTTGCCGGGCTCGAGCGCCTGCCGCAGCCGGACCCCGAGACTGCCCGGGTGCCGCTCCTCCAGGAGGGCGAGCGGGTCGGGCTGCTGGAGGTTGGCTGCGAGAGCGGCCGGCCCGACCTCCCGGTTCTCGATGTTCTCGCCGACTTCCTCGCTCCCTTCGTGGCTTCGGCGGAGCTCTCGGCCGACCTTGCGCACGAGGTCGCGGTGCGGTCGCGCGAGATCGACGAGCAACGGCGGTTCATCAGCCTCATCATAGACAGCCTGCCGGTCGGTCTTTACGTCGTGGACCGCGAGTACCGGATCCAGGCCTGGAACCGCAAGCGGGAGACCGGAACCCAGGGCCTCCGGCGGGACGACGTCGTGGGCCGGCCGGTCTTTGAGGTGTTGAGCCGCCAGCCGCGGAGCACGCTCCGCGCGGCTTTCGACCGAGTCTTCGAGACCGGCGACCTGAGCGAAGAGGATCTCGAGGTCGACGTGGGGGGTGAGCAGCGCACCTACCGGATCACCCGGATCCCGATGCGGCTGGAGGGCGACGCAATCACCCACGTGATCACGGTGGGCGAGGACGTCACCGAGGCGCGGCACACGCAGCAGCGGATTCTCCAGAGCGAGAAGCTTGCCGCGATCGGCCATCTGGCGGCCGGCGTCATGCACGAGATCAATAACCCGCTGGCCACCATCGGCGCGTGCGTCGCGGCCATGGAAGGCCGGCTGGCGGAGCTGTCCGGGCCGGCGCTGGAGGCGATCCGGGAATACCTCCACATCGTGGACAAAGAGGTCGAGCGCTGCACCCAGATCGTGAGCGGCCTGCTCGACTTCAGCCGGCCCAAGGGGAAGGCCAAGCAGACGGTGCAGCTCAACAACGTCGTCGAGGACGCGCTCTTCCTCCTCAAGCACCACAAGTCGTTCGCCCAGCTGGTGGTCACCCGCGAGCTCGACCCCAACCTCCCGGCCACGGCCGCAAGCTCGGAGCAGCTCATCCAGGTGCTGATGGCGCTCATGCTGAACGCGCTCGACGCAATGGAAGGGGGCGGACGCCTCACACTGCGCTCCGGCCGAAGCCGAGTGCGGGCCGACGAGCTGCACATTGAGGTGGCCGACACCGGCGTGGGGATTCCGCGCGCGCAGCTCGCTCAGATCTTCGAGCCGTTCTTCACGACGAAGCCGCCGGGCCGCGGTACCGGCCTCGGCCTCTCGATCAGTTACGGCATCGTCCGGGAGCACGGCGGACGCATCGAGGTCGAGAGCCAGCCGGGGCAGGGGTCCCTGTTCCGCGTGGTGCTGCCGGCCACGGAGCGGCCGGAGTGAAAATCCTCGTCATCGAAGACGACCGCACCGTCGGTCAGTACGTAAAGCGGGGGCTCGACGAGCACCTCTACCATGCGGATCTGGTCGATGACGGAATGGAGGGGCTGCGGCTTGCCTCGGGGGGCCAATACGACCTCATCGTGCTGGACCTCAGGCTGCCGGGGATGACCGGGCTCGAAGTGCTGCGCACCCTGCGCGACCGGGGGACGACGACCCCGATCCTCGTGCTGACGGCGCAGGACACCGTGGACTTCAAGGTCCAGGCCCTCCGCACCGGCGCGGACGACTACGTGACGAAGCCGTTCGCGTTCGAGGAGCTGTTGGCCCGGGTGGAAGCGCTGGGCCGGCGGCCCAAGGAGCTCCGCCTCCCGATGCTCAGGGTCGCCGATCTCGAGCTGGACACCGGCACGCGCGAAGTCCGCCGATCGGGCCAGCCCATCGACCTCACACCGAAGGAATACACCGTGCTCGAGTATCTGATGCGGCACGCGGGCCGGGTGATGTCCCGCACGCTGATCACCGAGTACGCGTGGGACTACCACTTCGACCCCGGCACCAACATCGTCGATGTGGTGATCAACCGCCTGCGCAAGAAGGTGGACTCCGGCCACGACCAGAAGCTGGTGCATACGGTGCGCGGCGTGGGCTACGTCGTGAAGGGCTGAGATGAGCACGATCCGCCGCCGGCTGGCCCTCTGGTACACGGTGGCGTTGGGGATCACCGTCGTGGCGTTCGGGGCCGCGCTCTACCTGGAGCGGCGCCAGTCGAGCCTCCAGGAGCTCGACCGGAGGCTCTCGCTCGAATCCGACCTGGCCAAGCGCTGGCTGGTCGAGTCCTACCACGTCCTCGGCCGGCTGGTGAACCCCACCTCGGGCGGGTCCCTCGATCCCGGCATCAGTGCCTACCTCGAAGCCTTTCGCGACTACCTCGTCGTCGCGGACACCGCCCACAATCTCGTAGCGCTCTCCGGAGTCACCCGCACGCTCAGCGCCAGCGACCTCGAGACGCTGTCGGGACCGCTCCGCGGCCTGGGAGATCGGCGCCAGTCGGGCACCCTCGATCTTTCCGGGCTGGGCGGCACCGTCCGTTTCATCGCGACGCGCGTGGACTCGGCCGGGCCCGGCATCGGCGCGTTGCTGGTCGCGACGCCGACCCAGGACGTCGTGTACGGGCCGACCGCCCTCCTCCAGTCGATGCTCCTGATCGCTCCCATCGTGCTGCTCTGCTCCGCCGCACTCGGGTGGTGGCTCGCCGGCACGAGCGTGCAGCCGCTGCTCCGCATCATGGACGAGCTGGACGCGATCAGCGACGGACGCAGCCTCCACCGCCGGCTCGCGGTTCCACTGTCCGGGGACGAGGTCTCCCGGCTCGTCGTCACGCTCAACGGGATGCTGGCCCGGCTGGAGCAGAGCTTCTCGGGATTGCGCCGGTTCACGGCCGACGCGAGCCACGAGCTCAAGACGCCGCTCATGGTGCTCCGGGCGGGCGTCGAGCGCGGCCTCACCCATCCCAAGACGCCGCAGGAGGTTCTACAGGCGCTGGACGAGACCCTGGCTCAGATCAACCAGATGACGGAGATGGTGGACAATCTTCTCACGCTGGCGCGTGCGGACGAAGGACGGGCGCCGCTGGCGGTGGAAGAGGCCGACTTGCGGGAGCTCGTGGCCGACGTGTCGGAGACCGCCGGCATGCTGGGTGAGAGCGCCCGGGTTCAGGTGACGACCGACGTTCCGCCTGGCCCGGTCCGTCTGGCGGTGGACCGCCACCGGATCCGCGAGCTGCTTCTCAACCTCGTCACCAACGCGATCAAGTACACGCCGGCGGACGGCACCGTGGGGTTGAGTCTCAGCGACGAGGCGGACGCCGTTACCCTCACGGTGAGCGACACCGGGATCGGCATCGCGCCCGGGGACCTGCCGCACATCTTCGATCGGTTCTGGCGGGCCGACCCCGCCCGGTCCCGTACCGGCGAGCGGGCCGGGACCGGCCTCGGGCTCGCGATCACCAAGTGGATCGCTGAGGCCCATGGGGGCACCATCACCGTCCAGAGCCGGCCGGGGCGGGGAACCCTCTTCACCGTACGGCTGCCCCGGACCAAGCCCTAATCCCCTTGTCATCGAATTGTCATCTTCGGTCAACTGGCGCGCCATTGGCCGGGCGATATCTTCTCCGCCTCCGGAACGATGCGAGGGAGGTCGTCGCGTGTTCGAAAATCTGCTGGAATCCAAGGCAAAGAGGCAGCGCAGCGTCGGGCAGACCATCGCGTCCGTCGCGGTCCATGGCGCGATCATTTTCGCCGCGGTGAAGGCGACCCAGGGCGTCGCCGAGAGTATCAAGGACAAGCCCGTGGACACCACGATGGTGTTCCTCAAGCCCCCCGAGGCCCCGCCGCCGCCCCCGCCGCCCGAGCAGGTGGTGATCGCCAATCCGCCCCCGAAGGGGTTCCAGACGGTGGTGGCGCCGATCGACATTCCCAAGGACATCCCCCCGATCGACCTCAAGCAGAAGGCCTTCGATCCGAAGGACTTCACCGGCAAGGGCATCGAGGGGGGCGTGGGAACAGGCGTGGCCGGGGGCACCGGCCCCGTGGACGTGAAGGCTGAGGTGTTTACCGAGGCCGAGCTGGACGATCCGGTGCAGCCGATCAACATCCCCCTGCCGCGCTATCCGCCCGTGCTGCAAAGCGCCGGGATCGCGGGGTCGGTGGACGTGCAGTACATCGTGGACACGACGGGGCACGCCGAGCCGCCATCGTTCAAGGTGCTCAAGTCGACCCACCAGGCGTTCGAGGAGCCGGCGCGCGAGGCGATCCTGAAGGGCGTCTTCAAGCCCGCCAAGTTCCGCGGCAAGCTGGTCCGCCAGCTGGTACAGCAGCGCATCTCGTTCAAGATTCCGTAGCAACCAGGTTCACTCCTGTAGGAGGCTTTGCGCAATGAGTGTTGATCTTCTGCACCTGTGGGGCACGATGGGCATGTTTGCCAAGGGCATCGTGTTCATCATGGCGGCCATGTCGGTCTACTCGCTCACGATCGTGATCACCAAACTGGTCCAGATCAAGCGGAGCGAGGCGGAGACCCGGAAGTTCGCGCCCCAGTTCTCCCGCGCCATTCAGGAAGAGAACCTGGACCAGGCCATCACGCTGGCCGAGAAGAACAAGAAGAGCCACGTCTCCCGCGTGCTCGGCGAGGCGCTGGCCGAAGTGAAGCCCCTGCTCCGTGACCGGGCCACGATCACCGCCGCCGACATCAACTCGGCCGAGCGCGCGGTGGAGCGGCAGATGCTCATCACCCTGGCCGATTTCAAGCGCGGCTTGGGCGTCCTCGGCACGGTCGGCTCGACCGCCCCGTTCGTCGGCCTTCTCGGCACGACGATGGGTATCGTGAACGCCTTCGTGGGCATGGCGCAGCAGGGCGCGTCGGGCGGCCTGGCCGGCATCTCGGCCGGTATCGCCGAGGCGCTGATCACGACGGCGTTCGGTCTGATGGTCGCGATCCCGGCGGTGTGGGCCTACAACTACTTCACGACCAAGATCGAGAACCTGACCGTCGAGATGACCTACACCTCGAAGGAGCTCATCGACTACCTCATCAAGAGCGTCGGGAGCGAGTTCGGGCGGTCCATCTTCACCAAGGAATTCCAGGCCCAGAAAACGGTGAGCGGCAGTGGCCATATCCACGGGTAACCAGGGCGCGGGGTCGACCGCGGTCAAATCGGACATCAACGTCACTCCGATGATCGACGTGATGTTGGTGCTCCTGATCATCTTCATGATCGTGACGCCCCTCATCGCGGCGGGCTTCAAGGCCACGCTGCCCAAGGGCAAGAACCTCGACGCCCGCCCCGAGGGCGACAACGAGGTGGTTCTGGGGATCGACGAGAGCGGCCATTATTTCCTCAACGGGCGGCCGATCGCCGACGCATCGCTGCAGGACCAGCTGCGGACGATCTTCAACGCCCGGACCGAGGACAAGATCCTGTACTTCAAGGCGGACAACAAGCTCAAGTACGGCAAGATCCAGGAAGCGGTCGAGATGGCGCGGAATTCGGGGGTTCGGGTGATGGCGGCGATCACGGAGCCGGTCAACACCGGACTCTTCCAGCCGGGCGCAAAGAAGGAGAAGAAGTAGATGGCGATGAGCGCAGGCAACTCGGGAGGGGTGCAGTCGGACATCAACGTCACCCCGATGATCGACGTGCTCCTGGTGCTGCTGATCATCTTCATGATCACGCAGCCGCTGTCGCGGAAGGCGCTGGACATCCAGGTACCGCCGCCGAACTCGACGCAGCAGAGCACGCAGGCAAGCAACCAAATCGTGCTCGAGCTGGCCGACGACGGGAGCTACGCGATCAACTCCCAGCCGGTCCCCAAGGACCAGCTGGACTCGCAGATCCACGCGGTGTTCGACAACCGGCCGGCCAAGCTGCTGTTCATCAAGGCCGGCGTGAACCGGCTCTACCAGGACGTGGTCGACGCGATGGACGTTGCTCGCGGGGCGGGCGTGCAGATCATCGGCTTCACGCCGAAAGAAGCGAAGTAGCTCGAACCGACGCTTGGACTCGCCGACGGCCGCCCGGACCCGGGCGGCCGTCGGTGTAATTTCCCCCGACATGCGCCCGCCGGTCCCCCTCAGACTCCAGCTCCCCGGGCAGCGCCGCCGCATCGCCTGGGCCTTTGGGCTCGCGCTCGTTCTGCACCTCGCCCTGCTGGCGTTCCTGGTGTCGGACGCGGGCCGGACCTGGGTGCGCACGCTCGCGCCCGGGCCGGTGGTGCTTCCCGAGCGACTTGGGGGCGCTGGCAGCGGCGGTGGCAGGGAGCGCACGGTGGCGTATATTTCCCTGCCCGCTCAACCGGCCCCCCGGCCGGTCGTCTCTCCCAAGACCCCTGTCGTTTCCCGCCCGGAGCCCGCCACGGCGGTGCCCCCGCCGGTCGTGCCGCCGGCCGTGGATACGACGCGTGTAGCCGCCGCAGCGCCGGCAGAGAACCCGCCGGCCGAAAGCGCCGGCGCGACCGGGACCGGCGCCGGACCGGGCGCCGGCGGGGGTCAGGGCGCCGGGACTGGTAGCGGGACGGGGACGGGTACCGGACCCGGCGCGGCCGGAGAGGGCGGGCGCGGGACCGCTCCCGAGCCGCGGCAGCTGGTTCTTCCTCCCGCCGATTACCCGAAGGACATGCGCGGTCGCCGGGTCGACGTGATGTTCTTCGTCGCCGCGGACGGCCGAGTCGAGCGCATCACCGTCGATCCGGAGATCCGGGACGGGGGCTTCGCCCGGAAGTTCGAGGAAGCGATGCGGAACTACCGGTTCCGGCCCGCCCGCTCGCCTGAGGGGACGCCGGTGCCCGGCACCACGACCGTCACGGTCTTCTTCTAGCCAGCAAGGGGTTCATGGCGTCCCTCTTCGTCCGCAAATCGATCCAGGACTGCGAAAACGACATCCGAGAGCGCGGGGGACTCTCCCGCTCCCTCAACAAGTGGCACCTCACCGCCCTCGGCGTCGGGGCCACGATCGGCGCGGGCATCTTCGCCACGACCGGGACCGCCATCGTCGGCGACGCCGCGCGGCCGGGTGCCGGACCGGCGATCATCCTCTCCTTTTTGCTCACGGCGGTCGCGTGCGGGTTCGCGGCGCTCTGCTACGCCGAGTTCGCTGCCATGGTCCCGATCGCGGGCTCCGCCTACACCTACGCCTATGCGTCGCTGGGGGAGTTCGTCGCCTGGATCATCGGGTGGGACCTCATCGTCGAATACGCGGTGGGCAACATCGGGGTCGCCATCGGCTGGTCGGGATACTTTCGCGAGCTGATCAGCCACTTCGGAGTCACCATGCCGGCCTGGCTGGCCACCGACTACCGCTCGGCCCACGAGGCGGCCGCGGCCGTGGCGGCTGGTGCCACCGATCCGACGCAGGCTTACGTCGCGTCCGCCATCGGCGAGGCCCCGAGGGTCTTCGGCTTCCCCGTCATCGTCAACCTTCCCGCGTTCCTGGTCGTCTGCCTGATCACGATCATCCTGATCCGTGGCGTGCGGGAATCGGCGAACTCCAACAACGCGATGGTGCTGCTCAAGATCGGCATCATCCTGTTCTTCATCGCGGTGGGCGTGTTCCTCATCAAGCCGCTGAACTGGACCAATCCCGCTACCGGCGGCTTCGCCCCGAACGGCGTCGCGGGCATCGGCGCGGGCGCGGCGATCATCTTCTTCAGCTACATCGGATTCGATGCGGTCTCGACGGCCGCCGAGGAATCCAAAGACCCGAAGCGGGACATGCCGTTCGGGATCATCATGAGCCTGGTGGTGTGCACGGTGCTCTACATCGCGCTCTCGGCGGTGATGACGGGGATGGCGCCGTGGAAGGCGCTGGGGACGGCGGAGCCGATGATCACGGCACTGCAGTACTCGGACGGGCCGCCCGCGCTGCTCAAGGCCTCCCGCCTCATCGTGTCCCTTGGCGCGGTCATCGCCATGGGCAGCGTGCTGCTCGTGTTCCAGCTGGGCCAGCCCCGGATCTTCTTCTCGATGGCGCGGGACGGCCTGCTGCCGCCCTTCATCGCGAAGGTGCACCCGCGCTACAAGACCCCGTGGGTCGGCACGATCATCACCGGCTGCTTCGTCGGCACGTTCGCCGCCTTCGCCAACATCGCGGAGGTCGTGGACCTCACCAACATCGGCACCCTCTTCGCCTTCGTGCTCGTCTCGCTGGGCGTGATCGCGCTCAGGTACAGCGACCCGGACCGCGACCGTCCCTTCCGCGCTCCGTGGGTTCCCCTCACGCCGCTGATCTCAGTCGCGGCCTGTCTGTATCTGATGCTCCAGCTGCCCACGATCACGTGGAAGCGATTCGGGATCTGGCTGGTGCTGGGGCTGGTGCTGTATTTCCTGTACGGGGTGAGGCACAGCCGGCTCCGGCATCCGGAGCGGGCGCGGGGACCCTCGGCCTAGGCTCTCTTCGCCATCGCCAGGGCCCCGAGTGCGGAATCGATCGGGTTGTCCAGCAGGGTGAGTCCTTCCTGGTCGGTGAGCTTCTGGAGCACCATGCGGCGGAGCGCGGTGTCTACCTCGAGCAATCCCCCCGTGAGCGCCACCCGCATGGACTCGCGCTCGCCGGTGAAGAGGGGCAGCAGGCAGATGGCGAGCTGGGACAGCTCCCGGGCCGCGTAGTCGAGGATCCCCCGCGCCAGGACGTCTCCCGCCGCCGCCACCTCGAGCACCGACGGGGCAAGCGCGGCCACTTCCGCCGGACTCGCCGTCGCGGCCCAGCGCACCAGCTCGTCGAAGTCGCTGCTCCGGGTGGCGGCGAGAATTCGCTGCTGCAGCGGCGTAGCGGGGCTCCGCCCGTCTCTCGCGCGGCTCACCGCTCCGAGCGCCGCCCGGCCGATCGCGTAGCCGCTGCCCTCGTCCCCCATCTGCCAGCCGTAGCCGCCGATCCGATGCATCGCGCCGCTCCGGTCGCGTCCCACGGCGATGCTGCCGGTGCCCGCGCTCACCACGATCCCGGGGCCGTCGCCGAACGCGGCGACGAGCGCGATCTCAATGTCCGTGGTCACGACGACGCGCTCCGCGACCGCCTCGCCGCGGAGCGCGCGCGCCAGCTCTTCCCGCTCGGGGCGCCGGCCGGCGCCGGCGGCCCCCACCACGAGCACGTCGCCCCGGATCTGCCCGGCGCTAGCGAGTCCCCGGCGCACCACCTCGGCGATGGCCGCGGCGGACTGGAGGGCCCTGCCGGGGCGGAGCGCGGCCCCGGGCCCGTCGGCCCGCGCCAGCACCTCATCGCCCTGGGCGATCGCGACGGCGGTCTTGGTCCCGCCCACGTCGGCGCCGATCAGAATGGAGCTCATCGCTGGGGAATGAAGATCGTCGGCTCGCTCAGCCGTGTCCATCCGCGCCCCGCCTGAGCAGGCGCGAGAGCGTCCCGACGGCGACGGCGAGCACGGTGCCGAGCGGCACGTACCAGGGCCACGCAAGCCGGCCCGCAGGCGCGAGCCACGCGAGGTCGGGATGCTCGGCCAGCGCCCGGGCGAAGAACACGACCAGCATCACCGCGAGCGACACCGCCGCGCCCGTGACGACGTCACGGCCCGTCGCCCGCGACCAACGGCCCGCCAGCACGTAGGTCCCCAGCAGGCTCCCGTAGGCGATCGACGCGACCGACAGCGCCAGCACGACGACCGGCGTCCTCCCTTCGCGGTCGAAGGCGAGAAAGAGCAGCGCCCCCGCCATCAGCGCCACGCCCCAGAGCGCGGAGAAGACGCGCCCCACGCGCAGGAGATGCGCGGGGTCCCGCCGCCCGGTCCACCCGACGTAGAGGTCGTGCGTGAGTGAGGACGCGAGCGCGTTGATGGCGGAGCTGTGCGTGCCCATTGCCGCGGCCAGGATGCCCGCCACGACGAGACCGGCGAGGCCGGTCGGCAGGTGCGCGAGCACGAAGCCGGGGAAGATCTGGTCCGACGGGACCGAGTCCGGGACTACCTTCGTCGCCCAGATCGCGGTGCCCACGAGCAGGAACAGCAGGAACTGCACGAACACGACCAGCCCCGAGCCCACCAGGGCGATCCGCGCGTCGCGGAGCGACCGCGTGGCCAGGAGCCGCTGCACGATCAGATGGTCGGTGCCGTGCGACGCAGCGGAGAGCATGGCGCCGCCCACCAGTCCTCCGAGCAGGGTGTACGTCGTCGTGAGACTCAGCGTGGGGTTGATCACGTGGAACTTGCCCGCTGCGCTCGCAGCGGCCACCGTGGCATCCACACCGCCGGCCAGGGCGCAGGCGACCGCCAGCGTCGCAATCCCACCCGCCACGTACACGCCCAGCTGAAACACGTCGGCCCAGACGACGGCCTTGAAGCCGCCGAACCAGGTGTAGACCATGGTGACGATGCCGATCACACCGATGGATACCGGTGCGCTCCAGCCGGTGACCAGCGCGAGCGGGATCGCGCTGGCGAAGACCCGGACGCCGTCGCCCAGAAACCGGGTCACGAGGAAGATCGCCGACATCAAGCGGCGCGTGCCGGGACCGAAGCGGGACTCGAGCCTCGCGTAGGCCGTCTCCTGGTCCCCGCGGAAGTAGCCCGGCAGGAGCCAGACGGCGACGGCAATCCGGCCCACGATGAAGCCCAGCACCAATTGGAGGAACGTGAGGTCCCCACGAGCCCCCGTGCCGGGAATCGAGATGACCGTGACCGCGGAGGTCTCGGTCGCGACGATCGAAAGCAGGATGGCCCACGCGGGAAGGTTGCGCGCGCCGAGAAAGTAGTCGCCGGCGGTGCGTTGCCGGCGCGCGACCCAGAGCCCCACGCCGAGGGAGACGGCGCAGTAGAGCAGGACGACGGTGAGGTCGAGGGGGCTCAGGGAGTGAGAGGTGAGAAGTGAGAAGTGAGAAGTGAAAGGAGGGCCCGAAGCGAAAGAGGGACCCCGACCGTTATCGGAGTCCCCCTCTCACTGCTCACTTCTTACCTCTCACGCAGTAAAGCTGCTGCCGCACCCGCACCCGCCCGTGGCATTCGGGTTGTGGAAGGTGAACCCGGAGCCCTGCATGGACGTGACGTAGTCGATGGTGATCCCGTTCAGGTACTGGGCACTGAACCCGTCCACGAAGACGCGGACGCCGCTGATGTCGGCGACGAGATCATCGTCCAGCGGGCGCTCCTCGATGTTGAGGCTGTATTTGAACCCCGAGCAGCCGCCCGGCAGGACGCTGACCCGAAGGCCGGCGGTCTCAGCCGATACCTGCTCGGCGGTGATGAACTTCCCGACTTCCTCAGCGGCCCGTGGGGTGAGGACGAGCTCGAACCCGGTGGTCTGGGCCTGCTGTTCTACGCTCATGGCGACTCCTCCGTGGGCTCCGTTGGGGCGGAGCAGCGGTCGGACGGTTGAATGGTCGAATGTTACCGGGCGGCCCGGGCTGTGTCAACGCTGGCCGCGAGCTGCGTGTCAGCACGCAAGTTACGCTGAATCAACACGAAAGCCCCTATGGCCAGGACCGCATATGCGCAGCCCTTGGTGGGGCTTCCGGTCACCATCGCCCCCCCCGCGAACACCGCCGAATAGACCGCGACAACCCCGGCTATCCAGTTGACCCAGGAGAGAACACCCCCTGGAATCGGATCGTTCCCGTATCCCAGCCGCGCGGCGATCTGCCGCCACCCCGCGCCTCCAGGGCGGACCCGCCGGTAGAACCGCTCCAGCGTTTCCGACGACTCGGGCGGCGTCATGAACGTGACCGTGAGCCAGACGGCGGTGGTCACCCCCACCGTGATCAGCATCGCGATGGCGTAGTCCGGACTGGACGTGTTGCCCGAATCGAGATGGGCCAACTGCAGCGCGAAGGAGACGACGAACGAGGCGGCCATGGCGCTGATCTCGGACCACGCGTTGATCCGCCACCAGTACCAGCGAAGGATGAACACGAGTCCCGTCCCGGCCCCGAGACCGATGAGCAGCTTCCAACCCTGCTCGACGCTTTTGAGGTAGGCCATGACGCCCAGCGACGCGAGCATCAGGAACACGGTGGCGCTACGGGATGCGACCACCTGTGCCCGACGGCCTGCGTCCGGGTTGATGAATCGGAGATAGACGTCGTTCACCAGGTACGAGGCACCCCAGTTGAGATGGGTGCCGATCGTGCTCATGTAGGCGGCCGCGAAAGTGGCGAGCAGGAGGCCCTTCCACGGTGTCGGCAGGATGTCCACCATCACCCGCACGTATCCCTCTTCGGGATTCGCGAGACCGGGGTACCGAATCAGTGCCACGAAGCCCACGAGGATCCAGGGCCAGGGGCGCAGCGCGTAATGGGCGATGTTGAACCAGAGCGTAGCCAGGAGACCATGTCGCTCGTCCTTGGCCGCGAGCACCCGCTGGGCTACGTACCCCCCGCCACCCGGCTCCGCGCCGGGATACCAGGTCGCCCACCACTGCACCGCGAGAAAGACGAACAGCGTGGACACCGGCAGCCATGCCTTGTCGGTGGGTGGGATGACGCTGAACGCGGCCTCCCGCGAGCCGAAATGGGCGGCGGCGCGTGCGGTGAGGACCTCGAGCCCACCGACCGACCGCACGGCAAGCACGGCGAGCAGGATCACGCCGCCCATCTTCACGACGAACTGGAACGTGTCGGTCACGACCACGCCCCACAGGCCGGCGAAGATGGTGTACCCTGCGGTGACCAGGAACAGCAGCACCGCGGCCTGCCACGGGTTGATGTTGAGCGAAATCTCGAGCACCGTCACCATGGCCCGCGTGACCCATCCCATGATGATCAGATTGACCGGCAGCGCGAGATAGAGTGCCCGAAAGCCGCGCAGAACGGCCGCGGGCTTGCCGCCGTACCGGAGCTCGGCAAACTCGAGATCGGTGAGCACGCCCGCGCGCCGCCAGAGCCGGGCGAAAAAAAAGACGGTGAGGATGCCGGAGACCGCTCCGTTCCACCAGAGCCAGTTGCCCGCCACGCCGTACTTCGCCACCAATCCAGCCACGACCAGCGGCGTATCGGCCGAGAACGTCGTGGCGACCATGGACGTGCCCGCCAGCCACCAGGGCAGGGCCCTCCCCGACAGGAAGTACTCGTCGAGCGAGCTGCCGGCGCGCCGCGTGTACGCGAGTCCAATGGCGGCGGAGGCGACGAAATACGCCAGGATGATGAGCCAATCGGCGAAAGCGAGGCGCATCGGGGCTCCCGGTGAAGGGTCAGTGCGGCGCGCGGGGTGAAGCCGGGCGTTCCAGCCCGGCTCCGAGCGGATAGCTGGGCGGAACGCGGATCGGGAGGCGTCCCCCAATGGCGGTGCCCGAGAGGGCCCGGGCCACCGCGACCTCGGTGAGTGGGTTCGCGGCCCAGCCCACCAGATACGATCGAATGTGCGGCGTCTGCGCGATGATGTACGGCGAGCCGAGCGAGATGAGGACGGTCCTCCCGGGCGTGGACTGATCGATCAGCGCCGCGAGTCCGTCCGGCATGCCGATGCCCCCCCGCCAGGGCACCGCGCGGATCGCCACGGCGAAGACGGCGAACGGGTTCGCCCGGAGCGCCGCCCGCGCGGAATCCAGGCTCGCCGGACCGCTGGAGGGGTAGAGCCGGACGAGCGACACGCCGTATCCCGCGGCCCGTAGCTCCTGCGTCAGCGTCGGCCCGACCACCGGGTTGCCTTCGTCGCCGTAGGCGACCAGCGTGACCCCTCGCGGCCTTGCGCGCAGGCTGTCCAGCGCGCCGTCGTCGGCAAGGAGCACGACGGCCCGTTCCGCGACGTCGAGCGCGGTGCTGAGGTGCTCCGCGCTCCCGACGACGCGCGGGATGCTGTCGAGCACGACCGTCCGGCGCCCGAAGAGGCCGAGCCGCTGCTTGAGGGCGAGCACCTTGCGCACGGACTGGTCGAGCCGCGCCTCGCTCACCCGGCCTTCGCGGACCGCGCGCTCGAGCGCATCGACCGTGGCCGCGGGGTCGGCCGGCTGGAGCAGGAGGTCCGCCCCCGCCAGGAACGCGAGCACGGGGGCCTCGGTCCTGCCGTAGGCGCTCACGAGCGCGCCCATGTCGAGCGCGTCCGTGACAACCAGGCCCTGAAAGTGGAGCGAGTCGCGCAGCAGACCGGTGAGAATGGCGGGCACGACGGTGCCGGGGCGGCTCTGCCCGGCGTCCAGGGCGGGCAGCGCCACGTGGGCCGACATCACGGCGGTGACGCCGGCGCGGATGGCCGCGCGAAACGGGAGCAGCTCGAGAGTGTCGAGGCGGCGCCAGTCGGCCTGCACCATCGGGAGCCCGATATGGGAGTCGGTGCCGGTGTCGCCGTGACCGGGAAAATGCTTGACGGTGCCGGCCATCCCGTGGTCTTCGAGCCCACGCACCTCCGCCGCGACCAGTCGCGCCACGGCGCGCGGGTCCTCGCCGAACGAGCGGGTGTTGATGATGGGATTCGCCGGATTGTTGTTCACGTCGGCCACCGGCGCGAACGCGAGATGGATGCCGACCGCGCGACCCTCCTCCGCCGTGATCCGCCCCATCGCGTAGGCATCGGAGTCCCGGGCGGTGGCGCCCACGCCCATATTGGAGGGGAACGGCGTCCCGCCCACCAGCCGGATCGCGGTGCCGCCCTCGAGATCCGAGGCGACGAGGAGGGGAAGCTGCGAGCGGCCCTGGAGCCAATTGAGTCGGGCGGCGATGTCGAGCGGCGAGCCGACCGACACGATCACGCCGCCCACGTGGAGCGAGTCCACGAGCCGGACCGTCGTGGCGAAGCTCCAATCGTCATCAGCGGCGTAGGTTCCCGCCATCCACGGCATCACCAGCTGCGCGGCCTTGTCCCTGAGGGAGAGCGCGGCAAGGCGGCGATCCAGGTCGCGTGCCGCATCGGCGGCCGCCGGCACGGCGGCGGCGGATGGTGCGGGTGGCCTTGCCGGTGCCGGTTCGGGCGGGCCCGCCCGGGGGGCGCAGGCCGCCAACACGCCAATCGCGATCAGGAGCGTTCGGTGCACAGACGGCTCGCGCTCGGGTGGGGGTGGGGGTGGGCGCTCGGGCTGGGCGCGGCATGCGCGCCCGCGTCATCGGCCCGGGTTGCGCAGGCGCCGGACCGGCCGGCCGCCGGCGCGCCGGTGCTGCCGGGCATCGATGTCTTGCTTCGCGACAGCATCCACCTCGTGCGCGGACGGCGGGTCGGGCTGGTGACGAACCAGACCGGAGTGGACGCCCGCGGGGTCAGCGACATCACGCGGCTGCGTGACGCCGGCCTGCGTCTGGTCGCGCTGTTCAGCCCCGAGCACGGCTTCCGGGGCCTGGCCGAACCGGGCGCGGCGGTGGCCTCGACAGTGGATTCTGCAACGGGTCTTCCAATCTACAGCCTCTATGGCCGCACCAACGCGCCCACGCCCGAGATGCTGCAAGGCGTGGACCTGCTGCTCGTGGATCTCCAGGATGCCGGCGCCCGCTACTACACGTACATCGGGACCACGATCGACGTCATGGCCGCCGCGGCCCGGCAGCGCATCCCCGTGATCGTGCTCGACCGGCCCGATCCGATCGGCGATGCGGTTCAGGGCAACGTGCTCGATCCGGCGTACACTTCACCCGTCGGCCGGCTCGCCGTGCCAATGCGCCACGGCCTCACGATGGGCGAGCTGGCACTGCTCGCCCGCGCGGACCTCGGCCTCGGCACGGCGCTCACGGTAGTGCCGGTCGCGGGCTGGAGCCGGGCGCGCGCCTGGGACGAGACGGGGCTGCCGTTCGTTCCGCCGAGCCCGAACCTCCGGTCGATGGACGCGCTCTTCCACTACCCCGGCCTGTGCCTGTTCGAGGGAACGGCGCTGTCGGTCGGACGCGGATCGGACGCACCGTTCGAGCAGATCGGCGCGCCCTGGCTGGACACGGCTGCCGTGCTGGCCCGGATCCGCGCGGACCGGCTCCCCGGCGTACGCTTCCGCGGGACGAGCTTTACGCCCAGCCAGCCCGGCGACGGCCGCTTCGCGGACACGGCGGTCGCCGGCCTCCGCCTCGAGGTGACCGACCGGCAGACCTACGACCCGACCCGCACCGCGGTCCACCTTCTCGCCGCCGTTGCGACACTGTATCCCGACCGGATCGGCTGGATCCCCCGCCACTTCGATCGGCTCGCCGGGGGACCGGGGCTCCGCGAGGCGATCCAGGCCGGCCGGGATCCCGACGAAATTGTCCGGGGATGGGCCGCGGGACGGGCAGCGTTCGAGGCGCGACGAAAGCCCTATCTCCTGTATGGAGAATAGCTAACGGCTAAGGGCTAACGGCTAATAGCCCCCAATAGCCAAATCCCGTTCTCACGATTATTGTTTCGCGGCGTTTTCGGGGCCCGAGAGGCCCGCTGATCACCCCTCGCCCGACCGAGGAGCGACACCCGCTGAAGCCGCTGGAGGCCCTGGAACGGCCGTTCTACGCCGCCGTTCGCCCGCTGGTGGACTGGCTGATTCGGAGCGGCATCAAGCCCAACACGATCACGACGTTCGGCACCGGGCTGGTCCTTCTCTCGGCCTTGGCCTACGGTGTCGGCGCGATCCGGTTGGGCGGCGCGCTGCTGCTCGCGAGCGGCGTGGTGGACACGCTCGACGGGCAGGTTGCGCGCGGCGGCGCGATGGTCACGAAGTTCGGCGCCTTCTACGATTCGACACTCGACCGGATCGGAGACGGAGCCACGTTCATCGGCATCGGGGCGTTCCTGCTCACCGCGTCGGACGTCGCGTATCGGCTGCCGGCCATCATCACCTGCATGGTGGCGATCCTCGCCTCGCTGCTGGTGTCGTACGCCCGGGCGCGCGCCGAGGGGCTCGGCATCGAGTGCAAGGTCGGCATCGCCCAGCGGGCGGAGCGGATCGTCGGACTCGGCGCGGCGTCGCTTCTGGTCGGGGCCGGCCCCCACGCCCTCGTGCTCGAGGCGCTCGTGGCGCTGCTCGCCGCCGCCTCGATCATCACCGTGGTGCAGCGCTTCATCTATGTCTACCGGCACGCGGAAGGTCGCGCGCCGGAGGTGACGGTGCGTGTGGTTGAGCCGGCGGCTCCGAAGCAGCGGGCGCTGGATTCTCTCGCGAAAGGATCGTAAGAGTGGCGGACCAACGGGCGCGGACGGTCGCGCCGGCCGGGGGCAAGCTCGGCGTGCTCTGCGTGGGACTCGGCGCGGTGGCGTCCACGTTCATCGCTGGCGTGGAGAACATCCGGCGCGGCAAGGCGCGTCCGATCGGCTCGCTGACCCAGATGGGCACCATCCGGCTGGGCAAGCGGACCGAAGGGCGGGCGCCGCTCATCAAGGACTTCGTCCCGCTGGCGGACCTCAAGGATCTCGTCTTCGGCGCCTGGGACCCGATTCCGGACGACTGCTACACCGCGTGCCTGCGAGCGGGGGTGCTCGACCGGCACGAGCACGTGGAGCCGATCGCGGAGTTCCTCAAGAGCATCAAGCCGATGCCGGCCGCGTTCGACCAGAACTACGTGAAGCGGCTGGAAGGGATCAACGTCAAGCGGGGTAAGAGCAAGCGCGATCTGGCCGAGCAGCTCAGGACGGACATCCGCGACTTCAAGGCGCGGAACCAGTGTGACCGTCTGGTGATCGTCTGGTGCGCGTCGACCGAGATCTTCATCAGTGCAGGCCCGACCCACTGGACGCTGGAGGCGTTCGAGAAGGCGATGGACGCGAACGACGTGTCGATCGCGCCGTCCATGCTCTACGCGTGGGCGGCCCTCATGGAGAACGTGCCCTTCGCGAACGGGGCGCCCAATCTCACGTGCGACTTCCCGGCGATGGAGCAGCTGGCCAAGACGCGTGGGATCGCGATCGGCGGGAAGGACTTCAAGACCGGCCAGACGATGGTCAAGACCGTCCTGTCGCCGATGTTCAAGGCCCGCATGCTGGGCGTGGCCGGCTGGTACTCGACCAACATTCTGGGCAACCGGGACGGCGAGGTACTCGACGATCCGGAGAGCTTCAAGACCAAGGAGGAGTCGAAGCTCGGCGTGCTTGAATACATCCTTCAGCCCCAGCTCTATCCCGAGCTGTACGGTGGCATGTATCACAAGGTGCGGATCAACTACTATCCGCCGCGGGGCGACAATAAGGAAGGCTGGGATAACATCGACATCTTCGGGTGGCTCGGCTACCCGATGCAGATCAAGGTCGACTTCCTCTGCCGGGATTCCATCCTCGCCGCCCCGCTGGTGCTCGATCTCGCGTTGTTCTTCGATCTCTCCCAGCGGGCGGGTCTCGCCGGGATCCAGGAGTGGCTCTCCTTCTATTTCAAGAGCCCGCAGACGGCCCCGGGGCTCTACCCTGAGCACGATCTCTTCATTCAGCACACCAAGCTCAAGAACACCCTACGGTGGCTGATGGGCGAGGAGCAGATCACCCACCTCGGCATCGAGTACTACCAAGAGGCATGAAGTACTTCCACCGTACGTCGGTTTCGCCGGACGAGGTGCTCGCTCGCGCCGCCCAGTTCTTCGGCGCCCGGCTCCGGCCGATGGAGGAGGGGGCGCGCCGGCGGCGCTTCGCCGGCGGGATCGGACAGATCGGCGTGAGCGCGGAGCCGGAGGGCGGCTACTACACGCGGATCACGGTGGAGACGAACCAGCCCGGGGAGAGCGAGGCCGACCGGCTCGCCAAGCGGTTCCTCACCCTGGTGCATACGATGGCCGAGCCCAGCCACGCGCCGCGTGGCGCCTACTAGCAAGACCAGGAGACTCTCGATGAATCGGTGGACGGCGCTCCTTCTCTCGACGGCGGGCCTGCTCGCGGCTCGCTCGGCGACCGCGCAGGAAGCGGTGGGACACGCAGGCGGCGGTGAGGCGAGCCTCACGATCCCCGACCTGAACTCGGTACGGTTCCTGAGCAGCGGCATCCCGGGCCACACGCTTCTCCTCACCGGTCTCGTCGTCTGTGCGCTCGGCCTCCTGTTCGGCCTCGTGATCTACTCCCGGCTCAAGCGCCTGCCGGTCCACGAAGCCATGCGCGAGGTCTCCGAGCTGATCTATGAGACCTGCAAGACCTATCTGATCACCCAGGGCAAGTTCCTGATGGTCCTCTGGGTCTTCATCGGCGCCATCACGGCGGTCTACTTCGGGTGGCTGGCCCAGACCACCGATGCGACCGGTGCCGTGGTGCGCGGCTTCCCCGCGCCCAAAGTCGCGATCATCCTGCTGTTCAGCCTCGTCGGCATTGCCGGCAGCTACTCGGTTGCGTGGTTCGGCATCCGGGTCAACACGTTCGCCAATTCGCGGACCGCCTTCGCGAGTCTCCGGGGCAAGCCCTACCCCTGTTATCAGATCCCGCTCTCGGCCGGGATGAGCATCGGCATGCTCCTCATCAGCGTCGAGCTGGTGATGATGCTCTTCATCCTGCTCTTCGTGCCGGGTGACTACGCGGGGCCGTGCTTCATCGGCTTCGCCATCGGCGAATCCCTCGGCGCGGCGGCGCTCAGGATCGCGGGCGGCATCTTCACCAAGATCGCCGACATCGGGTCGGATCTGATGAAGATCGTCTTCAACATCAAGGAAGACGATGCCCGCAACCCCGGCGTCATCGCCGACTGTACCGGCGACAACGCGGGCGACTCGGTCGGGCCGAGCGCCGACGGCTTCGAGACCTACGGCGTCACCGGCGTGGCGCTCATCTCGTTCATCCTGCTTGCGGTAAAGGATCCATCGATCCAGGTCCAGCTGCTGGTATGGATCTTCGTGATGCGCGTCATGATGATCGTCGCGAGCGGCGTGTCGTACCTGGTCAACGATGGCCTGTCGCGGAGCCGCTACGCCGCGGCCGACAAGATGAACTTCGAGACGCCGCTCACCTTCCTGGTGTGGCTCACCTCGATCGTGTCGGTCGTGCTCACGTACCTCGTGTCGTATCTGCTGGTCCCGAGCCTGGGCGGCGACGACACGCTCTGGTGGAAGCTGTCCACCGTGATCACCTGCGGCACGCTCGCCGGCGCGATCATCCCGGAGCTGGTGAAGGTCTTTACGTCGATGGACTCCCGGCACACGCGCGAGGTCGTCACCTCGTCGCGGGAGGGCGGGGCGTCGCTGAACATTCTCTCCGGCCTCGTGGCCGGCAATTTCAGCGCCTACTGGCTCGGCATCACGATCATGGGCCTCATGGCCGTGGCGTACGGGGTGAGCACCCTGGGCCTCGGGGCGCTGATGGTGGCGCCGGCCGTCTTCGCCTTCGGGCTCGTGGCCTTCGGCTTCCTCGGCATGGGCCCGGTGACGATCGCCGTGGACTCGTACGGTCCGGTGACCGACAACGCGCAGTCGATCTACGAGCTGTCGCTCATCGAGCAGGTTCCCGGCATCAAGGACCAGCTCAAGCGCGACTTCGGCTTTGCGCCCGACTTCGAGCGGGCGAAGCACCTGCTCGAGGAGAACGACGGCGCGGGCAACACCTTCAAGGCCACGGCGAAGCCGGTGCTCATCGGCACGGCCGTCGTCGGCGCCACCACCATGATCTTCTCGATCATCGTGGGCCTCACCAACGGCCTGACGACCAACGTCGAGAACCTCTCGTTGCTGCACCCCCCGTTCCTGCTCGGGCTCATCACCGGTGGCGCCATGATCTACTGGTTCACCGGCGCGTCCATCCAGGCCGTGACCACGGGCGCGTACCGTGCGGTCGAGTTCATCAAGCGGAACATCAAGCTCGAGGGCGTCACCAAGGCCTCGGTCGAGGACAGCAAGAAGGTCGTCGAGATCTGCACCAAGTACGCGCAGAAGGGGATGTTCAACATCTTCCTGACCGTCTTCTTCGCCACCCTGGCCTTCGCCTTCGTCGAGCCGTACTTCTTCATCGGGTATCTGATCTCGATCGCGCTGTTCGGTCTGTACCAGGCCGTGTTCATGGCCAACGCAGGCGGCGCCTGGGACAACGCGAAGAAGATCGTCGAGGTCGAGCTCAAGCAGAAAGGCACGCCGCTCCACGCCGCGACCGTCGTGGGCGACACCGTGGGCGACCCGTTCAAGGACACGTCGTCGGTGGCGCTCAACCCGATCATCAAGTTCACGACGCTCTTCGGGCTGCTCGCCGTCGAGCTCGCCGTGTCGCTGACCGCGCAGGAGGGTTCGGGGCTCAGCCATGCGCTCGCCGCGGTCTTCCTGGCGGTGTCGATGTTCTTCGTGTACCGGTCGTTCTACGGGATGCGGATTGAAGCGGCAACCGAGTGAACGGTCAACAGTGAACGGAACGCAGTGAGCGATTCACGGTTTAGTTTCCTGCCGGCTTTCGCTCCCCGCTTCCCGGGTCCCATGGCTGCCATCAGCGCGCTCTCCCCGTCCGTTCCGGCTCCCGTTCCCGCCCCCGGCGGCCTCACGCGCGACCAGCTGCTCGGGGCCGCCGAGCAGATCTCCGCTCGCTCCCGCTGGACGACGCGGCGATCGTCGCGACGGTGAAGAAGACGAGCCGCGTGCTTATCGTCCACGAGGACACGGTGACCGGTGGCATCGCCGGCGAGATCACGGCCCGGATCAACGAGCTCGCGTTCGAGTGGCTCGACGCGCCGGTCCGGCGGGTGGCGGCGCATGACGTGCCGTTGCCGGCCGCCCCCGGACTCGAAGACTTCGTGCTGGCGCAGACCGGGGACATCGTCGTCGCCGCCCGGTGGCTGGCGGCGTACTAGCAGGGGGGACGGTTCACATGGCCCGGATTGACGTCGTCATGCCGCAGATGGGAGAGTCCATCGCCGAGGGCACGCTCTCTCGCTGGCTCAAGAAGCTCGGTGACGCGGTGAAGCGGGACGAACCCATGTTCGAGATCTCCACCGACAAAGTCGACGCGGAGATCCCGGCGCCGGCTGCCGGTGTCCTGGCGGAGATCCTGGTGCAGGAGGGAGAGACCGTCGCCGTGCAGACGGTGGTCGCCCGGCTGGAGACGGAGGTCGGGGCCGCCGCCGCGCCGCCGGCCACCGCGCCACGACCGGCTCCGCCGAAGGCACCCTCCGCGCCAGCGCCAGCGCCAGCGCCGGCACCGGCAGCCGCTGCCGCGGCGCCGGCCAAGGCGGCCTCTGCACCGGCGCCCTCCCCGTCCCCCTCGCTGCCCGCGCCCGCCTCGCCGGCCCCCGCCGGGAACGGCGCGCAGGAAACGGCCGAGGAGCGGCTCCGCCGGAAGTCCACGCCGGTCGTCCGGAAGATCGCGGCGGAGCACAATCTTGATCTGGCGTCCATCCCCGGCACCGGCCTCGCCGGACGGGTGACCAAGCACGACGTGCTCGGCTACCTCGAAGCGCCCGCACCCGCCCCGCTCAGCCCCGCACCCGCCGCACCGGCTCCGCCCGCCGCCCGGCCGGCGGCGGCGGCCGCTGCTCCCACAGCTCCGGGGGTCGATGCGTGGCCGGGCGATCGGGTGGAGCCCTGGTCGCGAATCCGGCGGCTCACGGCGGACCATATGGTCATGTCGCGCCGGGTCTCGCCGCACGTCAACACGATCTTCGAGATCGACTATACGCGGGTGTCGCAGATCCGGGCCAGGAAAAAGCAGGAGTTCGGCACGCGGGGCGTGAACCTGACCTATCTCGCGTTCATCGCCAAAGCAGTGGCCGACAACCTGCGCCGGCATCCGGTCGTGAACTCTGCTGTCGGAGCCGATGCCACGATCTTTCGCCGCGACGTCAATCTTGGCATCGCCGTGGCGCTGGACTGGGGGCTCATCGTGCCGGTCGTGCGGCACGCGGACGAGCTGTCGCTCGCCGGGATCGCCCGGGCCATCAACGATCTGGGCGAGCGGGCGCGGACCAAGAAGCTGAGCCCGGACGAGGTGCAGAAGGGCACCTTCACGATCACCAATCCCGGGGTGTTCGGCTCCGTCATCGGCACTCCGATCATCAACCAGCCGCAGGCCGCGATCCTTTGTGTCGGCGCGATCACGAAGCAGCCGGCGGTGCTGACGGTGGACGGCACGGACACGCTCGCCGTCCGGTTGATGGGCATGCTGTCGTTGGCCTTCGACCACCGGATCGTCGACGGAGCCGACGCCGATCGCTTCATGGCCGACGTGAAGCGCTCGCTGGAGAGCTTCCCGGAGGACGCGGCCTAAGATGGCGCGGGCGCTCGCCGTCTCGCGCGTGACCGTGCCCTCGGCGGCGGAACCCGAGTACCTGAAGCTTGTGGGAGAGCTGGCGCGCCTTTCCGAGACCCGCGGCCGGCATCTCTGGCTGTTCCGGGGGCGGGGGCGGAGCGGAACCTTCCTCGAGTGCAGTGAAAGCCGGTCAGTCGAGGCGCATCGCGTGGTGGCGGAGCCGAGGGACGACGAGCGCCGGCTCGAGGCCCGGCTCCGTGAGCTGGCTACGTACTCGCCCGATGCCTGGGAGCTCTGGGAGGAGGTCGCGCTCTGACATGCCACGCCGGATCATCGAAGTAGACGGCGATCAGTGGGAAGTCGCCGTGAGCGGGCGGATCACCCAGTACGTGAAAGACGAGCTGGGGCTCGTCTTCGCCCGCGGAACCGGAACTTCCCGCGAGCGCCGCGTGGTGCGGTATTCGCCGCAGGGGGCCAAGAGCTCCGAGATGGCGCTCTCCGAGCTGACCGACGCCCAGCTCCGCGAGCTGCTCGCTCATTCCCAGCCCGCGTGGACCGCGCCGGAAACGGGGTATCAGGCGTGACCGAGGGCGACCTCCGGGGGCCCATCATCGACCTCCACGTCCATTCCACCGCATCGGACGGCGAGCTCGCGCCCGAGGCCGTGGTCGGCCGCGCCGCCAGGGCGGGACTGGCGGCCATCGCGCTCACGGATCACGACACTCTCGGCGGCGTGCCCGCCGCCATCGCCGCGGGCGACCGGCTCGGCGTGCGGGTGATCGGCGGCTGCGAGTTCTCCGTCGCTGCGCCGTGGGGCGAGATGCACCTGCTCGGCTACTTCCTGCGGCCCGGGACCAAGGTTCTGGAGGACTTCCTGGTCGAGTGCCGGGCCGACCGCTCCCGGCGTGGCCGGGCCATGGTGGATCGGCTCCACCGGCTCGGCATTCCCGTGAGCCATGAGGACGTGCTCGCCGAGGCGGAGGGCGGTGCCGTCGGCCGGCCGCACGTGGCGCGGGCGCTGGTCCGCCGGGGGCAGGTGGCCAATGTCGGAGAGGCCTTCGATCGCTACCTCGGGCGGGGCCGCCCCGCCTTCGTGGAGAAGTCGCTCCCGGGATTCGCGGAGGTCGCCGACCTGGTGCATCGCGTCGGCGGTGTCGTGTCGGCCGCGCACCTCAAGGACCGTGGCACCCGCAGCCTACTTGGCCATTTCCGCGACGCTGGTCTCGACGCCGTCGAGACCCGTCACCCGAGCCATGATCCCGACATTCGCACCCGGCTTACCGAGTTCGCGCTCGACCTCGGCCTCTTGCGCACCGGCGGCAGCGACTGGCACGGCGATCCCGTCGGCGACGAGACCCACGGCGCCCTCGGTTCCCAGAACGTGCCGCTGGCGTGGCTCGAGGCGCTCGAGGCGGCCCGGCCGCCTGCGGCGCCGGCTCGCGCGACCTCCTGACGTCTCCTATGGCCGGCACGCCTGACTTCCGCAATCGCGTCGTGCTCGTGACCGGCGTCGGCCGCGCGGGGCAGATCGGCAACGCCGTGGCGCTCGCGTTCGGCAAGGCCGGCGCCAAGCTCGTGGTCGCCGATCTCAATGCGGTCGGCGTGGCCGAGCGGGCTCGGGAATTCGCAGCGGCCGGTATCGAGGCCCGTCCCTGCGCCGGTGACCTCACGCTTCCCGACATCGCCGCGCTGGCGGTGGAGATGGCCGTCAACGGGTTCGGCCGGCTGGACGTGGTGGTCAATCTCGCGGGCGGCCTCACGACCTATGGCCCGATCGAGCGGACCGGTGCCCGGGACTTCGATCGCGAGATCGCCATCAACCTCAAGACGACGTTCCTCGTGTCGCAGGCCGCGGTCCAGGCGCTCGCCGCCACCCGCGGCGCCATCGTCAACGTGGCCTCCATCGCCGTGCTCGAGCCGCAGGCGCCGATGGCAGCGTATGTCGCGGCGAAGGCCGGCATCGCCGGCGTCACCCGGAGCCTGGCCCTCGAGCTCCGCGATCGCGGCATCCGGGTAAACGCGGTCGCCCCCGGCATGGTTCGCACCGGGGACAACGTCGCCGCGGTCGGCACGTCGGCGGCCTACGTGGAGCTGTCGGCCATTTCCGACGGCATCCTCTCGCTGGCCGATCCCGCGTCCACGACCACCGGGGTGATCCTTCCCATCAAGCCGTCGGTGGGCTGACATGGAGCTTCGGGACCGCGTCGCGCTCGTGACCGGCGCCGGCCGACGGCTGGGTCGGGCGCTGGCTGCGGCGCTCGCCGCCCGGGGGATGAAGCTCGCGCTGCACCATCACTCGTCGAGCGAGGGCGCGGCGAAGCTGCGAGACGACATCGTGGCCGCGGGCGGGCGCGCGGAATGCTTCTCGGCGGATCTCACCGACGCCCGGGCGGCCCGCGAGCTCGCTGGGCGCGTCGTGGCCGAGCTCGGCCGCCTCGACGTGCTGGTCAACTCCGCGGCGATCATGCAGCGGCTCAGCTTCGAAGAGACCACCCCGGAGCAATGGGACGAGATCCTCGATCTCAATGTCCGTGCGGCTTTCTTCTGCACCCAGGGCGCCGCCGCCGCGCTTCGGCAGGCCCGGGGAAAAGTCGTGAACCTGGCGGACCTGGCTGGTCTCGAGCCGTGGCCTGCCTACGCCGCGCACTCCGTGAGCAAGGCCGGCATCGTGATGCTGACGAAGGTGCTCGCCCTGAGTCTGGCCCCGGATGTGACGGTCAACGCGATCGCGCCCGGGGCGGTGCTCGTCCCGGAGGCCTACGACGAAGCGGCGAAAGCCTGGCTCGCGCGCTCCACGCCGCTCGGCCGGCTGGGGAGCCCGGGTGACGTCGTCGGCGCCATGCTGTACCTGCTCGAGAGCGGCGACTACGTGACCGGGACCACGATGGTGGTAGACGGTGGCAGACACATCCGCACGGATCGAGCCGACCGTCTCTCTTAGCACCGTCGTCATCGTCGGCGGCGGGTGCTACGGGACGTTCTACGCCGGCCAGCTGGAGCGGGCCCGGGCGCGCGGGGCCGTGACGTACCGCCGCCTGCTGGTCGTTGATCGCAATCCCCGATGCGGCGTGACCACCACGCTCGCGCCGGATCCGGCCCGTGAGCTGGTGGTGGCCGAGTGGGGTGCGTTCTTCGATCGGTTCCTCGCCGAGGCGAAAGACTCGGCGGGCCCGCCCGACGCGATCGTTCCCTCCCCCTTGATGCCCCACCTCATGTACGAATGGCTGGTGCGGGGCGCCCGCGACCGCTGGCCGGGCCGGGCGATCGAGTCCCGGCCGCTCGACGTCGCGGTGGGAACACCGTACGAGATGCTGGCGCCCGGCGGCACGCGGTACGTGTCCTTCGCGGATTGGCTGTGTCCGGTACACTGCGTCGAGCCCGCCATCTGCCCGGTCATCCGCGGGCCGCGTACCTGGGAGATGAGCGACGCGGTGGGCGCGGCGGCCGTCGAGCTTGGGCGCACGCGCGCGGTCGCGGGGCCGGTGCTGTTCGTCTGCCGGCACCGGGTGTACGGCGTGGGGATGTTCGACGTGGCCAGCGTGCTGGCCGGGGCGCGCGTCGTCGCGGACGCCGGCGACCACGGCGGGCCGGTGGACGTAGTCGTGGGCACCGTCTCCTCCTGCCATGGCGCGGTGAGTGTGTTGCACCTCGGGTCCGCGCTGCGCCCCACCATCGAGGGCGCGAACGCTTGAAGGCCGATCGCTTCTACCTCGACCAGTTGGACATCCTGCGCGGCCTGGCGGTGCTGGCCGTCGTCGCCTTCCATGCGCAACTCCCATGGAGCTCCGGAGGCTTCATCGGTGTGGACGTCTTCTTCGTCCTCTCCGGGTTTCTGATTACCCGCCTGCTCGTAGTTGAATTGGAAGCCAGCGGAACGATTGCCCTTCGAGCCTTCGAGGCGCGTCGAGTGCGCCGGCTGTGGCCGGCTCTTGCCCTCGTCGTCGTCGCAACCCTGGCCTTGGGTGTCCTGCTCTGGTCGCCCCTGGAGTGGCGTGACCTGAGGCGAGACGCGGCCGCAGGCGCGACCTATCTGGCGAACATCTCGTTTGCCCTCCGCAACGTTGCCTACTTCGACCAACCACTCGAAGAAGGCCCCTTCCTGCACCTTTGGTCGCTGGGAGTCGAGGAGCAGTTCTATCTTTGCTGGCCCTTGGTGCTTCTCGGGACGTGGTGCCTTGCGCGCCGGCTTCGACTTGACGGCCGCCGAACTTTGGCCACGGTGATCGCCGGCCTCGGCGCCGTCTCGTTGACCTGGATGATCTGGCTTGTCCATCGGCGCAACCCGCACGTCTTCTTCCTCACTCCCGCTCGCATCTGGGAGCTCGCTGTCGGCGGGCTCATTGGGCTGCGCGCCGTGAGCCCGCCCGCTGCCGGCCGCGGGAGAGGTTGGCTCTACGTCGTGGCGGGTCTCACGGTGTTCGCGGCGCTGCTCGCCTTCCCGGGGCTGCGTCCTACCGAGCCGCTTCTGCAGACGATCGCCCCGGTCTTTGGTACGGTCCTTCTCCTCGAGGGGATTCGGCTCGGCTCGCGACTCCCCCTACCCACCGCCGTGGCCGGCGCACTAGCGTGGATCGGCTTGTATTCGTACGGGTGGTATCTCTGGCATTGGCCCTTGGTGGCGGCCGCAAAGCTCCGGTGGCACACGGAGGATCGACGTTACCTTGTCGGAGCGAGCGCGATTGCGTTGTGCGTGGCCGTGGGCAGCAAGCGCTGGCTCGAGGATCCGATCCGTTTCCGGAAGCGTGACTCGGCGCTCGGTAGGCTGCCCACTTGGGCAGTCATCGGAGGGATCCTCGCCGTCGTGTCCGCGGCACTGGCCGGAATCACGTTGGTCGGGCGCCAGGCGTTCAAGAATCCGATGGTGCGCGCGCTGGCGGTCGTTCGAAGAGGGATCGACACGCCGGCTATCGTGGCGCGATGCCCCCAAACAGCCTTCAGTGCGCAGTGCACCCTGGGCGACACATCCTCGGCGCGCGTGCTCGTCGTGGCCGGTGACTCTCATGCGGAACACTGGTTGCCGGCCCTGGACTCGGCCGGTCGAGTCCTCGGGCTCAAGGTCATTACCCACATCAGAGCAGCCTGCCCCGCTTGGCCGGTCCCGGTGCGCCACTTCTATGACCCATACGAGGACCTCGAATGCGCCCGGCACCAGCGTCGGCTCGCGAGCCTCGTGGCGGAATACCACGCAGCGGCCCTGGTGGTCGCGAGCACGGTGGGCGACGCAGACCGCATGATCGGGCCGTTCACGCCCGAAGAGCGAGCCCGCATTTGGCAGCAGGGTGCCAAGCAGCTGCTCGACAGCATACCCCACCGGGTGCACATCGTCATCGTCGAAAAATCGCCGCACTTCGAGTTTGACCCTGTCGGGTGCCTGGCCCGAAGCGCGTTCTGGCACACGACGCCGGCGTGTGATGAGGACTACGATACCGCGACCCGGATGGAAGCCGAATACACGAGGCTCGAAGCGGCTGCGGGCTCCGGTGAGCAACGGATTCAGATGTTCCCCACTGTGGCGGACCTGTGTCGTGGCGAGTCCTGCGCGGCGTTGAAAGGAGACGTCGTGGTATTTCGCGACCGGTTCCACTTGGCCCCACGTTACACGCTGTCCCAGGTCTCGCGCTGGATTCCATGCCTTCGGTGGGCCGCCGGCCTGGATCGCGGGGATTCGACCTCCTCCGCCTGCGCCGGGCGGCCGGACAAGGGCGAAGGGGTTGCCGCGCACGGGTGATTGGGGAACCGGCGCGGGTTTACTATTCAGGACTGCTTGGGAGCGCGAGTCATGATCGAGCGTCACGTGTTCGAGGTCGTCATCGTCGGCGGGGGGCCGGCAGGGCTGTGCGCCGCCCTGTACGCCGGACGCGGCATGCTGCGGAGCGTGCTGCTCGAGCGTGGCGTGCCTGGCGGCGAGCTGCTGAACACCGAGTGGATCGAGGACTATCCGGGCTTCCAGAAGATCAAGGGCCGCGAGCTGGCCGCGCTGATGGCGACCCACGCGACGGAATTCGGCGCCGAGCTGCGGCAGGAGAACGTCGAGACCATCGTCCGCCGGGACGACGGCATCTTTGAGGTGACCACCTCCCGGGGCGTCCTCTTCGAGGCACCGGCGGTCATTCTGACGGCGGGGGGCACGCCCAGCAAGCTTGGCGTGCCAGGCGAGCTGGAGTATGCCGGCCGAGGCGTGTCCTACTGCGCGGTGTGCGATGGAGCGTTCTTCAAGGGTGAGACGATCGCGGTCGTCGGCGGGGGTGACGCGGCCGTCGAGGAAGCCGACTACCTGACCCGGTATGCGGAGAAGGTGTACGTCATCCACCGGCGCGACCAGTTCCGGGCGTCGAAGCTCCTCCAGGAGCGGCTGCTCGCCAACCCCAAGATCGAGGTGCTCTGGAACCGCCGGGTGCTCGAGCTGGTGGGCGGCCCGACGGGCCTCAGGACGATCGAGTTGGAGGACACGATCACCGGCGCGCGCTCGTCGCTCGCCGCGACCGGCTGCTTCGTGTTCATCGGCTTCAAGCCGAACTCGTGGCTGGTGAAGGGGCACATGAAGCACGACGAGAACGGCTACATCATCACCGACGACCGGATGATGACTTCGATCCCGGGTCTGTTCGCGGCCGGAGACCTGCGGGTGCAGCTCACGCGCCAGATCACCACCGCCGTGGGCGATGCCACGACGGCCGCGATCGCCGTCGAGAAGTATCTCACCGAGCGGAAAGCGCGCGCCGAGCGCAAAGCCGAAGTTGGCGTCTGATCCGGAAATCGTTCAGCTGCCGAACGGCCAGTTCGTCGAGAACTGCTGGCTCGTCGCGGATCCGCGCACTCGCGAGGCGGTCATGATCGACCCGGGCGAGGAGCCGGCGATGTTCCTCGCCGAGCTCGACACCCGCCGCTGGACGCTGCGCGCCATCTGGCTCACCCACGCTCACATCGACCACATTCTCGGCGTCACCGCCGTCAAGCGCGCCACCGGGGTCCCCGTGTTCCTGCACCCGGCGGACCGCTCGCTCTACGACGCGCTCTCGGAGCAGGGTGCCTGGTTCGGGATGCGGCCCGAGCCGCCGCCGCCGCCCGATTGCGAGCTGGCGACGGGGCAGCGGGTCGCGGTGGGTGACCTGGAGTTCGAGGTGCGCCACACCCCCGGGCACTCGCCCGGAAGCGTGAGCTTCGTGGGGCATGGGACGATCTTCGGTGGGGACGTGCTGTTCAACGGCTCGATCGGCCGCACCGACCTGCCCGGCGGCGACTTCGCCACGCTGATGCGCTCGATCCAGCAGGAGTTCATGTCGCTGCCGGACTCGGTTGTGGTCCGCAGCGGCCACGGTCCCGAATCCACCATCGGGGTCGAGCGGCTGACGAACCCATTCGTGACCGGAGCGTACCGGCTTGAATAGAGTCATGCGGGCCCCCGATGCGCCGGCGCGCGAGCCTGCCGCCCAGAGACCGGCCGCCATCGCCTCGGCGCCCCGGCCCGAGGCTGGCCTCACCTGCCAGCGGTGCGCGTTCCCGCTTCCCGGGCGGGCCTGGGGCTGCAAGAACCCCTGTGCCAACTGCGGTACGGTGTATCCCCTCGGGGACTGCTCCGACTGACAGTCGGCCGTAACGATCAGCGCCCCTCGTGCGTCCCCTTATTGAACCTGCTTCCATTTCGGAATTCCGCATGCTCCTGAGTCGCGTGGCGGGGCTTCTGGCCGCCCTCCCGTTCGTCGTCGTCGCCTCGGCCGAGGCCCAATCCTTGTCGGGCGTGCTGCGCGACAGCCTCCTCTACGACGGGCCGCTGCCCAATGCGACCGTCTGGATCGAGGGGACCCAGAGGCAGACCCGAACCGACCTCCTCGGCCGGTTCCGCTTCGACAGCCTCCCGGCCGGTACCTACCGGCTCAGCTTCACTCATCCGGCCTTCGATCAGGCCGGCGTCGGCGCGCCCCGCTGGCGCGTCGATCTCCCCGCCCAGGGACTCCAGGGTGTCCTGCTCGCGACGCCGGCGCCGGACAGCCGGTACGCGCGCGCGTGCCCCACGCGGCGGGGTGAGAACCAGGGCTATCTGGTCGGGACTGTTCGCGACGCGGCGGCCGACACCGGTCTGGGAGGCGCGGTGGTGAATGCGATGTGGGCGCAGGTCTCCGTGAGCCGCACGACCGGCGTCCAGACCCTACGGAAGAACGCGCGGGCGGAAACCGACGCGCACGGTCTGTTCGTGCTGTGCGGCATTCCCAACGACGGCGACCTCACTGCGTGGGCCACCTTCGGCAGCTTGTCGACCGGCCTGGTGAACGTCTCGCTTAACCGGAGGCCGCTCGCAGCGCGTGAATTCCTCGTCGCCACGAAGCCGCTGCTTCCCACGGCTACGGCCGCCGATTCCGCGGCCCTGGCTGCCAGGCTCGACGGCGTCGTGAAGAACATCGACGGCGAGCCGATTCCGGACGCTCGCGTCTACGTGCGGGGGAGCCGGGCCATCGCCAAGACCACCGCGTCGGGGGCGTTCGCGCTGAAGGGGCTTCCCGGCGGCACCCAGGTGGTCGAGGTGACGGCGCTCGGGTACCAGCCCGGCCGGCAGAACGTCGATCTCAAGCCCGGGGACGGCCGCCGCGCGGAGATCGTCCTCGGCAAGAGCGTGCAGCGACTCGCGCCGCTTGAGGTCGTCGGCAAGATGGGAAGCGAGCAGCAGTCGTTCCTGGACCGCGCCAAGCGGGGCTTCGGGTACTTCATCACCGAGGAGGACATCGAGAGGCGGAGCCCGATCATCTTCGAGGACATCATCCGCGGCGTGCCGGGCATGCAGGTGGTACCGGTGGACCAGGGCTATCGCATCACCTCGTCGCGCGGGCAGTCCGACCTCCTGGGCGACTGCACCCCCACCTACTTCGTGGACGGGTCTCCGTTCTACGTGGATCCGTCGAACGGTGACCCGTTTCCGGTCGCGCCGAGCGAAATCATGGGGATCGAGGTATACGCCGGAGCGGCCGGCGTGCCGGTCGAATTCCAGCGCGGAACGAACGGCGGCTGCGGCACGATCGTGATCTGGACCAAGCGGGGCGGCCCAAAACGCTGACCGTCCCCGTTCACGGCTCGCGTGGTCTGGGGGGTGGGGGTGGCGCGATTCCCACGAGCAGAACGGTCCGTTCCAACGCTTCGTCCACGCCGTGAGCGACGTCGGCGGGAGCCCACACCAGCGTGCCGGGTCCCGTGACCCGCGTCTCCGCCCCCACCGTGATTCTCGCCTTTCCCGAGACGACCAGATAGAATTTGTCCGCCCCCAGCGTGCGTGTGGGCGGCCTGGCGCTGACCCGGCTCGAAGCAGTTGAGGCCCAGAAGGAGCTGGCCTCCGCGCACGAGGTCGGCCTTGGTGAAGCCGCCGGGCCCGAAGGCCGCGGCCGACGCGGGATCGAGAAAGTTGGACATGGGTCCGGGCCGTCGAGGGTCGGCTGTTAGCTAATGCCGATCGCTCCCGGGCGCCAACCCGCTCGCCGCCGGACCGCCGGCGCATCGCGAACCGCCACGAGCCCATGACATTCCGCATCGAACGCGATCCCCTGGGTGAGAAGCCGGTCCCCGCCGACGCTCTCTACGGCATCCAGACGCTCCGCGCGGCGGAGAACTTCCCGATCTCGGGCCTGCGGCCGCTGCCCGTGTTCGTGGACGCGGTTGTATGGATCAAACGCGCCGCCGCGCTCACCCACAAGCAGACCGGTCGGCTCGACCCCCGCCTGGCGGACGCCATCGTACGCGCCGCCGACGAGGTGCTCGGCGGCCAGCACCGCGATCAGTTCATCGTCGACGTGTACCAGGCCGGCGCCGGCACCAGCCACAACATGAATGCCAACGAAGTACTGGCCAACCGCGCGAACGAGCTGCTCGGCGCCGCGCGCGGCGCCTATGCGCCGGTGCATCCGAACGATCACGTGAACATGGCGCAGAGCACGAACGACGTGATCCCGACGGCGATGCGCCTCGCGATCCTGGCCACGCTGCCCGCGCTGCTCGCGTCGCTCGACCGCCTGGCCAACACGCTGCTCGCCAAGGGCGACGCGTTCGATCACATCGTGAAGTCCGGCCGGACCCACCTGCAGGATGCCACGCCGATCCGCCTGGGCCAGGAGTTTCGGGCCTACGGGCGGACGGTCGCGCGGCACCGGGTCAAACTGGAGCAGGCGGCCGAGTGGCTGCGTGAGCTGAACATCGGAGGCACCGCGGTGGGGACGGGGATCAATGCGGAGCCCGACTACCCCCGCCTCATGGTCGGATTCCTCCGCGAGATGACGGGCCTCCATCTCGAGGAGGGGAAGGACCGCGTCCAGCTCATGCAGTCGATGGGGGACGTGGCCACGTTCAGCGGCGCCCTTCGGGCGTACGTGCTCGACCTCCAGAAGATCGCGAACGACATCCGGCTCCTGGCCTCCGGTCCACGAACCGGAATCGCCGAGATCGTGCTCCCGGCCGTGCAGCCCGGATCCAGCATCATGCCCGGCAAGGTGAACCCGTCGATCGCCGAGATGGTGAATCAGGTGTGCTACCAGGCGCTCGGCCTCGACATGACTGTGGCCCTGGCGGCGGAGGCGGGCCAGCTGGAGCTCAACGTGATGATGCCGGTGATGGCCCACAACATCGTGTTCGCGATGATCATTGTGGGGAACGCCAGCCGGGTCTTCGCC
>JBGPPG010000015.1:0-41325 GCA_041488455.1 Gemmatimonadota bacterium
AGCGAGCAGCCCGCGATCAAGAACGTGGTCTCGCTGGTGGGCCTCAACTTCCTGCTGGGCGCCAACCAGACCAACTCGGCTACGATATTCGTGCTGCTCAAGCCGTGGGGTGAGCGGAAGGGCGCGGCGAACCAGCTCGACGCGGTGCTCCAGAAGACCAATGGCTTCCTCTTCTCGCTGCGGGACGCACAGGCGTTCGCCTTCAACCTGCCTGAGATCCCCGGCCTTGGCTCGACGGCGGGCCTCGAGATGAATCTCCAGGATCGCGGGGTCAACGACATCCGCCGGTTCGCGCGGCTGGCGGGGGACTTCGCCACGCAGGCCAACACGCTGCCGGAGGTGGGCGGGGTGCTTCCGCAGATCCGGGTTAACGTGCCCCAGATCTTCGTGGACGTGGATCGGGCGAAGACGAAGGCACTCGGCGTGTCGCTCACGAGCCTGTTCCAGACGCTTCAGGCGCTGCTGTCCACTCTCTACATCAACGATTTCAACCTGTATGGCAAAACGTATCGAGTGCAGGCCGAGGCCCAGGCCCAGTTCCGGGAGAAGCCGGAGGACATCGGACGCTTTTACGTCCGCAGCGGACAGGGCGCGATGATTCCGGTGTCTACCCTGGTCCGCACCCGGTTGCAGGGCGGGCCGAGCCTCGTGACCCGATTCAACGGCTTTACTTCCGCGCTGGTCACGGGGGCGCCCAAGCCGGGCTTCAGCTCCGGCCAGATGCTCCAGGCGGTGGACCGGCTGATGACCACGCAATTCCTTCAGCAGGGCGTTGGCTACGCGCTCAGCGGGCAGTCGTTCCAAGAGCGGGCCTCGAGCGGGCAGGGGACGCTGGTCTTCGTGCTCGGCATCATCATGGTTTTCCTGGTGCTCGCGGCGCAATACGAGAGCTGGTCCATCCCCTTCGCCGTGATGCTGGGCGTGCCGTTCGGCATCTTCGGCGCGTTGCTGGGCGTCTGGCTCCGGGGGATGCCGAACGACGTCTACTTTCAGATCGGGATGGTTGTGGTGGTGGGCCTGGCGGCGAAGAACGCCATCCTGATCGTGGAGTTCGGCAACGAGCTGCGGGCCAAGGGGCTCTCCATCCGCGAGGCGGCCATGCAGGCCGGCCGGGAACGGCTCCGCCCGATCCTCATGACCTCCTTCGCTTTCATCCTGGGCGTCGTGCCCCTCGTGGTAGCGTCGGGCGCGGGTGCCGCGAGCCGGCACTCGATCGGCACCGGCGTGTTCTTCGGGATGCTGTTCGCCACCACGATCGGCGTGTTCTTCATCCCGCTCTTCTTCGAGGTGATCCGTGCACTGAGCGAGAGCGGTCTCCGCGGTCTCCGTGGCGTTACGGCGGAGCTGCCCGCGCCAGCCGGTGCGGGCGCGGTGCCCGGGGCCGACGAGGAGCACTGACATGCGGCGCTTCCCCGTAGTCCTCGCCGCATGGCTGGCGGCCGCGTGCGCGGTCGGTCCGTCATACCATCGTCCCGACCTGGGGGTGCCCGAGGCCTGGCGCCCGCCGTCGGCCACGGCCGACTCACTCCGGCCGTTCTACGACTCGCTCCGCTCGAGCGGAGAGTCCACTCTGCCGCAGCCGACGGTGTCGCTCGACTCGGTGGCGAACCTGGACTGGTTCGATCTGCTCCGTGACCCCGAGCTGCGGAAGCTGGTCGAGACGGCGCTCCAGCAGAACCGCGACGTGCGGGTGGCGCTGGCGTCGATCGACGAGTTCCGGGCGCAGTACGGCGCCACCCGTGGGGCCTTGTTCCCCCGGCTCGACCTGAACGGGGCGGGCGGCACCGAGAAGATCGTCATAGGATCCTTGGGCGCCGCCAAGTTCGACGTGGTGACGGCGACGGCCAACCTCCAGTGGGAGGTGGATTTCTGGGGCCGAATCCGGCGAGCGACCGAGGCGGCGCGGGCGGACCTGCTCTCCCGGGAGGAGAGCCGGCGGGCGGTGATCCTGTCGCTGGTGAGCGACGTCGCGACCGCGTATCTCGAGCTGCGGGAGCTGGATCTGGATCTCGAGATCTCGAAGCGCACGCTGGCATCCAACGAGGAGACGCTCCGGCTCGCGCGGCGGCGCTTCGACCAGGGCATCATCTCGGAGCTGGACGTGCGCCAGTTCGAGTCCGAGGTCGCGAACCCGGCGGCGAGGGTCGCGGACTTCGAGCGACAGATCGCCCAGAAGGAGAACCAGCTCAGCGTGCTGGTGGGCCGGAACCCCGGCGCGGTCCCGCGGGGTCAGGGTCTCACGGAGACGCTCGCGCCGCTGGCGATTCCCGCCGGGCTGCCTGCGTCGCTGATCGACCGGCGGCCGGACGTACGTCAGGCGGAGCAGCAGCTGCATGCCGCGCTGGCGCGGATCGGCGTCGCGAAGGGGGCGTTGATGCCGACGATCACCCTGACCGGCCAGTACGGAACGCAGAGCCAGGACTTCTCGAACCTCTTCAAGGGCTCGACCGAGATCTACCAGCTGCTGGGCGGCGTCTCGATTCCGATCTTCACCGGCGGCCAGGTCGGCAAGCAGGTTGACGTGGCGCGGGCGCGGGCGGAGCAGGCCCGCTACGGCTACGAGCAAACGGTGCTGCTGGCGCTGCAGGAGGTGAACGACGCGCTCGTGGGAGTCCGGGCTTCGCGGGACGTGACCGCGGCCCAGGAACGGCAGACCGAGGCGCTCCGGAGCGCGTACCGGCTCGCGGACCGTCGCTACCAGAACGGCATCTCGAGCTATCTGGAGGTGCTCGATTCCCAGCGGAACCTCTTCGCCGCGGAGCTGGCGCTGGCGCAGGCCCAGCGGCAGCAGCTGGCGGCGGCGGTGCAGCTCTACAAGGCGCTCGGCGGTGGGTGGCCCGTGGCGGTGGGTGATTCGGTAGGGAAGTAGGGCACGCCCGTTGCTTGGGCCTAGGGGCGTCGGTAATTTCTTCCCTGCCGGCGCCGCCGGCGTGATCCCGAGTAGCTCAGTTGGTAGAGCAGCTGACTGTTAATCAGCGGGTCGCAGGTTCGAGTCCTGCCTCGGGAGTTCCCCTAGTCCGGCCGCTACGCGATGCCCGGCTCACGGTGTCGCATCTCGGCGCCCGATTCAAACTCCTGCGGATACAAGCGCTATTCGGCTGACGCACTGCTCGTCGGGTGAGTCGATGTGGCGACTCGATTCCGCGCGGCCGCTCGTATTCAGTCTTGTCAAGCCACTCGCCGAATGGCGCCGCACGTCGTAGACTCTCCGGCAACACCATTTCCCAGAGCACCTCATGCACCGGGCATTGCCCGCGGATTCGGCGACCGGCGTCCGGATCGCCTCGGCGCTGCTCGCCCTTGCTGTCGCCGTCACCGGGTGCAGTACGGAGCCGTCCAGTGTTCCGGCACCGTACACACTCGTGGCGGTCGACAGCGAGTGGACCTCGAACCTCTCCTGCTTCGCCTCCACGGCGGACTATGGCACCGGGTCGCCGCGGGGCGACTCCTGCAATGTTGCCCTGCGGGGCTTCACCGCGTACTTCGACAGCAGCGGATCGCACCGCCAAGCGGGGGGTCCACTCTCGCTTTGGAAGCCGTTGGGTCGCTCATCGGTGATACGCTCACGCTGTTCCCGTTTCTCCAGTCGCTGAATGGCCTGACGATTCCGACGCCAGTCATTCTTGAGTCCCCCTAGCGACGACGGCGCCAGCCGTCACCCGCACCCGCCTGCACGCAACTTGCTTCATTTGCCTTCCGCGCCCGGCCCTTAAACAGCCAAACCACTGGAATTCATATGCTTACGGTTCAGGGCGGTTGCCGGATCCGGCAACCCCATCCGCGCCAACAGCGGCCTCCTGCATGCCAGTGGGCGTGACCGAGTCACCGGCCCCCGCCGGAGATGGCATCCCCGACGCGGAGACCCGGCCTCTCCAGGTCCTCGTAGTCGAGGACGATCCATCGATGTCCGCGTTGCTCAGGTTCCTGCTGGAGCGCCAAGGCTACGTGGTGACGGTGGTTGGCGACGGTCGCCAGGTGTTCACTCTCATCAACGGTACGTCGCCCCCGCCGGGGCTCGTCGTGCTCGACATGATGTTGCCCTACCGGGCGGGGTCGGAGGTCATCGCGCACATGCGCGCTCACGAGCCGTGGGCGGCTGTACCGATCGTGGTGCTCTCCGCTCAAACGGACGAGGAGAGCATCGTGTGCGCGCTCGACGCCGGCGCCGACGACTATGTCGTGAAGCCGTTCCGACCGGAGGAGCTGGTCGCAAGAGTGCGGCGCGCCGCTCGCGCGCCGAGGACGCCATGAGACTCGCCCTGCTGGCGGCCGCGGCCTGGGTGCTGTTGCCGCGGTCTCTCGGTGCGCAACAGCTGGACCCTGCTCTCACCCCGGCTCCGCCACTCGAGCTCGAGGCCGCGGCGGGCTATGAGCACCTCACGGCCGGGCTTCCGGCGTGGCGGACCGGATCGCTGAGCCTCGACGCCCCGGGCCGGTCTTGGGGGTCGGCGTACGGTACGATCCTCGCGACCGACCGCTTCGCGCTGAGCGACGTGCAAGCGCTGGGCGGCGTTGCCTTCCGGCTCGGCCCGCGCTGGGTCCTGACAACCGAAGCCTCCGCCAGTCCCACGCACGAGGTGTTGCCGACCTGGAGCGTCGGGATGGATGCTGCTCGCGTGTTGAGCGGAGGATGGGTGCTGCACGGCGGTCTGGCGCGAACCGACTACACGACGGTCGGCACTACGCTTGGAACAGCGACGGTCGAGCGCTACTGGGGCAACTACCGGGCGGGCTACACCGCCTATCTCGCCAAGCTCGACGGCCAGGCGCTCGTGGTGAGCAACCGCCTGGCGCTGGACCGCTACTACGGCGACGACCAACAGAGCCGGCTCGGCCTGTCGCTCGCGCTCGGTCGGGAGATCGAAGGGCAGGGCGCACAGGTGGTCACGCTCGCCACGCGCTCGGTGGGTGTATCGGCGCGCCACTGGCTAAATGCGGCCTGGGCAATCACGGCTGACGTGACCTGGGCTTCGGAGGGCAACGCCTACAACCGGATCGGAACTCGTGCCGGCCTTCGACGGCGTCTCTGATCTCTATGGCCGCACTGTAATCGACGTCGCCCTCGCGGGGGCGGCCCTCATCGCCGCGTTTACGGCGCTGCTACTGGTTCTGCGGCTGGGATACCAACTGCGCCGGCGCCGGCGGGACACGCTCACGGCCGCCTGGCAATCGATGCTGATCCGGAGCCTGGCATCGCCGGGAGAACCGCTGCCTCCGCTTCCCAGGCGGTTTGCGGCGGACATCCTCTGCACCTGGATCTACCTCCGCGAATGCCTGAGGGGCGAGGCCACCGGGCGCCTCGACGAGGTAGGCCGGCGAGCCGGATTCGATCGGCTGGCCCGGCGCATGGCGCGGAGTCGGGGCCGGTGGCGGCGGCTCGTGGGCATTGCCGGGTTGGGGTATCTCCGCGAGCGGGCAGCGTGGGACGAGCTCCGCTCGACGGCCGATTCTCGGCACTCGGTCGAGTCGCTCGCGGCGGCCCGCGCACTCGTACACATCGACGTCGAGCGGGGGCTGGCAGCGGTCATGCCGCTCATCGCCGTTCGCGGGGACTGGCCGCCATCGCGTGTCGCGGCACTGCTCCAGGACGCGGGTCCGGACGCGATCGTCGAGCCCCTCACCCGGGCGGCAGTTGAAGCAAGCCCGGAGCGGGCTGCTCAGCTGGTCCGCTATATGGTCCTGGCGCCGAGCGCCCTGGTCGCGCCGCACGTGCGAAGGCTCATCAAGGGCACTCAAGACGCCGGGCTCATCCGGGCGTGCCTCCACGTCCTGTCGAGCGCCGAGGACGCGGAGCTAGTGCGCCCGTTTCTCGCTCACCCCGACTGGCCCGTGCGGAGCGAGGCGGCGCGGACGTTGGGGCGGCTCGGCACGGAGGCCGACGTACCCGCGCTCGTCCCCCTTGTCGGGGATCCCGCCTGGTGGGTCCGATACCGAGCCGCGCAGGCGATCGCCTCACTGCCCGCCATCGGAACGCGAGAGCTGCACCGGATCGCTGCGGAGCATCCAAATCCCTTCGCGCGCGACATGATCGCCCACGTGACGGCGGAGCGGCAGCGGGCATGATCCTGCGCGACGTGGTGATGGGCGTGGAGTGGGGGTTCCTGGCGTACTTCCTCGCGCTGCAGGCCTGCTATGTGTCGCTGCTCGTGCTGGCGGCCCTTCGCCTCCGGGCGGAGCTGGAGGACGCGACACTCGACCGGTTTCCTCGGATCCGTTCCGGCTTCGAGCAACCGGTAACGATCGTGGTGCCCGCCTACAACGAGGCGGCCAACATCGCGGCATCGCTGCGCTCGCTGCTGCAGCTCGAGTATCCGGCCTACGAGATCATCGTCGTCAACGACGGCTCGATCGACGCGACGCTGGAGACGTTGATCCGCGAATTCGCGCTCGTGCCGTTCCCGGAGGCATATCGGCTGCGGCTCCCGGTCAAGCCAATCCGGATGGTGTATCGGGCCCCGGCACACCCGAATCTCCGGGTGTTGGACAAGGAGAACGGTGGCAAGGCTGACGCCCTCAACGCCGGGGTCAACGCGGCCCGCTATCCGCTGTTCTGCAGCCTGGACGCCGATTCGATCCTGCAGCGCGACAGCCTCGACCGCATCGTCAAGCCGTTCCTCGACGATCCCACCGTGATCGCCGCCGGCGGAACGGTGCGGCCGGCAAACGGCTGCCGGGTGCAAGGTGGATTCCTAACCCAGACCGGCCTGCCGCGGAGCCCGCTGGCGCTCTTGCAGGTCGTGGAGTACATGCGTTCGTTCCTATTCGGGCGGCTGGGGTGGTCGCAGATCAACGGCATGCTCGTGATCTCCGGCGCCTTCGGGGTCTTTCACAAGGAGACCGTCGTCGCCGCCGGAGGCTATCGCACCAGCACGATCGGCGAGGACATGGAGCTCGTCGTGCGGCTGCACCGACTTCAGCGCGAGGCGGGACGGCGATATCGGATCGTGCAGGTACCCGAGGCGACCTGCTGGACGGAGGTGCCCGAATCGGTGCGCGTGCTGCGGAGCCAACGGGTGCGGTGGCAGCGCGGCCTCGGCGACAGCCTCGCGATGAACGCGTCGCTCTTCGCCAGCCGCGGCGGCGGCGCGGCGGGATGGATCGCCATGCCGGTCACCATCCTCTTCGAGTGGATCGGCCCGGCGATCGAGGTTGTGGGCTACGCGCTCGCCGGCGTGGCGTTCGTCATGGGATGGTTCTCGACCCACTTCGCTCTGCTCCTCCTCGCCGCTGCATTCGGGCTCGGGATCTTGCTTTCCGTGGTTACCGTCCTCCTGGACGACGTTGCGTTCCACGTCTACCCGAGGTGGAGAGACCTGTTCCTTCTCCTTGGCGCGTCGGTCGTCGAGAACTTCGGCTACCGGCAAATGAACGCGTGGTGGCGCTTGTCGGGTCTGATCAAGCGGGTGCGGGGAAGCGAGAGCCGCTGGGGCGTGATGACCCGCCGCGCAGTGCTGCACAGCGCCGACTGACGGCGCAGCGGATAGAAGCGCCTTCCCGAGCGAGGCAACGAGCTGTGGCGACTAGAACTGAATCCTTTGAGTCACGCGCGCGCGATATCGCGTGGGCGCTCCGGACGGGCCGGGCCCTGGCCGCCGCATGCCTGCTCGTGGCCTGCCAAGAGGCGCGGCCCGCCTCGATTGAGGGGGACGGGATTGCATTTCCGGGCCTCACCGGGCCGGCGACCGCGACAGTCGTCCCGGCGAAGGCGCCCACGCCGTGGACCTCGTACGCGGCCGGCGGCCGGACCCGGCTCGCCGTTCTGCTTACGGACACGGCTTCGGCATGGCTCGGGCTCGCGCACGGACTCAAGTCCATCGGCATTCCGTTCCTCATCACGCGGGACTTCCGCGCGGCGCTGGAGCACCGGGTGGTCCTGGTCTACCCGACGCTTTCGGGCAGCGTGCTTTCCCCCGAGGCGTTGGCTGCACTCGCGCGGCACCCGCGCGCGGGTGGAACGCTGATCGCCACCAATGTGCTCGGTGGGGGCCTCAACGAGCTGTTCGGGTTCAGCAACGTCGTGCCGTCCCGCGCTCGCGTGGAGGTGCGCCTCAACCCAGACCTGCCGCTCACGGCTCGGTTCGAGGATCCGCAGGAGCGCCGGCTCCCCCTCGGCAACGGGCCTCATCGCGGCTCACTGGGCAGCTACGGCTACACCGCGCCCGCCGAGCCACCGCTCGCGACCTACGACGATGGAACGGCGGCCATCACGCGGCGAGAGCTCGACTCCGGGGGGGCCGCCTATGCGTTCGGAGTCGACGTGGGCGAGTTGCTCCTCATCGGGCAGAACAACCGTGACGAGTTCATTGCGCGGAGTTACGTCAACGCCTACGAGCCGACGCTGGACGTGTATTTGCGCCTCCTGCAGGCGATGTACGCCCAGGGCGAGCCCGACGCAGTCACCCTCGGCACCGTGCCGCAGGGACGCGAGATCAGCGTGCTCGTGACTCACGACATCGACTACCGGTACTCTCTCGAGCACGCCGTCGAGTACGCCCGTGCCGAGCGGGCCATGGGCATCCCTGCGACCTACTTCATCCAGACGAAGTACCTGCGTGACTGGAACGACAACGCCTTCTTCGACCAGGCCGCCATCGAGCACCTCCAAATCCTGGACTCGCTCGGGGTGCAGATCGCCAGCCACACTGTCTCGCACTCGCGCGAATTCAACCATATGCCGATGGGATCCGGCGACGAGATCTATCCCACTTATCAGCCGCGAGTGACCGGTGAGACGACCGTCAGCGGGGCGTCGGTCCTGGGGGAGCTTCGGGTGAGCAAGTTCCTGCTCGAGCGTTTCACCGGGCTCCCAATCGATGCATTCCGGCCGGGCCACCTCCGTAATCCCGAGTCGCTCCCGGAAGCGCTGGAGGCCAGTGGCTATCGGTTCAGCTCGTCGGCCACCGCGAACAACTCGCTGACCCACCTCCCGTTTCAGCTCGAGTACCACCACGGCCCCACTGCGGAGACGCCCATCTTCGAATTCCCCGTCACGATCGAGGACGAAGCTCCGCCGGCGCTGGCGTCCCGGCTGCCAGCGGCGCTCGAGCTGGCGGATCACCTGCGCCGGTACGGGGGGCTGATGGTGCTGCTGATCCACTCGAACGTGGTGGAGCCCAAGCTCGGCTTCGAGCGGGGCTTCTGCACGGCAGTGAAGGATCGGGCGTGGTTCGGCACTCTCGACGAGTTCGGCCGGTTCTGGGCTGCCCGCAACGCCGCCGGGGTGGACGTGGCCCGCAATGGGGACCAACGCGTGGTTACGGTGACGCTCCCGTCCGCGGTCGACGGGCTGACGCTCTCGACGCCCGCGCGCTGGCGCTTCATACGGGTCGAACCGTCCGGAATGGTGGCCGCGCGCCCCGGCAGGGTGACGTTGGGCCCGGCTGTGAACCGCATGCGGCTCGTGTTCGATGCCGGGCCCTGAGCTCTGGCATGAACCACGGATCGGTGCGGCCTGGATGACCCCACCCCGGGTGCTTACCCGCCTCCCATTCAGGCCTACGTGAAGCACCTGGCCGGGGCCTGGCGCGGGGTGTACGTGGTCGGAGCGGTGCTCGCGCTCTAGCTCAACGTCTTCGTCCTCGTCGTGCAGCTCTTCACCCGACTCCCGGCGCTGATCGCCGCCGCGCCGACGCAGAAGGAACCCCCGTTCCTCGTGACCCAGCTTCTGGTCCTTGCCATTCCTTTGGCTTGGGCGGGCCGGGCTCAAAGGCTTTCCGGCGCAGGTTGCTTGACGGTAGTGGGTCAGTGACCCACTACCTTGCTTGACGGATCCCCTACCGGGCGGTACGCTCTCATGGTCTCCCACCAACTTTCCGAAACAGAGGCGCCCCGGCGAGAGTCGGGGCTTTTTCGGTTTTCCTGGTCAAACCAACGCTTGATCTGACGTCGCGGTCGGCATGGGCGTACACGGCCTTTCAATGAAAGAGAGTACGATCATGCGACGCACGCGGCTGCTCGTGGGACTGGCGGTGCTGGGTGCCGGTTGCAGCGGGGATAACCAGACCGGACCGCCGCTCTCAGTCGTGACGATCGCCCCGACGCCGACCGACAATGGCAACTTTCAGACAGTGATCGTGAAAACCGCGCTGCCGCACCTGCTGCGCGTGCTGGTGCTGGATTTCTCTCACAATCCGCGGCCCGGAACGGCGGTGGTGTGGCATACCGAAGCCGGCGCACTCACGCCCGCGACGAGCGTCACGGATGCCGACGGGATTGCGACCACGACGTGGACGCTCGACTCCTTGGCCGGAGACCGACAGGCGACGGCCGCCCTCCAGGCGTTCGTGGGCTCGACCACCTTCCATGCCACGGCGGTCGCGGGGCCGGCCGCGTCCCTTCGCAAGGGAGGCGACGGCCAGGTCGTCCCGGTCAACGCCCGATTTTCCTTCGACCTGAGCGCGGCGGTCATCGACCAATACGGAAACTCGGCCGCAGGACAGGTCACCTGGAGTGTCGACCACGGACCCATCACGATTATCGAAGGGGTTGGGGTCATTCCGATCGATGGCTCGGGCGCCAGCACGGCGCACGTCCGACCCACGGGAACCCAGGGCGGGGGCGCGCTGCGTGCGGCGGTCGTCGGTGGCGGCCCATCGGCCACGTTTGCGGTTACGGTCGGCCCGCCGGCCTTCAACGTCGTGCTTCGGAACCAAGTCTTCATCAGCCGGCAAAACAATTCCTCGAGGCCTGCGGTTGACACGATCCCGGCTGGGCAGACGGTGGTCTGGTTTCTCGATCCATTCGACTACGACCTGCACAGCGTCGGTTCGGTCGGGACTCCCTCATTCACGACGACGGCCGAGTTCGGGTTCTTCAGCGATTTCTCGACGGTCAGTGTGACGTTCGGCACACCCGGCACCTACCACTACGTAGATGCCGACAACCCGCAGGGGAGCACCGGAATCATCGTGGTCCAGTGAGGCAGGCCGCAGGGGCAAGAGCCGCTCGATAGCTAGGGGCACCAGGTAGCATGCACCTGGGACAAATGGTGCCCGGGAGATGCCGGGGCTAGTGTCGCTCTTAGGCCCACCGCCACACTTACTGCATTTCCGAGATTCCGACCGCCTGGCTGAGATTCACAATGGCGATGGGCAGCGCCCGGGCCGCTGGGTCATTCAGCGCGCGCCCGTAGGGCGCCAGCACGCAGCGGCGCAGGACTATCAGATGAGCCCGGCGCTCGAGATCATCGGACAGCCGGATGTTGGCCAGCACGTCCAGCGTGCCCCGGAGCACGCCGACCGGCAACAGACAGGCCACCTCCCGGGCCCTCGTGAAGCTGCCCCCGTCCGCCGTCTCGATCAGGTCTTTGCTCAACGTGGGCACGACCAGGATCACTGACTCCCGCCGGAGCGCCACGAACGGGACGGGGTCCGACTCGTTCGGCACCCGCACACGAGTGAACTTGAGGATGTGAACCCCGAGAGTGCCGAGGGTGAGGAAGTCGACAAAGGGCTGTTGCGGCGGCACCCGGAAGGTGCCGCTCATCCAGCCGACCGGTGTCAGGACCTCCGCCGTGACCTGGCGGAGGGGTGGCGCGGCCAGAGCCGTGGTGGTCATGAGCGCCTCGCTCGTTCGGAGTCACGGTGGGCCTGAGGATCACCCTAAGGTGGGTATCCGCGTCACCGACTGCTAGGGCGCCTTTGCGTCACGCGGGGGCTATTTTGCGACATGGCTCGCACGCCCGCGGCCCTTCGCTTTGCCTATCACGGTGTGGAACGCCGGGTCCCAGCGAGCCTGCTGCTGATCACGCCCGAGGTGGGGATCGCGAACACCGTGTATGGCACCTTGGAGCGCAGCCTCGGGGCGCGCGTCTGGCTCTGGCATGAACCCGCAGTGGAGACGGCGGTACGCGTGCTTGCTGTGTGCCGGTTCCGGCTCGTGCTGCTGGACCTGACGCTTGTGGAGGGCGCCCCGGAATGGATGCTTCCGTCGTTCCAGCAGGCGGCGCCCGAGACGCCAATCGCCTTGCTGGGGACTAGCGCCGGCACGCCGGCCGGGATCGAGCAAGGGAGGCGGGGAGCTGCTCGGCCGCTCTTTGGTGGTGCCGTCGCCGTGGTGCCGCGCGGTGACCCGACGGCGCTCGCGCGCGTCGTGCTGCAAGTGCTGGGGATCCCGGCAGCGATGGACACGTCGAACCCTCCAGGCGACAGCGAACCGGTCGAGCCCGGTTGAGCCTCCGTTGACGGCGGCGGCGCGTTGGCAGCGCTACAGGTCGCCGTCGTATTCAACGTCGAGCACGCGACCGTGCCAGTAGGGCAGTCGCCCCTCCGATAGCTCCCACGCGACCTCGCCTTCCAGGGGCACCATCACACCGTGGACGGGCGCATACCGCCGATACTCACAGCGCCACGGGGTCGGCACGTCGGCGCCATTCACCTCGCGGTACCGCGTAGGCGTGTAGGCACTCACGATCTCCCCCTTCGGGCCGAACTGAAACTCGAGCGATACCGAGGTGGCATGGTCGGAAACGGTGGCGCGGGCGGTGCGCGCGTCCACGGCGTCCCATACCACACCTGCGCGCGGCAGGAGCGCCGTGGGAAACCAAACCGCCTCGGCCAAGTAGCGGTGAAGCGCCCCCGCATTGAGTCCCGGACGCCCGTGTTGATCGGCGACCGTGACGAGGGCCGCGAGTTTGCCGAGCACCGCGCCTGAGCCGCCGACGTAGCCGTCCCTAACGCGCACCACGACCAGGGGCGCCATCCGAATCCGGGCGTCCCAGACGAAGCCGGGCGGTACCATGCTGAAATGCTCAACGGCAGTGAAGGGGCGCCACGGAGCGTTCCCGTCCCCTGTGCGGAACCTCCCAGCTTGGTCGACGCGGGCTCGGCGGAAGAACGGCTGGCCCGTCGTCAACGCGAACGTGAAGTAGCTCGCCACGGGATCGGGCAACTCCCGAAGCTCCTTGGGGGAGAACACCGCTGGTTCGAGGACGTCGCTGTCAATGCGAAGGCGCCTGACGGTTCTCGCCGTCGCTCGATGCCACAGCACTGTGCCGAGGGCGACCGCGGCGGCGGCGCCGCCGAGGAGCCCCCCGGCGGCGGCGATCGCCGCGACTCGAAGTCCCCGTTTCTTCCCCATGTCTGCCGTCCGTACGCGAGCCCTCTCACGCAATCCTACGGCTGACCTCGTCGCTCCGCCATTGCCGGCCCAGCGACTCCGGCTCCCGTAGGGCGTCCAGACCGGCACAGCCAGCAATGCCTCGGCGGATCGGACGCCGCTAGCGCAGGAGCTTGCAGCGCGCGCCCTGCCAGCGGCTGGGCGAATTGCGTCGCGGTGCAAAGCTTCGAGGACGCCGCTCTGCAGCGGGGCGCGGCGATAATTGACAACGCCAAGCCCGCTTAACCGCACTGCGCCGAGGCTGGTACGACACGTGCGGCCGCCTCGGTGGACCTCCCTCAACATGCTCCCGCAAGCTCGCGAGCCGATGCATGCCGAAGACTCCTACCGGCCCCCGGCCGGATCCGATGACGCGAGAGGTGGACCGGTTGCTGGCGCAGCTCGCGCGCGCTGGTGCCGGACCGGAACGCGAGAACGGGGCGCTGCCGCTCACGAGCTCGGGCAAGCGGCGCTTCGTCGGCGTCGCCCGCTCGACGGAGCCCCCGACCCAGGCCGACCTCGTCGGGCTCTGGGCGCGCCTGGTTCTCGGCGTCGCGCTCGGCGTGGTGATGACGCAGTGGCCGTATCCCCATGGATGCGACTTGCCGCTGGCAGGCTATCTCAGCGCGACGGCGATGGTCGTGGTCGCGGGTGGGTGGATCGCGCTCTCATCCTGGAGAATGCGCAGCGGCGTGCCCCACGTCCTCTCGCTCATGCTGGTGTTCTGGGGGATCGTGCTGATCGCCGAGCAGCTGCTGCCGCGGATCGGGTACGCGGCCGAGCAGGCAACCTGGCGCTGCGGGCCCTAGCGGCTCTGCGGGGCTCCGAGGTCTCTGCCAATCCCTAGGCGTATTGCCACGGGCGCCATCTGCGACGGGGCGTCCCGGCCGAAGCGGTCAGCCGTGAGCCGGTTTTCACGCAACTTCCAACCTGTTGTTCGACAGCGTGTTGGACACTTGGTGGTGGCTTGCGCCCGGTCCCCCGTTGGGCCCTGTCACCAGGGCTGGCGGGGGACTGATTATTGCGCTAGGCAGAGGGTCCGATCACGCGTGCGGCCGCCCCGCTGCTCGACATACCCGGAGTCGCCCGCTCATGACGGTGCCCAGCCAGATGTCGCTGCGTCGAATCCCCGACGCGTTGCACCTCAAGGCCCGCATTATCTACGCGGCGGCGTGGGAAGCTTTGATCGACACCCACACCGACCAAGCGCTCCAGTTCGTGTGCGAGTTCGCGCCGCGCGTGGGGGTGCTGGACGGGCTGGATCTCTACTTCCAGGTCACCACGGTACCGGAGCCGATGCAGGAGCCGGTGCGCTTCCGCACCCTCGTGGCACTCGATCTCGAGTCGCTCCCGCCCTTCACCCCGCTGCCGGTGCTGACCGGATGGCAGCGGTTCCGCCTCGATCTGATCCTGGAGCAGCAGCGCTACCGCCGTCGCTATCACGACAAGACGCTGGAGCTCGCGCGCATGGTGGGTGCCCGGGCCGCGGAGGCGATCGTCGCGACGCACGTCGAGAACGCCATCGGCTTCACCCAGCTGCTCAGAGGGGCGATGCCGGTGAACACGGCGACCGACCGGTATCTCAGGGAGTTCAACCTGCCCGCGAGCGTCGCGCAGATGGTCATGCAGCGGGTGCAGGCGCGGGTGGCAGGCGAGGAGCTTACCGCGCAGTACGACGACCTGCCGCCGCGGCCGCCAGAGCCGGCAAGACCGGTCCCACCGCGAATCGATCCCGCCCCCGAAACCGCGGGGGTGTTCCCCGGAGCCGCCGCCCGACACCTCTGATGGTGGATGCAGACGCGGGAGATGCGAACGGGGGCGCCTTCAAGGCGCCCCCGTTCCGCTCTACTACCCCCGACCGGCCGAAGCTCAGGCGTGCGCGTGCCGGACGACCACCCAGTCACCGGGCTGCGGCGGGAAGTCGAACGGCCGGTTGAGCCGCACCGTGTCGTGGTCGAAGTCGATCTCGACTACCTCCCGCGACTCACCGTGGACGACCACCGTGTCGCCCGGGAGCACACCGGCCCAGTGCCGGCTCACGACCCGTGGCTCAGCGGGAAAGGCCAGATACGCCCCCGCCACGAGCAGCGCGAAGCAGAAATAGAGCCCTACCGAGATGATGGTTGCTTCCATAGAAGGACCCCCCACCCCAACATGCGGCGCAGCCGGGGCGCCTCGCAAGATCGGGCGACCCGTTCGGCAACAGGGGTAGGGTCAGCGCCCCCGGGGCCGCTTGAAGACCGGCCGGCGCGGCTCGACGGGGACCCGGTTTGCCGCCGCCGGGGGCGCAGCGGCTGGGGGCGGGACTGGCGGCTCGTGCGGGCGGGAGGCGGGATCGTCCCGCGGGACATCGTCGCCCAGGCGCTTGCGGACCATCTCCGCGAGGTTCACCGGCTGGTCCCGTTTAGGTGCGGGGGGCACCTTTGGCGCGGGGGCGCTTACCGCGGGTATCGGGGCCGTGACCGAGGTCGGGCCCTGGGTAAGAATTGCGAGTGCCTCACGCGCCGCCTCCTGAATGCTGTGCAGGCAAGCCGTGGCCGCCTCGCGGGCGCGCCGATCGAGCCGTGCCGATTCGATGCCGAGGACGGTGCGGAGAAGATCCCGGGTGGCGTCGTCGGTGAGCAGGAAACCGAGTGCGCGGAGACGCTCCCGCGTCGCCTGTACCGCTTCGGCACTTGGCTCCATGACCGCCACGTTTGCGCGTATCGTCATGCCAGACCTCCTTGCTTGCCGTAAACTATAAGGGCGGCGGGGCCCGAGGTACCGCCCGCTCCCTTCCCATCCGGCTCCAGAGGCACAATGGAATCACAGGGGTTCCTGCGAGATCTGGCGGTCGTCCTCTGCGTGGCCGCGGTGACGTCGGTGCTGTTCCAGCGGCTCCGGCTACCGGCGGTCCCGGGGTACATCATCGCCGGGCTCGTGGTCGGCCCGCACGTCCCCATCCCGCTGGTGGCCGACGTCGAGACCGTGCAGACCCTGGCGCAGCTCGGTGTCGTGCTGCTCATGTTCTCGATCGGGCTCGAGTTCAGCCTGCGGCGGCTGGCCCGGATCGGGCCGCGCGTCGGCCTGGTCGTGCTGCTCGAAGTCGGGCTCTTGCTCACCGCCGGCTCGCTCGTGGGGCAGCTGTTCGGCTGGAGCCCGGCGGTGAGTGTGCTCGCGGGCGCGATCGTGGCGATCTCGAGCACCATGATCGCCGCGAACGTGTTCGCCGAGCTGAAGGTGGAAGGCCCGCTCCGGGAGCTGGTCCTCTCCATCATGGTGGTCGAGGACCTGGCGGCGATCCTGCTGATCACCGGCGTCACGACGCTCGCGAGCGGCAACGAGCTCACGGGCGCGGATCTGGCGCGCACCGCAGGCCGGCTCCTCGCGTTCCTGGCCGGCGCCCTGGCGCTCGGTCTCCTGGTGGTCCCGCCCTCGATGCGCGCGGTTGCGCGGCTTCGCCGCCCGGAAACCACTCTCGTCGCGAGTGTGGGGCTCTGCTTCGCCGCCGCGCTGCTGGCGCTTTCCGCCGGTTACTCGATCGCGCTGGGGGCGTTCCTGGCCGGGTCGCTGGTCTACGAGTCGGGTGCAGGCCGAGTCGTCGAGCAGCTGGTGCGTCCGCTTCGCGACATGTTCGGGGCCATCTTCTTCGTCGCCGTGGGCATGCTGCTCGATCCGAAGATCGCGCTGGAGCACTGGCCGGTGATCGCCGTGCTCGTGGTGGTGCTCATCGTCGGGAAGACGCTGGGCGTCGGCGTGGGTGCGTTCCTCACGGGACACGGCACCCGGCTCAGCCTCCGGGCGGGCATGAGCGTCGCCCAGACGGGGGAGTTCGCATTCATCATCGCGGGCATCGGGGCGGGGCTCGGCGGCGACGCCGCGACGCTCCCTCACATTGCCGCGGCGGTGTCGGTCATCTCGGCGTTCGCCTCTCCGTGGCTGGTGCGGGCGTCCGAGCCCCTGGCCCTCTACGTGGACCGGCGGTTGCCCCGGTCGCTCCAGACGTTCGTCACGCTGTACGGCTCATGGGTCGAGCTGGTGCGCGAGGCGCCCGAGCGCAGCACGCCGTGGACTCCGGTCCGCCGTGCGGCGCGCCTCGTCCTGCTGGACGCCGTACTGGTCGCGGGGATCATCATCGGGGCGTCGGTCAACCTGCCCCGGCTCCTGGCCGCGCTGAGCGAGCAGGCGGGCGTGCCTGCGGAGACGGGGCGTTGGATGGTGCTCGCGGCCGCGGCGGCCTGCGCCGCACCCTTTGCGGTCGGAATGGTCCGCTCGTCGCGCCGGCTGGGCAACGCGCTGGCCGATCTGGCACTGCCGAGCCGGGGAGCGGGCGCGATGGACCCGGCGGACGCGCCCAGGCGTGCGTTCGTCGTGACGCTCCAGATCGCCATCGTGATGATGGTAGGGGTGCCGCTGCTGGCGGTGACGCAACCGTTCCTGCCGCGCTACCAGGGCATCGTGATCGTCCTGACGGCGCTGGCCGTTCTCGGCGTGGTGTTCTGGCGGACGGCGACCAACCTCCAGGGGCACATGCAGGCCGGCGCAGAGATGGTCGCGGAAGCGCTGGGCCCACGGCACCGCGGCGCGGAGGCCGCGACGCTGGAGCACGTGCAGCAGCTGCTGCCGGGGCTCGGCACGTTGGTGCCGGTGCGGGTGGCACCCGGTAGCGTAGCGGCGGGCGTCACACTGGCCGAGCTGAACCTGCGGGGCCGCACGGGAGCCACCGCGGTGGCGCTGTCGCGGGGCGGGGAGGACACCATGGTCTTTCCCACGGCAAAGACTCAACTGCGGGCGGGCGACCTGCTCGCACTTTCCGGCAGCCACGAAGCCATCGAGGAGGCCGCCCGGCTGCTCACCGAAGGGGCGTGATCACTCCAGCTCCGCGGCCCGCCAGAGATACCAGCTCGCCACACTGCGGTACGGGCGCCAGCGCTCGCCTCGGCGCGTCATGGTGACGGCCGCGGGGAGCCCTCGCATGCCGAACGCGCGGCGGAAGCCCTTGCGGACGCCCAGGTCGGCCACGGGTAGCACGTCCGGGCGCCCCAGCCGGAAGATCAGGATCATCTCGACCGTCCAGCGGCCGACCCCGCGAACCGCGGTGAGCCGGTCGATCAGCTCGTCGTCGCTCATCGCGTGGGCCCGGGCGAGAGACGGCACGGTACCCTCGAGCGCATGGCGCGCGAGATCGTGGAGCGCGGCCGCCTTGTTGCGCGAGAGGCCCGCAGCGCGCAGCCGGGGCTCGGGGGTCTCGAGGAGATCGCCGGGCCGAGGAAACCGGCGCGGCCGGTAGAGCGCGAGCACGCGGTTCAGGATCGTCTCCGCTGCCCGGCCGCTCAGCTGCTGGTAGACGATCGACTCGAGCAGCGCCCCGAAGAGGCTCTGGGTGCGCGTGGGGCGCACCGAGAACGGGAGGCTTCGCTCGATGATGACCCCGAGGGAGGGGTCCACGGCGGACAGGTGGCGAATCGCCTCGGCCGGGTCGAAGCAGAGGCCATCGGGGCGCACGGTGGTCTCTCGGGTGGGCAGTGCCTCGGTCAACGCGCCGTCCTCGTCGGATTGGACCGGTGAACATCGCATGGGCGGTGAGGGCGGGCCAGGTCCGTTCAAGGAAGGAACTGTCGGACAGCGCGGGGTCGCGAGCGACCGAAACTGCCGAGCGCGTAGCCGAGATCTTACTGACCTGAACCTCGGGTCAGCTTCTGCGCTGGGCTAAATGCTTGATGCTTAAGGATTTCATGAAGTGACCTGCACCTGCCTCACGAGCCCGGCGACTATGGCTTGTCCCTCTCTCGACTGCTCCGCCGCTCCGCTTCACCCGCTGTATCTTCCCCGCCATGACTCCCGAACAATTCCGCACCCACGGGCACCGACTCGTGGACTGGATGGCCGACTACCTCGGTGAGGTTGGTACCCGGCGCGTCGTGCCGGAGGTAAAGCCTGGAGCAATACGTCACGCGCTCCCGAACGCCCCACCCGACCAGGCCGAGCCGTTCGAGCGCGTGGTGGCCGACTTCGAGCGGCTGATCCTGCCGGGGATGACCCACTGGAATCACCCGGGGTGGTTCGCGTACTTCGCCGCCAACAACAGTCCGCCGTCGATCCTCGCCGAGATGCTCACCGCGACGCTCGGGGCCCAGTGCATGTCGTGGCAGACGTCCCCCGCCGCCACCGAGCTGGAGCAGGTGACGATGGGGTGGCTGTCGCGGATGCTCGACCTGCCGGCCGGATTCACCGGGGTCATCCAGGACACCGCGTCCACGGCGACGCTGGTGGCGCTCCTCTCCGCGCGCGAGCGTGCGAGCGGGTTCGCGGGCGAGCGTCTCGGCGTCGAGCCGGGGCGGGGGCTCCGGGTGTATGCCTCGGCGGAGGCCCACTCGTCGGTGGCTAAAGGCGTCAAGTTGGCGGGGTACGGCGCCGAGGCGCTCCGGGCGATACCGGTGGATGAGCGGTACGCGCTCCGGGCTGACGCGCTGGCGGACGCAATGGCGCGGGACGCGGCGGCGGGACTGGTGCCGGCGTGCGTGGTGGCTACGGTGGGGACGACATCATCCACCGCGATCGACCCCTTGCCCGCGATCGCGGAGGTCTGCCGGCGGCACGGAGCGTGGCTCCACGTGGACGCGGCCTGGGCGGGGTCCGCGGCGATCATCTCCGAGCTGCGCTGGATCCTCGACGGCGTGGAGCACGCCGACAGCCTGGTGCTCAACCCGCACAAATGGATGCTGGTGAACTTCGACCTGAGCGCGTACTTCGTGCGGGACGTGGACACCCTGCTCCGCACGTTCACCATTACGCCGGAGTACCTGCGCACGAGGCACGACCCGGATGTCGCCAACTTCCGCGACTGGGGCATCCAGCTCGGGCGGCGGTTCCGCGCGCTCAAGCTCTGGTTCGTGATCCGGAGCTACGGTGTCGAGGGCCTGCGCGCGGTCCTGCGCCGGCACATCGCGCTCGCGGGGGAGTTCGCCGGGTGGGTCTCGGCCGCGTCCGATTTCGAGCTGCTCGCACCGGCGCCGCTCGGCCTGGTTTGCTTCCGGTACCGGCCGGCGGGCACCGCGGCGGACGACCCCGGGCTCGACGAGCGGAACCGGGAGCTGCTGGCCCGGGTGAACGCAAGCGGGCGGGTATTTCTCACCCACACGGTGCTGGGCGGGCGGTACACGATCCGGCTGGCCGTGGGCCAGCGGTGCACCGAGCGGGAGCATGTCGAGGAGGCGTGGCGCCTGGTGCAGCAGGCGGTCCGGTGAGCCCGATCCCGGGCTCCGCCGCCTAGAGCGACGGGGGCGGCGCCTCCGGGCGACCGACGGAGCGGAAACCGAGCCGGTCGCCGGCAGGCACGAGGAACGGCAGCACCGCGCCTCCGAGGATCAGGATGCCACCGAGCCACTGAGTGGCCGTGAGGACCTCGCCGAGCACGATCCAGCTGGCCAGCGCGGCGGCCAGGGATTCCAGAGTGAAGATGATCGCGGTCGGCGTCGGACTCACCACCTTCTGCGCGCCAAGCTGTAGGTAGAAGGTGAGAGCCGCCGTCATGCTCAGGAACGCAAGCGCCAGGACAAGGGGCAACCCGACCGTGAGTCTGGGCGTCTCGAACACCGGGGCTGCGAACGCGGAGAGCACGCCGGTGACGCCAAGCTCGAGGGCGAGCAGCCGGGTAGGGCGTGCCACCTGCGCGTAGTGGCCGACGGCCACGATCTGGAAGGCGAAGACCGCCGCGCAGCCGAGCGTAAACAGATCTCCCCGGTTCAATCCCTCGCTCATGCCGCCGGGGCGGGTGAGCAGATACATTCCCATCCCTGTCACGATCACCGCGATCACAATGGCGAGCGAAGGCGCGCGCCGGTACGCCATGAGGTAGGCGACCGGGACCAGCGGCGTGCTCAGCCCGGTGATGAAGGCCGACCGGCTGGGCGTCGTGTACTGGAGGCCGACCGTCTGGAAGACGAAGCCGGCCCAGAAAAGCAGGCCGAGAACGACGCCGCCCACCAGCTCGCTGCGGGTCAGCCCCCGGAACCACGGCCACACGATCACCGACGCGAGAGTGAAGCGGAGGGCGAGCAACACCAGCGGCGACGCGACGCCGAGGGTCTGCTTGATGATGGTGAACGAGCAGCCCCAGACGATCGCAATGAAGACGAGCGCCGCGATCCCCTGCCGCCGGGTCATCCGACGAGCGCGGGGGCCGGCGGCAGCAGCAGCGGTCGGAGATAGCGGCCCGTGTGGGACGCCGCGACCTCGGCGACCTCCTCGGGGGTGCCCTGGGCGACGACGCGGCCTCCGGCGGCGCCGGCCTCGGGTCCGAGGTCGACGATCCAGTCGGCGCGCTTGATGACGTCGAGGTGGTGCTCGATGACAACGACGGTATGCCCGGCGTCCACCAGCCGGTCCAGCACCTGGATGAGCACGCGCACGTCGTCGAGGTGGAGGCCGGTGGTCGGCTCGTCGAGCAGGTAGAGCTTGCTTCCCTCGCGCTTGCCGGCCGTCAGGAGCTCGCGGGCGATCTTGAGGCGTTGCGCCTCGCCGCCGGAGAGCGTCGTGGCCGGCTGGCCGAGCCGGAGATAGCCCAGCCCCACCTGCTGGAGCTGCCAGAGCGCGGCGCCGAGCCGCGGCTGGTGGCGGAACCGCGTGATCGCCTCGTCCACCGTCCACTGGAGGACATCGTGGATCGAGTGGCCGTGAATCTTCACCTCCAGCACGGCCGGCTTGAACCGGCGGGCGCCACAGGCCTCGCAGGGCACGAAGACGTCGGCGAGGAACACCATCTCGACCTGGACGTGGCCGGCGCCTTCGCACGTTTCGCAGCGGCCGCCCGGCAGGTTGAACGAGAAGGTGGCGGCGTTGTACTTCCGTTGGCGGGCAAGCGGCTGCTGGGCGAAGAGCTCGCGGATCTCGTCGAAGGCCTTGACGTAGGTGACCGGGTTCGACCGCGGCGACCGCCCGATCGGCGACTGATCCACCAGCAGCACGTCCTCCAGCTGCTCCCACCCTGTGAGCGCGCGAACCCGGCCCACCTCCTCGCCGAGATGAGACTTGGCCGAGTGGCCGCCGTGGAGCCGGGCCTCGAGGTTCCGGTAGAGCACGTCGTAGACCAGCGTGCTCTTACCCGAGCCGGACACGCCGGTCACCAGGGTGAGCGTCCCGAGCGGGATGTCCACGTCCACCGCCTCGAGGTTGTGCAGCTCGGCCCCCCGCACCTTGAGCCAGCGGGGCCCCGCCGGGCGCCGCGCGCTGGGCACCGCGATCCGCTTGACGCCGGTGAGGTACTGCCCGGTGAGCGACGCTCCGGCCTCGGCCACCGGCCCCGCGTGCACCACGCGTCCGCCGCGCTCGCCGGAGCCGGGGCCGAGCTCCAGCATGAAGTCGGCCTGCCGGATCGCGGCCAGGTCGTGCTCGACGACGACGACGGTGTTGCCGTTGTTGCGGAGGCGGCGGAGGAGCGCCAGAAGCCGATCGGTATCGCGCGGATGGAGGCCCACGGACGGCTCGTCCAGCACGTAGAGCGAGTCCACCAGGCGGGAGCCCAGCGCGTTGGAGAGCGCGATGCGCTGCGCCTCCCCGCCGGAGAGTGTCCGGGTCTGGCGCTCCAGCGCGAGATAACCCAGGCCGACGTCGCGCAGGAAGCCGAGCCGGGCGTCGAGCTGATCGAGGATCAGCTGGCCGATCTGCCGCTCGGTGGCCGTGAGCGGCAGGCTCTGGACCCAGGCGTGGACCTCGTCCACGGGGCGCGCGGCCACGGCCGCGATCGTGTCCTCGCCGATGCGGACCGCAAGCGCGTCGGGATTGAGGCGGGTGCCCTTGCAAGCGGCGCAGGTCCGAGCGAGCTGGTACTGCCGGAGGAAGACCCGGATGTACTGCTTGTAGCGCTTCTCCTCGAGCCCCTTGAGGAAAGGGAAGATGCCGACGTAGCGGCCCTTCCTGCCGTAGAGCAGCTCCCGCTTCTGGGCGGCCTTGAGCTTGCTCCAGGGCGTGGCCGGGTCCACGTCCAGCTGCCGGGCGCGCTCGAGGAGGATCCGGCGGCGGCCTTCGTAGCGGGGCTTGGTCCAGGGGTCGATGGCACCCCGGGCCAGGCTCTTCGACGGGTCGGCAATGATCAGCGATTCGTCGTACTCGAGGGTCGCCCCGAACCCGTTGCAGGCGGAGCAGGCGCCGCGCGGGTTGTTGAACGAGAAGAGTGCGGGCGTCACCGTGGCGGCGGGAGTATCGCAGCGGCTGCACGCCGGGAACTCGGTGAAGCGGAGCCTGCCGGCATCGTACAGCGCCAGGGCCATGCCCTCGCCCTCGGCGAAGGACGCGGCCAGCGATTCGGCGAGCCTGCCGGCGGAGTCAGGCGCGGCGGTCAAACGATCCACCACCACCAGCAGCTCGCTGGCGTCGGTGAGATCGAGCTTCGGGGGCAGCTCGTCCAGGTGATACGGGGTGCCGTCGGCCACCAGGCGAACGAAGCCCAGGGCCCGGAGGTTCTCGACCACGGCCGAGTGGGTTACGCGCGCGCTGGGCGCCAGAGGAAACGCGATCTGGAGCCGGGTGCCGGCGGCGAGCTCGGCCAGGATCTGGTCCGTCGCCGACTGCGGTGTGTCGCGCCGCACGGCCGCGCCGCACAGGCGGCACCAGGTTTTCCCCAGACGGGCCCAGAGCAGCCGGAGGTAGTCGTAGACCTCGGTGGCCGTGCCCACGGTCGAGCGGCTCGACACGGTCGGATTGCGCTGCTCGATCGCCACGGCGGGGGCGAGGCCCTCGAGCCGGTCCACCGCGGGCTTGGGCATCCGGTCGAGGAACTGCTTGGCGTAGGTGGAGAGCGATTCGATGTAGCGCCGCTGCCCCTCGGCGTAGAGCGTGTCGAACGCGAGCGACGACTTGCCCGAGCCCGAGGGCCCGGTCACGACGATCAGCGAGCGGTGGGGCAGATCGACGGTGACGCCGCGGAGATTGTGCTGACGCGCATTGACGATGCGGATGACGGAGTCGGACATTCTTCCTCAAGATAACCAGGGCTGCCAGCCGTCTGCCTTTCCCGCATCTCCCGGCCTCCACTAACTTTCCCGACCACGATGCCCCGCCTGCTCACTCCCAAGCTCCTGCTTCGCGGCTTCGAGTTCTTTCTCGTCGCGTCGCTGCTGGGCTATGGTCTCACGCTGATCTACGGCCACGACGCTTCCGCGTCGCTGGCGAAGTTCGGGCAGCTGGAGTGGCCGTGGCTCTTCGTCGGCGTGGGGCTCGCGTCCATGGACTGGCTGGGCGGGGGCACCCGGCTCTGGGTCCTCGCGCGGCACGTCGTGACCAACCCGTCCCTCAGGGGCTGCCTCCTCGCCGGCGGCATGGGGGCGTGGGCCGGCTACGTGACCCCGCTCCAGTCGGGCTCAGGGCCGATGACGATCTACACGCTGCGCCGCTACGGCATCCCCCTCCCGGTGGCGGTGGCCTCGACGTTCATGAGCTTCATCGCGACCGTGGCCTTCTTCGGCATCGCCGGCCCGCTCGCCATCCTGTTCGGGGCCGGCCGGTCGCTCGGCACCAAGGGCAACGTGCTCGGTCTGTCGCTCTACGACCTGTTCCTCGGGAGCCTGGGCATCGTCGGCGTCATCGGCCTCGTCATGCTGGTGATCGTGGTGTTCCCCCACTTCGCGGCGGGGCTGATCCACCGCCTCGCGGACGCCGTCGGACGACGCAGCCGGCGGGTGGCGGACCGGCTGGAGAAGGTGCGCGCGGGGATCGAGGAGACCGCGGCGAGCGTCGTGGCGTTCAAGTCGCCCAGCGGGCTGCTGGCGCTGGTCTGGGCGACGCTGCTCTCGGGGCCGTCCCACGCGAACAAGCTGCTCGCCGGCTACGTGGCGCTCCGGGTGCTGGGGATTCACGCGAACTTCGTGGACGTGCTCCTGGTCCAGACGCTGGTGATGTTCCTGCTGTACTTCGCTCCGACGCCCGGCGCTTCCGGTATCGCCGAGCTGCTGACCGCGGCGGTGATGTCGGTCTACGTGCCGCGGGAGCTCACGCCGATCTACACGCTGGTCTGGCGCTTCATCCAGAGCTACTGCACCATCGGCTTCGGGTTCGTCGTCTTCTCGGGCTGGGTGCGCCGCGGGCTCAGGAGCGTGGATGAAACCGCGCTGCCCGAGGCGATCGGATGACGGTCCCCACCGAGGTGGCGGACGAGCCGCTCGACCGCGGGTACGATGGGGGACTCCTCCGGCGCCTGCTCACATACCTGAAGCCGTACCCGCTGCCGGTGGCCGGAGCGGTCGCGCTGCTCCTGGGTGGCGCGGCCATCACACTGGTGGGGCCGGTCCTCACCGAGCGCGCGCTCGACGTCGCCATTCCCCATCGGGACATCGGGCTCCTCGGCACGCTCGCCGCCCTCTATCTGGGCGCGCTCGCGCTGGAGTTCCTCTTCGAGTACGGCCAGACCCTGCTCACGACCTACGTGGGCCAGCGGGTGATGTACGATCTCCGGCTCCATATCTTCGGGCACCTCCAGCGGCTCAGCATCCCCTACTTCGACCGCCATCCCGTGGGCCGTCTCATGACCCGCGTCACGTCCGACGTGGAGACGCTCAACGAGCTGTTCTCCTCCGGCGTGGTGACCGTGTTCGGCGACGTCTTCACGCTGGTAGCGATCATGCTCATGATGCTCGCCATGGACTGGCGTCTCGCCCTGGTGGCGTTCGCGGTGATTCCGCTCGTCTGGCTCACGGTGACGCTCTTCCGCCGGAGCGTGCGGGAGGCGTTCCGCGACATCCGGGTACGGCTCGCGCGGCTCAACGCCTATCTCCAGGAGCATTTGTCGGGGATGCGGGTGGTCCAGCTGTTCGGCCGGGAACGGGCGTCCGCAGAGGAGTTTCGCCGTATCAACGCCGACCATACCGAAGCGCACCTCAGGTCGATCACGATCTACGCCGTCTTCTTTCCGGTGATCGAAGTGCTCACGGCGGTGGCGCTGGCGCTGCTCCTCTGGTATGGCGGCTTCAGGACCGTCGGCGGGACGATAACGGTAGGCGTGCTGGCGGCGTTCATCCAGCTGACGCGGCGGTTCTTCCAGCCGCTCCAGGATCTTTCCGAGAAGTTCAATCTGCTCCAGAGTGCCATGGCCTCGTCCGAGCGTGTGTTCCGGCTGCTGGACGAGCCGGTGACCGTGCCCGAGCCGGCCCGGCCTCGCACGCTTCCCCGTCCGGTCCGGGGGGAAGTGGCCTTTGAGGGGGTCTGGTTTCGCTACAGCCCGACCGGTCCGTGGGTGCTCAAGGACGTGTCGTTCCGGGCGAGCCCGGGGCAGACGGTGGCGTTGGTCGGCCACACGGGCGCGGGGAAGACCACGATCGTGAGCCTGCTGCTCCGGTTCTACGATCCGGACCGCGGCCGGATCACGATCGACGGGGTGGACGTCCGGGAGCTGTCGACGGGCGAGCTCCGGGGCCTCATCGGGTTCGTGCAGCAGGATCTCTTCCTCTTTACCGGCGACATCCTCCACAACCTCACGCTCGACGCGCCGATTCCGCCCGCCAGCGCCGAAGCGGCGGCCCGCCGGGTGGGCGCCGACCGGTTCGTCGAGCGGCTCCCCAAGGGGTACGGCCATGTGCTGGGCGAGCGGGGGCGCAACCTGAGCGTGGGGGAGCGGCAGCTTCTGAGCTTCGCCCGGGCGCTGGCGCGGGACCCCCGCATCCTCGTGCTGGACGAGGCCACGAGCTCGGTGGACACGGAGACCGAGGCCCAGATCCAGCGGGCGATCGCGGAGCTCATGGTGGGGCGCACGGCCATCGTCGTGGCCCACCGGCTGAGCACCATCCTCCATGCCGACGAGATTCTGGTGATGCATCACGGCGAGATCCGGGAGCGGGGCAGCCATCGGGAGCTGCTGGCCCAGCAGGGGCTGTACGAGCGGCTGTATCAGCTTCAGCTCCGGGGTCAAGGGTCCGAGCCCGGCGCTGGAGAGGTAACCCACGTCGGCTTGCGCGGTTAGGTGGCTACCGGTAGCTTGACTGGCACCCCGATGACGGCCTTGGAACCGGCTCCATGATGCAACTCGAGGTCGGCGGCCTCCGATACCCCATTGCCGCCGGCGAGATGGTCGTCGGCTCCGGGGCGGACTGTACGGTCCGGCTCTCGGGCGAGGGCGTCCAGCCCCGCCATGCCATCGTCCAGGGCCTGGCAAACGGCTCCGCCGCGATCCGGCGCGCCGCCGAAGGAGCGGAAATCCTGGTGAACGGAGTTCGCCAGGGGGACGATCCGACGCCGGTGCTCCACGGCGACAAGATCCAGATCGGTACCCACGAGCTTCTGGTCGTAGATCCCGCCCGCGCCGGTCACACCAAGTTCTTCGACTCATCCGCCTTCGAGAAATTCACGCCGGCTCCGGCTCCCAAGCCGGCTGCTCCCGCGGTCGTGACCGGCGGACGGCTGGTGTGCCTCACCGACGGGCGGGAGTACCAGGTCGGCGCCGCGCTGGTCATCGGGCGCGACGCGAGCGCGGACGTGGTGGTGCCGGGCAACGAAGTGTCCCGGCGGCACGCGCAGATCGTGGCGACCGAGCAGGGCTTCGTCCTGGTGGACACGAGCACGAACGGGACGTTCGTGAACGGGCACCGGGTGGAAGGCTCCTGCGTCCTCCAGCGGGCCGACGTGATCAGGATCGGGGCGGACGAGTTCCGGTTCTACGGAGAAGCCACACCGGTGCTGGCCGCGCCGGCTCCTCCGGCGCCCCCGGAGCCGGCTGCTGCAGCGGCACCCCCCGCCGCGGAGGCACCAGCCGCTGCGGCTCCGGTCGCGGCCGCTCCGGGCGAGGCCCCGACCGGGGCACAGCAGCGGCTGTTCAACACGATGTTCGGCGTGGGCGGCGTTCCCGGCACGCCCCCGTCGGGCCCGGTGACCCCGATCTCGATTGTGGACGCGCCCATCGCCTCGCTCCTCGTGCGGAGCGGGAGCCTTAAGGGCAAGCGGCTGACCGTGCGGACGCCCGTGGTGAACATCGGGCGGGCGGACTATAACGACCTGGTGATTCCGGAGCCGAGCGTCAGCTCCGCACACGCCAAGCTGCAGCGCCGCGAAGGAATCTGGGTGCTGAGCGACCTGGGCTCGACCAACGGCACGTTCGTGGACGGCGAGCGCGTGACCGACGAAACGCCGCTGGGTCCGGGGGCCGCGATCCGGTTCGGCGAGGTCACGACGCTGTTCGAGTCCACGGACGACACGACCGGGATCCAGCAACGGGTGGGCACCAGGATGGTGCCGGGCGTGCCCATCGAGGCCGCACGGACCCCGACCACGCCTCGGCGGCCGATCCGTGTGGCGGCGCCGGAACCCACGGCCGTTCCCAAGTGGGTGGTGGCGGTCGTCGTCCTCGCGGTCGTCGGCGTCGTCCTGTTCATGCTGTTCAGATAACGGAGCCACGTGCACTTCACCTGTGCCGCCCGAACCGACGTTGGTGTCGTCCGGTCGGGCAACGAAGACAACTATCTGATGCTCTCCGACCGCGGCGTCTTCATCGTCGCGGACGGAATGGGCGGTCATGCGGCCGGCGAGGTCGCGAGCGAGATGGCGGTCCGCATCACGTCGCGCGAGATCGGCTCGATCCGCGGGCTGTCCGAGCCACAGGTGGGGGAGCGGATCCAGGGCGCGATCCGCGTGGCCAACGACGCGATCTTCGAGCGGACGATCTCGGAGCACGACAAGCGGGGAATGGGAACCACCGCGACGGTCCTCGTGCTCATGCGCGGGCGGTATCTCATCGGACAGGTCGGCGACAGCCGGGCCTATCTCCTCCGGGACGGCGCGTTCAGCCAGCTCACCAAGGACCACTCCTACGTGCAGGAACAGGTGGACGCCGGGCTGCTCACTCCGGAGCAGGCGCGGGTCCACCCATACAGCAACGTCATCACGCGGTGCGTCGGCGCCAGCGTGGACGTCGTGCCGGATCTGTATTTCGGTGCGCTCAAGACGGGTGACGTGGTGCTGCTGGCGTCGGACGGACTCACCGGCATGCTCGAGGACGAGCAGCTGGTGAAGATCCTCAAGTCGGAGGGGGATCCGCAGACCTGGGTCGATCGGATGATCACCGAGGCAAACCGGCGCGGGGGGCTCGACAACATCACCGCCATCGTGGTGCGCATCGATGCGGTGGACCAGCCGACCGGCGAGACGCCTGCCATCACCGGGGCGGCCGGCGCCAAGCCGTAGGCGTTACTCCAGCATCCGCGCCGCCAGCTCCTTCACCAGCTTCGCAGCCACCCTCGCCGTCACTCCCCCGACATCGTTTCGCGGATTGTACTCGACGACGTCGGCGCCCACGATGGGGCCCGGCAGGCGCTGAATCACGTCGAGCGCCTGACGCACGGACAGACCGCCGGGCTCGTGGTGGGCAACGCCCGGAACGAACGCGGGGTCCAGCGCGTCCAGGTCGAAGGAGACGTAGACCGGCCCCTCGAGGCTGAGCACGGGGCCGTCCCGCCACCGGCGCATGTCGTGCACCTCCACCCCGAAATGGGTCGCCTGCTCCTGCTGATGACCTGACATCGTCCGGATACCCAGCTGCACGAGCCGGGTGGCGAGGCCCTCCTCCATGATGCGGGCGAAGGGGCACGCGTGCGAATAGCGGTCGCCCTCGAACACGTCGTAGAGGTCGGGGTGTGCGTCGAACTGGACCAGGGTAAGACGCGGGTACCGCGGCCCGAGCGCGCGGAGGATCGGATACGTGACGGAGTGATCGCCGCCGAGCGAGAGGGGGCGGAAGCCGCGGTCGAGCAGGGCCGAAAGGGCGGCCTCGATCTTCTCCCGGGCGCCGGCGCCCTCAGGGATGCTCGCGTCGCCGGCGTCGTGCAGCCGGTCCGGCGCGCCGAGATCCACCAGCGACTCGGTCCAGAGGTTGCCGGAAGGAGACGTGAGCGCCCGCCGAATGAGCGGCGGCGCCTCGGCTGCGCCTCGGAGAAAGGAGGAGCTGGCGTCGTAGGGGAGCCCGATGAGGGAGATGGGGGAGGGCATATCAAACCGAGTGAACAGTGAACAGGGGACAGGGACCGTTCACTGCCTTCCCGCCCCTCTGATCTTCCGCATCGACACCACCACCACGCCGAGCGTCGCGACCGTCCAGACGATCGCAAAGCAGAGCTGGACCACGCCGCTCTGGCCCCGCAAGCCCGCCAGGAACCAGGTGGCGATGGCGAGCGCATCGACCGCGGCGACCAGCGCGATCATCACGAGCAGATGACGCCGCATCTCGCGGCGCCGCGCGTCGTCAGGCATGACCCGCCGGACGCTCTCCGCCTTCCGGCCCGTAGAACACGACCCAGACGACGAAATCGTCCGTGAACTCCTCGAACCGATGCACTGTGCCGGCCGGCACGAACAGCGCGTCGCCGGGAGCGAAGCGCCTGCGCACCGGCCCGTTCACGAACCAGCCCGAGCCGCGCATGACGACGTACAGCTCGTCCCGCGTGTGCGGGCCCTGCGGGTCGCGGCCGCGCGGCGCGTAGAGCCCCAGCTCCAGTGTGCCGTGCCGGAAGGGCACGATGTACTGCTCGTCTCCCGGAGGGGGCAGCTGCGCGACCGCCTCGGCGAGGGGAAAGCGATGCGCCACGCTCACGCGGAGAGACCGGCGATGACGTCCCGGAGCGACTTCTGGTAGTCCCGCCAGGCGCCTTCGCCGCCGCCCAACAGGCCGTGCTCCGGCTGATGCTCCATCAGGTCGAGCAGCTCGGCGACGCGGCGGTCCTCCACGTCGGCGAACTCCTCGCGGAAGGCCTCGGTGCTCAGGTTGCCTTCGAGCACCTGCCTCGCGCGCTCGGCGGCACGACGACGGACATCCGGCTCGGCCTCGTTCACTGGCGGACCTCCTGGCTTCCCGCGGCACGGGTGCGGATCGCGTGGATGAAGTCGGTGTAGGCGGGCGTGTGGCCCGCGGCGCGGACGAGGCTGGCGATCTGGCCGCGATGGTAGTGGGAGTGGAACACCACGTGGGTCGCGATGTCGTCCACCCGGCTCCGGAACGTCTGCCCCTTGCTGTTAGTGTAGGTGACTGCGCGGGCCAGCTCGGCGTCCGCGAGCGTCTCGAGGTAGGCCTGCCAGCGCTCGGCGCCGCGCGCGAGCGCGGGCCCGCATTGATCGAGCGAGAAATCCGGCCAGACCGGTATCGGCGGCGGCTCCGCCCGGATGCGCGCGATCCAGAGCTGCTCCGCCGCCGCGATGTGCGCGACCAGCGGGACGGTCTTGGGAGCGGCGGTGGCCGCGGGCCCGACGGACGCGAGCGTTTCCCGGTTGGCCCAGGCATCGTAGGCAAAGAGGCCAAGAAGGTCGTTCCGATTCATACATCGGTTGTCATAGCGAAAGGGTGCGGCGAATCTTGCGCAACCCGCGGGCGAGGAGACTGCGCTGCGGCGGCAGCGGCGGCGGTGCCGTGCAGAACGGCTGCTTCATCCAATGGATGCCCTCGATTACCCTGCCCTCTACACGCTTGCGATAGATGCGGGTCCGATCCACCTGCTCCACAAATTGCCATCGCGGCTTCTCCGTGTCCAAGAAATCACCCAACTGCTGGACACTACGGAGCTGCACGTCGTCCACCACCAACCAGCCGGCCTCCACCACACGGTCGGCGGTGTAGAAGAAGTCGATCAGCGGCGTTGGCACCGCGTGATCACCGTCTATAATCACCAGATCCAGCGGCGTGGGCTTCATTGCTGGGAGCACCCGCTGTGATGGCCCGTTATGATACGTGACCGTCTCAACAGACACCCCGTGCTTCCGGCACCACTCGTTGATGCACTGATGTTCCTCCGGAAACGGCGAGACCGCGTTGTGGTGGCAACCCCATAGCCCGAACACGATCGTCGAGTACCCGCACCCGGTCTCCAGCGTTCGGAGCCCCGGGCGGACGTGCTTGGCGATCCAGTCGAGGACGGCCGGGTGGAGCGCCCAATCGTAGACGGCCGACTTGAAGGTCTCCCCGTCGCGGAAGCCATGCAGCTTGGGCCGCTCCCGCATCAGGAGCGCGTATAGGTCTTCCGGGCGCTGGACCGGTGGCGTGGTGACCCCCACGTGCGCTCTCATATCTCCCCCTTCCTTACCAGGGCTGCGTCCAACCATCCATCGAGGGCCGACGCAACCTTCTCGCTTGCAACCCGGTACTCGTCCGGCTGTCACTGGCAGTAATAGCCGGCCGACACCCGACAGCGAGCAACACACTGCACGTGGTTCAACACTATCGCAGGCCGGGCGGGCGCGAAAGGGAGCCCGGGCGCGGTAAGATTCGGGCCTCATGGATCCGTTGCCGATCGATCCCGCCCTTCCCGCGCTCCGTCGCGCGCTGCTGGGCGGAGCCGCGGTCCTGCTCGCGCCTCCGGGGTCGGGCAAGACGACCCGGGTGCCGCTCGCGCTGCTCGAAGAGCCGTGGCTCGCCGGGCGACGGATCGTGATGCTGGAGCCCCGCCGGCTCGCGGCCCGCGCTGCCGCGGGATGGATGGCCCGCCTTCTCGGCGAGCCCGTCGGCGGGACGGTCGGGTACCGGATCCGGCGCGACACGCGCGTCGGGCCGGCGACGCGCATCGAGGTCGTCACCGAGGGTGTGCTCACGCGACTGCTCGCGGCGGACCCGGGGCTCGACGGCGTCGGACTGGTGATCTTCGACGAATTCCACGAGCGCAGCCTGCACGGCGACCTCGGTCTCGCCCTCACGCTCCACACGCGCTCGCTGTTGCGCGAGGACCTGCGGATCCTCGTCATGTCAGCTACGCTCGAGGGCGCGCCGGTGGCGGGACTGCTCGCCGGGGCTGGCGTGGTGGCGGCGGAAGGGCGCGTCTTCCCGGTCGACACGCGCTATCTGCCCCCCCGCCCGGAAACGCGGCTGGATGCGGCGGTGGCAGGCGCGGTACGCGATGCCGTCGCCCGGGAAACAGGCGACATCCTCGTGTTCCTGCCGGGCGCGGGTGAGATTCGCCGGACCGCGGAGCGGCTCGGCGACCCGCCGCTGGGATCCCGGGTCGGCGTGCACCCGTTGTACGGCGACCTGGCGCCCGAAGCGCAGGAAGCGGCCATCGCGCCGAGCCCGACGGGCGCGCGCAAGGTCGTGCTGGCGACGTCGATCGCGGAGACCAGCCTGACGATCGAGGGCGTGCGGGTCGTGATCGATGCGGGCCTGGCCCGGGTGCCCCGGTTCTCGCCGCGCACCGGGATGACGCGACTCGAGACCGTGCGCGTCTCGCGCGCCGCAGCGGATCAGCGCCGCGGTCGCGCGGGCCGCACCGGGCCCGGCATATGCTGGCGGCTCTGGGCCGAGGCGGGCGCGGCGGAGCTCCGGCCGTTCGACACGCCCGAGATTCTCGAGGCGGACCTGGCGCCGCTCGCCCTCGAGCTGGCCGACGCCGGCGTGAGCGACCCGGCCGAGCTCAGGTGGCTCGATCCGCCCCCGGCGGCGGCGCTCGCCCAGGCACGCGAGCTGCTCGGCGAGCTCGGCGCCTTCGACGCAGCGGGACGGATCACGGCGCATGGGCGCGCCATGGCCGAGCTGGCCCTGCATCCGCGGCTCGCCCACATGCTGCTCCGCGCCCGCGATCTCAGGCTGGCAGGTCTCGCGTGCGAGCTCGCAGCGCTGCTCGGCGAGCGCGACATCCTCCGCGGAGCCGAAGACCAGGCCGACGTGACGCTCCGGCTGGACGCACTCCACCGAGGCGACGCGAGAGCCGGCGCCGGCGGGTTGCATCGTGCGCGGGCCGAGGCCCGGCTGCTGCGGCGGAGGCTGGGTGTACCGGCCGGGTCCGTGGAGGCGGAGCCCCACGCGGCGGGGCTGCTGTTGGCGCTCGCCTATCCCGACCGCATCGGGCAGCGGCGCTCCGGCGCGGCGGGGCGGTTCCTGCTCCGGAACGGGCTCGGCGCGTACGTGTCGCCGAACGACCCGATCGGGATGGAAGACTTCATCGTGGCGGCGGAGCTCGACGGCCGGCCCCGGGAGAGCCGCGTCTTCCTCGCCGCGCCACTGGCGCGGGCGGACCTCGAGCGGGAGCTGGGAGACCAGATCGTCACCGAGGAGAGCGTCGCGTGGGACGACGCGACGAGCTGGGTCGTCGCGCGGAAGCGCGAGCGGCTCGGCGCGATCGTGCTTGCGGAAGCGGCGCTCCGGAACCCCGACCCCGAGGCCGTCTCCGCCGTGCTCCTCGACCGCCTGGCACGCGACGGAGCCGGCGCGCTCCCCTGGAGCGACGAAGCCAACGGGCTCAGGGCGCGACTCGCCTTCCTCCACCGCCTCGATCCGCGCTGGCCCGACGTCTCCGACGAAGCCCTCACCGGCTCGTTGGCGGATTGGCTCGCGCCGGCGCTCACGGCCATCAGACGGCGTGAGGATCTCGCCCGGCTCGACCTTGGCGCGCTGTTGCTCGGCCGCTTGTCACGGCAGCAGTACCGCGCCCTCGACCAGCTCGCGCCGACGCACCTGGAGGTGCCGAGCGGCTCGCGGGTTCCTATCGATTACAGCGATGCCGAGGCGCCGGTCCTCGCCGTCCGGCTCCAGGAGGTGTTCGGGATGCCGGAAACGCCCCGCGTCGGGGGCTCGGTTCCGCTGACGCTGCACCTGCTGTCGCCGGCGCACCGGCCGGTGCAGGTGACCCGCGATCTCGCGAGCTTCTGGCGGACGACGTACTTCGATGTCCGGAAGGACCTGAAGGGCCGGTACCCCAGGCACTACTGGCCGGACGACCCGTTACAGGCCGAGCCCACCCGGCGGGCGAAGCCGCGACCCGGCCGGGGTCGCGGCTAGTGCACCGCGTACTTCGTGGTAGCGCCGGACTTCTGAAACGTCAGGACGTCGTACGGCTCTTTCGGATCGCCGGGCTGATACATCCCCGGTGAGCTGGGCGGCATGCCCGGCACCGCGAGCCCGGCGACCTTGGGCCGCTCCTTGAGCAGACGTGCGATATCGTCGGCGGGGACGTGGCCTTCGATGACGTAGCCGTCCACCAGACCGGTGTGGCACCCGCGAACCGCCTGGGGCACGCCGTAACGGTCCTTCACCGGGTCGACCGAATCGACGTCGTGGGCCTCGGCGACGAACCCATTGAGCTTGAGGTGCTCCACCCAGCGAGCGCAGCACTTGCAGGTCGCGTTCTTGTAAACGGTGACGAGCGGGCCGGGCACGACGGCCCGGAGCGGGCTGGCGCCGGCGGCTACGGCCGCGAGGCCCGCGGTCTGCGCGAGAAATTCCCGACGGCTGATCATGGGATCTCCTTCGGACTCTCGGAGAAGATGGCGTCCGCTCCCGCCCGCCGCTCCTCGCGGGCCAGCAGGATGGCAAGAATTATCGCACCGCAGGTAATGCCGACGTCGGCCATGTTGAACGTCCAGAACCGGACGTCGCCGATGCCGAGGTCGATGAAATCCACGACGCCGCGGGCGGAGCGAAGCCGGTCCAGCAGGTTGCCGACGGCCCCGCCGGTGACCAGCGCAAGCGCCGCAGCCCGGCGATAGTCGGCGGCGGCGCCGCGGCGATAGAGCGCGCCCAGCAGGGCGAGGGCGGCGAGCGCCACCAGCGCCAGCCCGATCCGCGAGTAGTCGCCCAGAGACACGCCCATGGCGGCGCCTTCGTTGTACGCGAGCGTGAAGCGGAGCCAGTCACCCAGGACCTCGTGCGGCACGTAGGCCGGCGAGAGGTGCTCGACGGCCAGCCGTTTGGTCGAGCAATCTGCCAGCACGAGTACCGCGAGGAGCGACCAGAAAGCCTTCGCCTTGGGCGTCCAGGTCATGTCACGGGTCCTCGGCGGCCGCGACGAGCCGCTCGGTTCGCGTGAGCGCCTCGCAGCGTGCGTCCAGCGCCGCGTACTCTGCGCCGAACGCCGCGCGGAAGGCGTCATACGCCGCGCGCGAGGCCCAGCGGTCCAAAGTGAGATAGCGCTGGGGATGCATTACGCTCTTGAACAGCTCGGTCCCCAGGTAACCGGCCCCGCGGCGGAAGAAATCCTCCCATGCGCCGCCGGACCCGTATTCCCGCTCGAACTCCGCTGCCCGGGAGGGCTCGAGCTCGAACTCCCAGACGATCCGGTACATGAGTCCGCTACGCGGATGCCCGGGGCGCGGTTTCGCCGGCCTTGGCGGGCGCCCTCATTGGGCGGGCGAATCGGGGCAGCCGTCGCGCCGCCGCGTATCGATGAGCGCCACGATGCGCCAGGCCTCGCCGTCCCGGGCAAGCTGGAATGCGTCGATGCCGCAGTGGCTGAACTTGGGCCCGGCGTAGAACGAATACTCCGCCCAGACCGAGGCCAGCGGCCCATCGAGCTCAACACGCGTTTTCCGGATTCGCTCATCCCATACGACGGAATGCGGCGTGCCCACCGCCCGCACGAATGCATCGACCGTATCGATCTCGAAGACCGCCACTCCGCTCCGCACTCGGGCGGTCGCCAACATGGCCTGGGGGTGGAATGTGGCGCGGACCGCCGCGCTGTCGCCGGCTCGCATCCCCTCGAACAGGCGGCGCACGACGGTAAGCACGGCACCGCGGTCCTGGGCGGCGGCGGCGCCCTGGGCGTAGGCGGTCCCCGGAGCGAAAAGGATGAGCGCGAGGGCGGCGGCGGGGGCGGATCGAAGGCAGCGCCAAGAGGGCATGGCAAAGAGGGGCAAGGGCCGGGTGGTCTGAGTGCAAAACGGTTCGCAAACTGACGCCAGCGTCGTCACTTGCGAGTGCGGGGATCCGCGCGCCTACGGTGGTTGCTGCGCGGGGGCTCGCCGGGGGCCGGTCCAATGTAACAATGCCGCCGGGAGGCGGGAGACGCCAGGACTTGCACCTACCGGCTGGCGGCATCGGGAGCGCTTTCCCGGCCACGACTTGCAGTCCGGCACCAGCGCCGACGGGGCTTGCCGGCCGTCGGATTCCTTGGCACGTCAAGCTTCGGAACACTTGAGACCCCTCATGACCGGCCCCGATACTGCGCGGACGACCAACGGAAGGAGACCGTATGGCCGACCGACAGGGGCACAGCCGGAGGTTCGACCCGCTCGCCGCGGCGCTGGTGCTCGCGGCGTCCGCCTGTTCATCGGGGGGCCCCGCGGGCCCGCCGGCAGGACAGGTAGTGGTCGCCCCGGCGCCGGAGCCCGCGCCGGCCGACACAGCGGTCCCGTCCGCGATGGCGGTTGCACCCCCGGTGAAGCCGGCTCCGCGGCCCAAGCCGCCGCGCCCGCGCATCCGCTGGGCGGACAGCACGGTGCTCGAGCGCGCGGTCACGTCCCGCCTCGGCTACCGGCCGCTGGCCGAAGTGCTGGCGCGCCGGACTCGGCGCCCGGAGCTGGCTGACCGGGCAGCGCTGGCCGTCGTGCGCGAGAGCCGGAGGCTCAAGCTGAGCCCCAGCCTGCTGGCCGCGGTGCTGCTGATCGAGAACCGGGCGCTGGATTCCGCCGCGGTGAGCAGCCAGGGCGCCGTCGGGTTGATGCAGGTGATGCCGGTGCACGCCGGGAGCTACGGGTGTGCCAGCAACGATCTGAAGGAGATCGACGCCAACATCTGTCACGGCGCCCGGCTCCTGAGCGTGTACGTCGTCCGAAGCTCGACGCTCCGGGTCGCGCTCCGCCGCTACAACGGCTGCGTGCGAGGCACGGTCACGCCACGCTGCTCCCGGTATCCCACGCGCGTGCTCGCGACCGCCGCCAGCGTCCGGCGGGAGATGCTTGCCCTCGCGGCCCGGGACGGGATGATCGTTCCAGGCACGGCCGGACGGAGTCTCGACTAGAACCGTCCACAGGCATCGTTTGTGCGCCTGTCAGGGACACCCTCCTGAAGACATGGAGCCCTGATGGCTACGACGTCCAATCCCGTTCTCGCCCGAGCCGATTTCCGGCCCACACCACAGGCCGGAACCGGGACGATGACCCTCAGCGGTACCATCTCCAAGACCTTGATTCTCTTAGGGATCCTGACGGTCACTGCTACGTTCGCCTGGCTTCAGACCGGGGCCGGGATCGCCGAGCCGGATAAACTTGGAACACTGTTTCTCGTCGGGATCCTGGGCGGATTCGGTGTCGCAGTTTACACGGTTTTCAAACCCGAGCACGCGCAGATTACGGCCCCGATCTACGCGGCGCTCGAGGGGCTGCTCCTCGGCGCGCTGTCCGCCATTCTCAACCTCCGTTATCGCGGTCTGCCGGTTCAGGCAGTGCTGCTCACCGTCGGGACCCTCGCCGCCATGCTGATCGCGTACCGGTTCGGGCTGGTCCGGGCGACCGAGCGCTTCAAGACGATCGTCGTGTCCTGCACGTTCGCCGTCGCGGCGTTCTACGTGATCGCGCTGGTAGTCGCGATGTTCGGGCTCTACATCCCGTTCCTGCACGAGGGCGGGCCGATCGGCATCGGGTTCAGCCTGTTCGTGACCGGGCTCGCTGCGTTCAACCTGATCATCGACTTCGACCGCATCGAGCAGGGCGTCGGTCGCGCCCCGGTGTACATGGAGTGGTACGCGGCGTTCGGCCTGGTGGTCACGCTGGTCTGGCTCTACCTCGAGATGCTCAGGCTGCTGAGAAAGCTCCGCCGTTAGCCGTCGCCAGCAGCTCCCGCACCCGCGTCGCCAGCTCGGAGGGACGGAGCGGCGCGTCGGCCTGGGTGAGCAGCACGCGCGCCCGCGGGTGCCAGGTGGTGATCGACTCCGCCAGCTGGGCGCCGGCCATGCCGGGAAGCTGGTGCGTGGTGACGAGGAGGTGAACCTCGTCCGGGTTGCCTGCCAGATGGGCGAGCGCCTCCTCGCCGCTCCGCGCCGCGTGGACCCGATAGCCCAGCTCCCTGAGGATCGCGCTGGCCAGGGCCCGGGTTCCCTCGTCGGGGTCCACCACGAGAATCTTCTCGTGTCCGGCCGGCGCCGCCCCTGGAGTCACCGGCGAATCCACCGCGTCATCGTCTTCCTGCTCCGGAATCACGAGCCACGCGTCGTTGTATCCGCTCCCCGCCTTCAGAATCCCGGCTTCCTCAGCGTGCGCGCGTAGCCGCGCCACGTCGATCGTGAAGACCTGAGCGGTGTGGTAGAGCGCCTTGAGCGCGTCACGCTGAGCCGGACGGCCGCCCAGAGCGGTCGCCGTCTCCACCTGCGCCACGGCATATTCGAGCAGCTTACTCCGGTTGAGGAGCTCGGCGAGCATGTGGTCGGACGACATGTACGTACCTCGTGGCTGGAGCCATGCCGGGAAGAACCCAACCTAGCGACGGCCCCGGTGCGGCGGTCAAGGCCGGCTCCTACCGCGCGAGCACGGGCAGGTAGCGGCGCCACGGCCCCACCGCGTCGCCGTACTGCTTCGCCATCACGCGCACGATCTGTCCGACATGGCCAAGGTCATGGGCCACCCATGTGGCGAGGAGCTGCCGCATCGTGACGCGGCCGAACTCGGGATGGATTCCCTCCAGCGCCAGCTCGGCGGGTGTGAGGTGAAAGCCCACCAGCGCCGCAACGTTCTCCCCCCGCAACTGGGCGAAGCGATCGAGCAGCGCGGCCGGCTCGGCGCGGCGGTTGAGCTCCAGGTGACGAAAGCGGTCGAAGGGCACGAAGGCGGGGTTCGGGCCCCGGGCCAGGATGATCCGGGCGCGGGGAATCCAGTCGGTCTCCTCGCCGTCGATCAGGTGGCCGACGACGTCGAAGGGGCTCCAGGTGTCCGGTCCCTCGGTTCCCCTGAGCCAGCTATCCGGAATGTCGGCCAGGAGGGCCCGGACCGTGGCGGGCGTGCGGCGAAGTACGTTGATCGCGTCGCTCAGGTCGAACTGCATCAGGCCTCCTTGCGGGTGGATCGCGGCCCGGAGGCCGCGTCGATCCCCTACGAGACCTGGGACGGATTCGTTGCCGGCGGCGTCAGGAGGCCGCGTTCTGCTCCAAGGGCTTCACGTAGCGCAGCGTTTCGGGCCCGTAGCCGAGTCGCTCGTACACACTGCGGGCGCGGGTGTTCTGCGTGAAGACGTTGAGGCTGATGAACGGGTGGCCGCGGCCCCGGGCCCAGTCTTCCGCGGCCTCTAACAGCGCCCGACCGACGCCCCGTCTTTCGGCATCTTCGGTGATCAGAATCGGCGCGTCCGGCGAGCCCGCCTCGAGTGCCCGGGTCAGTGCACGTCGCTCGGCGTCCACGACCTGGGCCCGGGCCCGCCACGGGGGCACGCCGAACTCGGCCAGGCGCGGCGCGAGCGAGAGTAGAAAGCGAAGGTCGGCCGGCCGGGCGGGACGGAGACGCAGGCTCACCGCCGCCTCGGGCGGAGCCCGCTGGTCGCCAGGAGGATTTCGCGCAGGAAGCAGAGCAGCGCGCCGATGAGGGCGGCCATAGCCGCCACGAAGCAGAGGGCGACGCTTCGCGCGACGTGAACGTCGAGAAACGCGCCGACGAACAGGATACCGACCACGCAGCAGATGAGCAGGGCCGCCACGGTCGCGAGGCTCACGGCCCAATCGACGACGTACGCCCGCCGGTGCAGCATGTCGAGCTCCCGCAACCCCGGTGTGTCCTCGCCGGGTGGCGGCGGCGAGAGTGGCTGCTGGGCCTCGAGCGCCCGAGTGCGATCCACGATCCGGGCGAGCCGGTTGGTGAGCACGATAAGCAGCGTGCCGACGCCGGAAAGCAGGAACACCGGCGCAACGGAGAGCTGGATGACCTGGGCGACCGAGGTGACGCGGGCATCAACCTGGAGGACCATCGGGACCTCGGGTCTGGGATCAGCGAAGCGTGAGCGTCAGACCGCGGACCAGCAGCACGACGCCCACGATCTGCACCAGGTGGTACAGGCCGTTGTGGTCGAAGTCCCACCCGATCCGAACCGTGAGCGAGTTGCCGGCCTGGATCGCGCCGGCTGCCAGGCTGACGGCCAATGCGCCCGCGACCGTCGCGGCGCCGGGCCGCCCGCGGCGGGCGAGCGCGCCGTACACGGCGAGGGCGAAGAGCAACGCCGCCGCCTCGAAGCCGACGAACACCCGAAAATCGCCGGCCGTGATCCGCGTGACGAAGTAGAACACTACCGCCGCGACGACGGCGGCCGGCAGGACCGCGCGTGCAGCGCGCTCGCCGCGCCAATCGCCCAACGCGCCGACGACGAAGAGTGCCACGGCCAGGCCAAGCAGGAGATAGAGGGGTTGCCAGAGCGCGTCTCGAAGCCGGTCGTCCAGCGCGAGCCCATGTGCGACCGCCCCGAGCAGTGCGGCGACCCCGAAGGCCCCCAACGCCGTGATCCAGATTCCCCGGCGCCAGCCGGGCGGTGCGGCGCGGCGAAGCCTGAGGATCCCACCGCCCACCACGAGCGCGAGCAACAGGTCCGTGACGGCGGTGGTGCGCTCGGTTGTG
>JBGPPG010000016.1:0-40414 GCA_041488455.1 Gemmatimonadota bacterium
CGCGCTTCGAAGCCGCGACTGCCGCCTACACCGCGGCAGAGGAGAGCGCCTGCGTTGTGGGCGACGTGAACGGGCAGCTGCTCTCCCGGTTGGGCCGCGCGAACGTCCTGCGCGGGCAGGGGAACCTGCCGCTGGCCCGCGACGCGGTCGAGAGGGTGATCGTTGAAGCCGCCGCGGCCCCCGACTTGGTGGACGTCCTAGGCCGCGCCTATACCGACCTCGCTGCCGTCCTCACCCTACAGGGTCATCGCCTTGACGCGCTCAAGGCTGCGTACGACGCGTTCCGGCTGACCCACGACCCGGTCAGCCGGATGCGTGTGCTCGGCGACATCGGCGTCAAGCTCGCCGAGCTGGGCTACTGGGACATGGCACGGGTGGCGTTCGAGATCGTGGTTACGTCCGACACTAGCTTCATCGTGAAGACAAACGCGCGGATCGAGCTGATGGAGCTGGAATCAGCGGCCGGAAACCGGGTCGCATTCGAGCGAAATCGCGGCGAGATTCGTGACGCGATGACACGGATGCCGCCCAGCATGAAAACCGACTTCCTCTACAAGACAGGCTTGGGGCTTGCCCGCTTCGGTCAGACCGCGCGCGCCCGCGAGGCGTGGGCCGACGGCATGCGGCTGGCCGAGGCCCATCGTCTCAACGAGTGGTACTTCCGGCTTGAGCGGATGTGCACCAACTTGGATGCCTCCGCCAACGCGCCGCTGGCCCGGCCCGAACCCGCTACGCCACCAGCGGCCATTGCGGACGTGGCCGCCGGACTCCAAGCGTACGCCGCGGCCGCGATGGGCTGAGCCCGCGACGGCCGCCGACGTGGCCGGTGGTTAGTGCGGGCCGTTGGTCGGGCACCCTTGGGCCGTATTCGAGCCCTGGCTTTCACACGAGAAGCTGGGCTTTGGTCCGGTCGGGTCGGACGAGCAGGCCGTGGTGACCAAGGCGGCGGCGACGACGGCGGCGAACGCAAGCGTGCGGGAACGAGACATGGCGCAGTCCTCTGTGGGGGAGCGATCTCAGGAGTCTGGGCCAAGTTGGGCGGAGCCGTCGGCCGGGAATAGGTCCTTTTTGCGACATTGAGGGGCGCTTTTGCGACAAGTCCCGATTTTGGCCGCCGTACCGGGCGAACGATTGTTCCGGCTCCACGCCGCGGAACCCGAAAGTTACGAATGGGTTCCGGCGACGAGTTGGGTCCAGGCCGTTACTTTGATCCGGACCCGGCCCATCGAGATGGCGGTTGTAGATCCGATGTTGGGGGGCGAGCCACGCTCGATAGAGATCGCCCGCCTCCGGCAGCACTTCCCCTCGCTTCCCCTGGTGGTCTACACCACGCTCGCCCCCGAGACCGCTGGCGTCCTGCTGGACCTTGGCCGGGCGGGAATCCGTCGCGTGCTGTTCCACCGCTTCGACGACGCACCCAGCGCGCTCCGCCGAGCGCTGCACGCCGAGCTGGAGGAGAGCGCTTCGCAGCGTCTGATGCAGCAGTTGAGCAGCGCCCTCCCCGAGCTGCCGGAGCCGCTCCGCGAGGCGCTGGAAGTCACACTGCATGCGCCGGGTGATGGGCCGACGGTCTCCGCGCTCGCAGAGCGGGCGCAGCTCAAGCGGCGGACCTGTGAGCGGTGGTTCGCACGGCTCGGATTGCCCTCGCCCAAAATGGTCATGCTCCTTGCCCGCGTGCTCTACGCCCATCGACTCCTCCTCGATCCGGGATACACGGTCGAGGACGTGGCGCTGAAGCTGGGATACGCCCGCGCGAAGACCCTCCAGATGCATTTCCGCGAGGTCTTCGGTCTCACCGCGGGAGAGGTGCGACTTTCGCTTTCGCCCGACGAAGCAATGCGGCTGATCGCCGACCGCTACCTCCACCAGCCGAGCCAGGCAGCGTCGTGATGGCGCGCGTGCTGGTGGTTGACGACGAGCCGGCCCTTCGCCAGGCCCTGGAGCGCGCGCTCCGGTCGTTTGGGTACGAGGTGGCAAGCGCGGCGGACCCCCAGTCTGCGTACATCCTTCTGGCCGAAGCGCCCTTCGACGCGATTCTGCTCGACCTGCGACTCAAGCACACAATGGGCGACGCCTTCTACCTCGCCCTCGTCCGACAGTGGCCCTACCTCCGCGATCGTGTGATTCTCATGTCGGGTGATCCCTGGTCGATCCAGGAAGGCTGGCCGCCCGAGCTGCTCGCGTGCCCGGTCCTGGCGAAGCCGTTCACGCTCCAGAGTCTCTCGAACCTGCTGGCCCAGATCGTCTCCCCCGGCATCAGGAAGCAAAACGGCGGGGCATGACCGCAGCGCTCTCCTCCCCTCCCGCCGGCCCCGCGCTCGATCCCCTCGCCACGCTCCGAGAGTACCGCCCCCTCGCGCCATGGGGGCTGCGGGACCTGACCGCGCTGGCCGCAGGAATTCTGAGCGCCTCCGGCGTCGTACCGGTGAGCGCGGTCGCTCGGTCGCGGCCGACGGAGCGGACGATCCGGTTTTACGTCGCCCGCGGTCTCGTGAGTCCGCCCGAAGGGCGCGGCACGGCGGCGATCTACGGCTACCGGCATCTCCTCCAAGTGCTCGCGGTCAAGCTGCGGCAGATGGAGGGGGCGACGCTAGACGCGATCGTTCGGGAGATGGCCGACCTCACGGGTGATGCCATCGAGCGGCGCGTAGCCGCGGCACTGTGCACCCGGCTCCCGCCGCCGACCGCCCTGGAGCTTGAGCGGGGACGGGGCGCGGGCCGCGGCCGGGTCGGGCGCGCACTCGATGCCTGGCTGGCTCCGCCGCCGCCCGCGGGGAGCACCGAGCCGTCGAGCTGCCGCCGAATCCCCGTCGTACCGGGTGTGGAGCTGCTCGTGGACGAGCGTCACCCAGCCCTCCGCCGGCCCGACGCCGCGGCGGCGCTGATCGCCGGCCTCCGGATCTCGCTCGAGGGACTGCTCCGCCCGGATTGACCCGGCGCCCCCGGCCGACGGCCGGGACCGCCCGCCCGCCGTAGACCTCGTCACTCCCCATTCTCGGAGGACGCCCCCATGGGTTTGATCCTGTTGCTAGCCGTCGTCGTGGTGATCGCGCTCTGGGTGATCGGGGCCTACAACTCGCTGATCGCGCTCAAGAACCGCGTGGCGAACGCATGGAAGCAGATCGACGTTCAGCTCAAGCGCCGCCACGACCTGATCCCGAACCTGGTGAACACGGTCAAGGGCGCGATGGACTTCGAGCGATCCACGCTCGAAGCCGTGATCTCCGCCCGGAACAAGGCGGTCTCGGCGACGGGTGTGCAGGCGACGGCGCAGGCGGAGGGCGAGCTCACCCAGGCACTCGGGCGACTGTTCGCGTTGACCGAGAACTATCCCGATCTCAAGTCGAACCAGAACGTGCTCCAGCTCCAGGAGGAGCTCACGAGCACCGAGAACAAGATCGGCTTCGCGCGGCAGCTCTATAACGACACGGCGACCGAGTACAACACCAAGCAGATGCAGTTCCCGACCAATCTGGTGGCCGGCGTCGCGAAGACCTCGCCGGCCGAGCTGTGGGAGATCACGGATGTGGCGGAGCGGGCGGTGCCGACGGTCGATCTCTCCCGTCCGAAGCCACCGGCGGCGTGAGCGACACCGATCTCTTCGCGCAACAGGAATCCAATCGCCGGCGGTCGGTCTGGCTGGTCGCCGGCTTCATCGTGTTCTTCGCCTGGGTCGGCTTTGGCGGAGACGTCGCGCTGGCGCTACTGACGAAGGGACCGGCGCCCGGATCCTACCATCACGTCGTGCCCGTCATCGGCATCGTGACCACCCTCGTGGCCGGCGGGATCTGCTGGTATTCCTGGCGCTACGGAGCCGAGCGCATCCTCTGGGCGACCGGGGCGTGGGAAGTCATCGAGCCGGCCACGCTGGAGCAGACGCAGCTCGTCAACGTGGTCGAAGAGATGGCGATCGCGGCGGGGCTCCCGAAGCCGCGGGTGTGGATCGTGCCGGACGACGATCCCAACGCCTTCGCCACGGGGCGGGACCCGGGGACCGCCAGCCTGGCGGTGACCGAGGGGCTGCTCAAGACGCTCAACCGGGAAGAACTCCAGGGCGTGGTCGGCCACGAAATGGCCCATATCCGCAATCTCGATACGCGGCTCATGACCCTGCTGGCGGCCATGGTCGGCGCGATCGCGCTGATGTCGGACGGGTTGGGTCGGATCTCGAGGGGTGGCGGCCGGATGTTGGGGGGCGGAGCCGAGAAGGAGGGGCAGGGAGGCCGCGGCGGCAACCCGCTCGGACTGCTCCTCCTGGTGCTGTGGGTCCTGACGCTGGTGATCGCGCCGATCGTCTCCCGATTCCTCGCCATGGCGGTGAGCCGCAAGCGCGAGTACCTGGCCGACGCGACCGGGGCTCAGCTCACCCGCAACCCAGGGGCGCTCGCGTCGGCGCTGGAGAAGCTGACGCAAGCGTCCGCTCCCACTCGCGCGCTCACCCAGGGTGCGGCCCATCTCTGCATCGTGGACCCCCTCGGGAACAGCTTCGCGAGCAAAGAGGGATTCCTCGGCGATCTCTTCGCGTCGCATCCGCCGATCGCGCAGCGGATCATCCGGCTCAAGGGGATGGCATACCAGGCTGCGAAGCAGGTACCGGTCGCTCAGCAGTGAGCCGGCTCAGCGTCCCGCCAGCACCGCCAGTATTTCCGCGACGAACGTCCCCGGATCGAACGGCAGCATCATGACGTGGTCGCTGCCCTGCGCCGCCACGGCACCGGCCTCCCCTGCGGCGAGAGCCAGGAGCCGGTAACGCCGGTCAGGGGCGGGGCGGAACCCCGCGAGCGGATCGGCGGCCGAGGCACCAGCACCGGCGGGAACGAGCACCACCGTAACATCGGGCGAGCGGACCGCCCGGTCGAGCTCCTCCGCCGTCGCGGCCCGGACCACGGTGAATCCGGCGGTGCGGAGCAGCAGCGTCGCCACCCGCGCGAGGTCCTCGGGCAGCGCGAGCACCGCGGTGCCGCGGTCCACGTCCCGCACCGCGCCGCCCGCGCTCAGGTCGAGCATGCGCACCCCGGCGAGGTATTCGGTCGAGGGAGCGTCACGAAGATCGCGGATCCGGCGGAGGATGTCGCGGATGCGGTCCAGCGAGACCTTGACCGCGGCGAGTGCCTCCCCGGTCCGCGGATCGGGCGTGCCTCGCAGCATGAGCTCGACTTCGGCCGAGGCTGCCATCAGCGGGTTGTTGATCTCGTGGTGCAGCGTCACCGTCAGCTCGGCGACCGCGGCGAGCCGCTCCGCCCGAAGCCGGTCCCGCTCGGCGGCCGCGAGGGCGTCGCGGAGAGCGCGGTTGCGCCGCACCCGCTCGAGCACCTGGGGCAGCAGATCGGCGAAGGCGGGATCCTTCGCCAGATAGTCGTCCGCACCCTGGCGGAGGGCCTTGGCCGCGAGCGATTCGTTCCCGTGTGCCGTGACGAGGATGACCGACGGCGGCTGCGCGCGGGCGCGGAGGGCCTCGAGCACCTCGAGACCGCTCACGTCGGGAAGCTGATGATCCAGGAGGACAATGTCGGCGTCGCCGGCCGCCGCCAGTGCGGCCTGGCCGGTGTCGACGTGCGTCGCGGCGGCGAATCCGTGGGCCCGGAGAATCTGCTGTACGAGGCGGGGCATGGACGGGTCGTCGTCTACCAGCAGGATCCGAAGCCCGGCCCGCTCGGGGCTTGCCGCTGCCCCCGCGCCGGTCACGTCCTCTGGTCGTCGAGGAAGACCAGGGCACCGCGTCGGTTCACCACGGAGGCGAGCGCGGTGTAGACGTCGGGATCGAGCACGGTGCCGACGAGATCCTGCATCCGCTCGACGGCGACGTTGGGCTCCATCTTCTCCTGGTACGGCCGGGAGGTCGAGAGCGCGTCGTAGATCTCCACCGCGCCGATGATGCGGGCGCCGAGGGGAATCGCCTCCCCCGCCAGGCGGTCCGGATAGCCCTTGCCGTCCCAGCGCTCGTGATGGCTCCGCACGAACGAGATCACCTGCGCCAGGTGCACGAGGGGGGAGAGGATCTGGGAGCCGACCACGACGTGCTGCTTCACGTGCTCGTACTCGACGTCGGTAAGCGGCCCCTGCTTCCCCAGCACATCCTCGCGGATCCCGATCTTCCCGATGTCGTGGAGCCGCCCGCCGGTCCGGACCAGCTCGACCTCCTCGTCGCTGCGGCCCATTTCCGCGGCCACCATGGCGGACATGTCGGCGATCCGGGCCGAATGCCCGCGGAGGTATGGGTCCTTCGCCTCGAGCGCATTCACGAGGGCCTCGAGCGTCGCGACCGAGATCCGCTCCAGGTTCTGCCGCTCGAACTGGACCTCGGCGGTGCGGACGGCCACCTCCTGCTTGAGCCACTTGTCGAGCTGTTGGCTCTCGAGTCGGGCCTTGCGCTGCTGGAGGGCCCGCTGAATCGCCCGGCTGAGGTGGGCGATGTCGATCGGCTTGGTGAGGTAGTCCATGGCGCCCCGCTGCATGCACAGGGCGGCGCTGGTGGCGTCGTTGACCGCCGTGAGCATGAGCAGCGCGATCTGCGGCTCCAGCTCCATGATCTTGGGGACGAGCTCGATGCCGTTCATCCCCGGCATGTTCACGTCGAGGAGCATCGCCGTCACCTTGTGGCGGCGGATGCAATCGAGCGCCTCCTCGCCGCTAGCCGCGGTGAGGGCTTCATGGCCCTGCTGGACCACGAACTTCCGCAGGGCGTTGCGGATCGACTCTTCGTCGTCCACGACAAGAATGGTTACAGGTCCGTCGGCCAGGGGCACACGCGCTCCGAGACGGCGTGGCGGTCGCGTACGGTCAAATTCAACACGCCGGCCCGGGAGGCGACCGCCGGCCGGCGCGAACGGACTCAGAAGGAGGGCAGCCGGAAGCTACTACCCCACGAACTCCACCGCCACCCGCCGGGGGATCACCCCGGCCCGATGGCCCTCGTCCAGCAATCGCTGCACCGCGGCCCGGCCGCGGGCGCCATAATCCACCGTCCACTGATTCACGTACATCCCGACGAAGGCGTCGGTCCGCTCATCGGTCAGTCCGCGGCTGAAGCGCTTCGCGTGGGCGAGGGCGGGCGCCCGGTGCTCGAGACCGTACACGATGCTCGCGCGCAGATCCCGGGCGATCTGCCGCGTCACCTCCGGTCCCAGATCGCGGCGCACGACGTTGCCACCGAGCGGCAGCGGCAGGCCGGTCTCCCCGAGCCACCAGGCGCCGAGATCGGCCCAGAGCGCGAGCCCCTGGTCGGCGAAGGTGAGCTGCCCCTCGTGGATCAGCAGGCCCACGTCCACCTCACCCGCGTGGACCGCGTCCTCGATCCGGTCGAACGGGAGCACGATCTCGGTGAACGCCGGCTGGAAGAGCTTGAGCGCGAGATAGGCCGTCGTCAGCTTGCCGGGCACGCCGACCCGGCGCCCGCAGAGGGCGGCGCGCGGGTCGCTGGGCGTCGGAATCCGCGACACGAGGCGCGGGCCATACCCGTCGCCCATGGAGGCGCCGCTGGCGAGGAGAGCGTAGCGCTCGGCGACGTAGGCGTAAGCGTGTATCGAGACCGCCGAGACCTCCAGGTCACCGGCCAGCGCCCGCCGGTTCAGGCTCTCGATGTCCGACAGCTCGTGGACATAGCGGAGGTCGCCGGTGTCGAGCTTCCCTTCGGCGAGCGCGTAGAACATGAACGCGTCGTCGGAGTCGGGGCTGTGGGCAACCCGGATGGTCTGGGGCATCGGGAGAGGCGTCACCGTTTACCGTTCACCGTCGTCTCCGCCTGCTTCCTGAAATCGTCGATCGCCGCCTGGTGCTCCCGGTACTCCAGGCGGCCCGCCCGCTGCTCCGCGTCGTAGTGCGCGAGGAAATCGCGGTACGCCTGCCGCCGCATCGTGTCGCTCTGCGCCCGGTCGGCCGCGGCGCCGCGAACGAGATATCCGAAGAGGTGGCCGGGCTGGGCGGCCTCGATGGTGTCCGCCAACGCCAGAGCGGCCGGTACGCTGTCCGCATGGAGCAGCAGCAGGGCGGCATGATAGCGGGCATCGACGTCTACCGTGTCGAGCTGGCCGTACGCACCGAGCGCCATGGGCATGAAGGTGACGACCGTGACCGAGTCGCCTCGCTCCGCCGCGGCCATGACCCGGTTGAACAGCCGGTCGAACCGCTCGCGGCGCGACATCGCGCTGATGTCGGGAGCGCGGCCCCCGGGCGCTCCGCCGGCAAAGGGCCCCTGGGTGGCACCGGGGTTGGCCATGTCGGGGATCACGGGCGCGGAGGTCCCCCGATCCACGCGCCACACGATCGCGCCCACGAGCAGGAGCGCCAGGGCGCCGGCGACCATCCAGGGGGTCCGCTCGGATCGCGCCAGCACAGCCGCAGCGCCAGCGGCGGCCTGTCCGGGGCTGGGCCCGGCCGGGCGGCCGCAGCGGTGGCAGAACCGCGCGCGGCTCGAGAGCTCCGCCGAACAGTGCGAGCAACGGCGGGGACCGAGGCTCGCGCCGCAGCGGCCGCAGAAGTTCCCCAAGGCCTCGGCACCGCAGGCGGGGCAGGCGGCTGGCGCTGGCGCGGGGGCGGGGGCGGGCTTGGGGGCTGAGTCGTCGGGCATGCTGGGGCAACAACCTAATGACGACATCGCCTGGCGAGCGAGGGGCCTCCCCGGCCTCGCGCTGCGCGGGGGGCGTTCTTAGCTTCCTCCCGACCCTTGATTCGAGGCCGCATGACATCGACGCCCGGCCGCCCGGCGCGGGACACCTTCCCGGCCGATCTGAGCGGCGCCGGCAAGCGGGATATCAAAGAGCTCGCCGAACGGTTCGGCGTGGACTTCCTGCGCCTCCAGTTCACCGACATCCTGGGCGTGAACAAGAACGTCGAGGTGCCGCACATCCAGTTCGAGAAGGCGCTCGACGGGGAGATCATGTTCGACGGCTCCTCGATCGAGGGCTTCGTGCGGATCGAGGAATCCGACATGCTGCTCAAGCCGGACCTTTCCACCTTCCGGCTGCTGCCGTACGACGACGAGGGCGGCCGGGTGGCGCGGCTCCTCTGCGACATCCACACGCCGGACGGGGAGCCCTTCGTCGGCTGCCCCCGCCACACCCTCAAGCGCCAGATCGCCCGGGCCAAGAAGCTTGGCTACACGATGATGGCCGGGTGCGAGGCCGAGTTCTTCCTGTTCGAGATGGGCGCCGACGGGTCTCCCACGACGACGACCCACGACTCGGGCGCGTATTTCGACCTTACGCCGGTGGACCGTGGCGAGGAGATCCGGCGGGTGATCGTTGAGCATCTCGAGCTGATGGGCTTCGAGGTGGAAGCGGCGCACCACGAGGTGGCGCCTGGACAGCACGAGGTGGACTTCCGCTACGCCGACGCGCTCACCACCGCCGACAACCTCGCCACGTTCAGGTTCGTGGTCCGCGACGTGGCGAGGCGGTACGGCTTCCTTGCCTCGTTCATGCCCAAGCCGATCCAGGGGCAGAACGGGAGCGGGATGCACACCCACCAATCGCTCTTCCGCAGCCCCAAGGAGAACGCCTTCTTCGACCCCAAGGCGGAGCATCAGCTGTCACGCGTTGCGCTGTTCTACATCGAGGGACTGCTGCAACATGCCCGCGGCTTCTGCGCCATCACCAATCCGCTCATCAACAGCTACAAGCGGCTGGTGCCCGGCTATGAAGCGCCGGTGAACGTCGCCTGGTCAATGCGGAATCGCTCGCCGCTCGTCCGGATCCCGGACCGTCGGGGCTTGAGCACGCGCTGCGAGCTGCGCATGCCGGACCCGTCCGCCAACCCCTATCTCGCGCTCACGGTGCAGCTCGCCGCCGGGCTCGACGGCGTGGAGCAGAAGCTGGAATGCCGCGAGCCCGTCAACCGGAACATCTTCCGGATGAGCTACCGGGATCGCCGCAAGTACCGGATCGACGAGCTGCCGCGGGATCTGCACGAGGCGCTCGAATACTTCGAGAAGGACGCGGTGATCAAGGCCGCCCTGGGGGAGCACCTCACCGAGCGGTTCCTCGAGGCCAAGCGGGAAGAGGTGTCCCAGTACAACCTCCAGGTGAGTCGGTGGGAGATCGACAGGTACCTCGGACGGTACTAGGCGCCTCGGCTCTCCTGCTCGATCTCGACGGCACGCTGTACGTCTCCGGAGCGCCGGTCCCGGGCGCGCCGGAAGCGGTGGCCGCGCTGCGCCGTGCGGCCGTTCCCTTCCGTTTCGTCACCAACACCACGAGCCGCCCCCGGGCGGCCCTGGTCGAGCGGCTCCGCCAGTACGGCTTCGAGGCCCGGCCGGACGAGCTGCTCACGCCGGTCATCGCGGCCGGCGGGATCGCGCGGGCCCGGGGCTGCGGCACCCTCGCTCCGTTTCTCCCCGCGCCCGCGCTCGCCGATCTGACCGGATTCGAGCTTCGGGGCGGCACCTCTGGGCGTCCCGCTCCCGAGACCCCGCAGGCCGTGCTCATCGGCGACCTCGCCGAGCAGTGGAGCTATGCCCTGATGCAGGAGGCCTTCGGTTACGTGCTCGGCGGTGCGCTGCTCATCGCGCTCTCGCGCGACCGCTACTGGCGCCGCGGCGACGAGATCGCGCTCGACGCGGGTCCGTTCGTCGCCGGCCTCGAGTACGCCACCTCGCGCAACGCCATTCTCGCCGGGAAGCCCAGTCCGGAGTTCTTTCGCGCAGCGGTGGCGAGCCTTCCGCCCGAGGTCGCCGAGGCCGGGATCGCGATGATCGGAGACGACCTCTGGTCCGATGTCCGCGGGGCGCAGGAGGCGGGCTATCGCGGGTGGCTGGTCCGCACCGGCAAGTTCCGGGACGAGGCGCTCCGGGAAAGCGGCGTGGTGCCCGACCGGATCCTGAATAGCGTCGCGGATCTCCGGGCAGCCGTCGAAGGGTCGGCGGGGTGATGGTGCCCAGGCTCGCGGCGCTCGGGGTGCTGCTCCTGGGCGCGGCGCCGCTGTGTGCACAGCAGCGGGCCGATTCTGCTGCGCCGCCGGTCATCCGCGGCGTGATCATTGACCGCCGGGACATCTTCGAGCCCGAGGAGACCAGGGCCAGCTCCCTGGCGCGCTTCGGCAATGCGATCCACACGACGACCCGCCGCCGGGTGATCGAGCGGGAGCTCCTGTTCGCCCCGGGTGAGCCGTTCGATTCCGCCAAGGTGGCGGAAACCGCCCGCAATCTCCGCGCGCTCGGGATCTTCCGGCGGGTGCTCATCGACAGCATGCACACCGACTCGGGCACCGTGCTCCGCGTCACGACCAAGGATGGCTGGAGCACCCGCCCCCAGTTCGACTTCAACAGCACGGGCGGCCAAACCGCATGGGCGGTCGGGCTCCAGGAGCTGAACCTCTTCGGCAACGCCGCGGTCGGCTCCATCAGCTACGCCGATACGCCCGACCGCACTGCCCTCACCCTCTCGTTCTACCAGCCTCGGCTGATCGCCAATCGGGCCTACGTCTCCGCCGGCTACCAGCACCGCTCCGACGGCCGATCGTTCAGCGCCGGGGTGGGGCAGCCGTTCTTCAGCTATGCGTCGCGAGCCGGGCTCAGCGTCGGCGCTGTGGACTTCGACGGGGACGTGCTCCGCTTCTTCGACGGCAACCCGGTCCCGGGTCAGGTGCTCCGCCGACGGTACGATGTCGTGCGGGTCGACGGGGCCCTGGCGCTGGCGGCCTCGCCCCACGCCTTCGTTCGGCTGGGCTTTCTGGCGCAGGTGCGGCGCGACGACTTCCTCGACACCAGCCTGGTCGCGGCCTCGCCATTCCCCCGCTCCGTGAGCGCCGCCGCCGGTCCATACCTGTGGCTCAACCGGGCGTCGTTCATCGTCGTGCACAATTACCGGAGCTTCGCGCGGGAAGAAGACGTCGATCTGAGCCCGGTCCTCTTCATCGGGACCTACGCAGCGCCTCGTGCATTCGGCTACGATCGTGACGGCCTCGGGCTTCAGGGGAACCTGGGCGCGGGGCTCAGGACACCGGGCGGCTTCGTTACGCTCGGAGCGAGCGCGACCGGACGGGTGACGTCCGCGGGACTCGACTCGGGCACGGTCCGCGTAACGGGACGATGGCTCGTGCAGCCGTCGCGGCTCCACTCGCTCGTGGTGCTCGGTCAGCTTGGGTGGCAGAAGAACCCGGTACCGGGCGAAGAGTTTGATCTCGGCTTGAGCCAGGGCCCGCGAGCGTTCTATGCTCACGCCTTCACCGGCGACCGGCTGGTAAACCTCCTGGTCGAGTATCGCTGGACGGCAATCGAAGACCTGTGGGACGCGCTCGGCCTGGGCTTCGCCACCTTCGTGGACCATGGCGGCGCCTGGTATGCCGGCTCACCCCGCCGCACCGGCACGGACGTTGGATGGGGCCTGCGGCTGGGACCGAGCCGGGGCACGGACACGGACGCGGTGATCAGCATCGACCTGGCGCGCCGGTTTCAGACCGACGTGCAATCCGCCGGATGGTCGATCGTCGTGCGAAGGGGCGTGCGTTTCTAGGGCGAGGAGTTCAGCGCGGGTCGGACGCGATCAAGCCCACCGCCGCTACGGCGATGAGGCCGAGCGGAACCGTGACCGCCAGCGCGAGCTTCCGCCAGCGGCGGCGCGGGGCGGGCTGCTCGTCGGCTCCCTCGTCGCGGATTTCCACGCAGATCTCGGGCACCGTCACGCGCTGCGTACCCAAGTCGAGTACCACCATTCCAGGCCGGTTGTCTTCGCGTCGGCGGCCGGAGCACACGTGGTACCAGCGGTTTGGCTCGCAACCGTCGGGTGGAATCACGCGATGGGCAACGAACCGCGCCTGTCGGCGCGGTGAAGCATGCGTCGTCTGCGTCACTCGGGAAACCCCCGTGAAGAACTCGAACAGCGCGACTGCTGGGAGAGGCGTCTACCATAACACCGCCCGGCCCTGACCGAAAGACTTCCAAATGTCGCAGTGTGCCAATCGGCGGGACGCTCGCTTGCCCGTCAGACGAGACTGTCTCACCTTCTTCTGCCGCCGCTGCTAGCAGTGGCCCGAGCCGGGAGGGGATGTGGGAAAGATCCGGATGATCGGTGTGCCGCTCGATCTGGGCGCGAGCCGCCGCGGCGTGGACATGGGCCCGTCAACGCTGCGTATCGCGCACCTCGCGGATCGCCTCAGCGAGCTCGGCCACGACGTCGAGGACGTGGGCAACCTCCGCGTGCCGGACCGCGCCGCGCTCCCTGCCGTCGCGAGCCCGCTCGGCTTTCTCTCGACCATCACCGAGGTCTGTCGTGACCTGGCGACCGCATGCGCGCAGGCGGTGCGTGAGGGCCACGCTCCACTCGTGCTGGGCGGCGACCACTCGCTTGGCGCGGGGTCGGTCGCCGGCGTCGCGACGGCGTTGGCCGAGCAGGGCCGGCGGCTCGGGCTGCTCTGGCTCGATGCTCACGGCGACCTGAACACCCCGACCAGCACGCTGAGCGGCAACGTCCACGGAATGCCGGTCGCGCATCTGCTCGGCCACGGCGACCCGGGCATGGCCCGGATCGCGCGCCCCGCTCCCGCGGTGCGTCCGGAGAACGTAGCGCTGGTCGGTATCCGCGATCTCGATCCGGCCGAGCGGGAGCACGCGCGTCGGTTCGGCATCCGGGTCTTCACCATGAGGGAGATCGATGAGCGCGGTCTCCGGGCCGTCATGGACGACGCGCTCGCGGTTGCGGGCCAGGGGACCGACGGGCTGCACGTATCGCTCGACATGGACTGGATAGACCCGGACGAGGCGCCCGGCGTGGGCACGCCGGTGCGGGGAGGCGCCACCTATCGCGAGGCGCACCTGGCGATGGAGCTTCTGGCTGATACCGGACGCATGGTGTCGATGGACGTAGTGGAGATCAACCCGGTGCTCGACTTGCACAACCGTACGGCCGAGCTGGCCGTGGGGCTGGCAGGGAGCGCGTTCGGGCTCCGCATCCTTTAGCCCGCCGGCCCTCCCGACAGCCCCGCGGGGCCCCCCCCGACCCCTGAAACAGGCTGCTGGCGACCCCGTAGAGCCCATTGGGGGTGGGTTGTCTTGCCCTAGTGGGGTTCGATCGTCATATATCAAGAGGGCCGGGCACGGCTCCCGGCGTTTCGATCGGCAACTCCATGCGCCTCACGCTCTTAGAATCTGATCGCCGGTTTATTCAAACGGCCGAGTGCGCGATGATCAGCATCCTCGCGCACGGGGCCGTCGTGTGGGCGGCGCTCGTGGCCACCGACGGCGGGCGCCAGCTGCCGGCGACCGAGCGGGATGCGCGCATCTTCTTTCTGCTCCCGCCGGACCGGGTGGACGTGCGCTCCCGCCAAATGGATGTGGACCAGTGGGGCAAGCTGGGCGCCGATCTGCAGAACGGCCGCCGCTCCAGCGTCGCCACGCCTGGTCTCTTCATCAGCCGGCCCGCAGCGGGCCGCCGCAGCGTGGCCGACCAGGCCGGCGCGCGCGGCCAACTGCCGCTGGGTCTGGATCTCGGTCGCCCGGACACCATCTTCAGCCTCCTGGAAGTCGACTCCACCGTGGAACGGTACGAGGGGAGTGCGGCACCCGCGTATCCACCCGAGCTCCTTGCCCGGGGGACGGAGGGCACCGTCTACGTGCAGTTCGTCGTGGACACGACCGGGCTGGTGGACACGGCCTCCGTCCGCATGCTCTCGAGTCCTGATCCGCAGTTCGAACAGTCGGTGCGCTCCGCGCTCTCACAGATGCAGTTCCGGCCGGCCAAGCGGAGCGGCCACAAGGTCCGCCAGCTGGTCGAGCAGCACTTCCGCTTCACCATCACGCTCCCCTCGCAGATCGCCGACAACAAGCGCGTCAGCTAGCCCCTGGCGCAGGCGGTCGGCACCGCGCTAGCTTGAGCCTCCGTCCGCCCCGCCCCTCGGGAGCTCCGGCGGGTTTGCCCGTATCACCCAGCCAAGTGCGACAGAGGTTCGATGCAACGCAACCGATTTGGCTGCGCGGCGGCCGCGTGCCTCGCGCTCGTGCCCGCCCGGGCTCCGGCCCAGGGCGCTTCCCCGCCGGTGGCCGTTCACGCGGGCGTCATTCTGCCGATGGTGGGCCCGGAGATCCGGAACGGCATCCTGCTGATCGAGGGCGGGAAGATCGTCGCCGTGGGCCCCGCCGACCGGGTAAAGATTCCCGCCGGCGCGGAGGTCGTGGACGCAACCAGGAACGTGGTCATGCCGGGCCTGGTCGATTCCCACTCTCACATCGCAGATGCGGAGTGGAACGACAAGGCCTCGCCGATCCAGGGCGACGTCAGGATCCTCGACGCGATCAACCCGTTCGCCGACGGCGTCAAGCGGGCCCGAGCGGGCGGCATCACCACCGTCAACATCATGCCGGGCTCGGGGCACCTGATGAGCGGCCAGACCGCCTACGTCAAGCTGCGTGACGCGAGCCGCATCGAGGACATGCTCATCTGCTCCGACCCGATCACCCAGATCTGTGGCGGGATGAAGATGGCCAACGGGACCAACTCCCGGGGCGAGCCGCCGTTTCCGGGATCGCGGGCCAAGTCGGCCGCGCTGGTGCGGGAGAAGTTCGTCAAGGCCATCGAATACCGAAACGCGCTCCGTGCGGCGGAGACCGACTCCACCAAGCGGCCGGCGCGAGATCTGGAGCTCGAGGCGATCGTGCAGGTACTGGAGGGCAAGCGCGTGGTGCATTTCCACACGCACCGCGCCGACGACATCATGACGGTGCTCCGCCTCCAGAAAGAGTTCGGCTTCAAGGTGGTGCTGCATCACACCAGCGAGGCTTGGAAGGTGGCGAAGGAGATCGCGGCAGCGGGCGCGCCGGTCTCGCTCATCGTCATCGACTCCCCCGGCGGCAAGCAGGAGGCGATCGACTGGCACCCGGAGAACGGAGCGGCGCTGGAGCGAGCCGGTGTGCTGGTCGGCTTCCACACCGACGACTGGATCACCGACTCGCGGTTCTTCATCCGCGAGGCGGCGATGTCGGTGCGCGCGGGGATGTCCCGGACCAAAGCGCTGGAAGGGCTCACCATCGCGAACGCAAAGATCCTCGGGCTGGAGGACCGAATCGGCTCGCTCGAGCCCGGCAAGGACGCCGACTTCATCGTGCTCACCGGCGATCCGCTGAGCGTGTACACGCACGTGGAGCAGACCTGGATCGACGGCAAGAAGCTGTTCGACCTCCGTGACCCGCTGCAGCGCAACTACGCCACCGGGGGATATGGCTATTCGCGGGATGAGCGGGTCGAGATCGACGAAGACGACGGCGATGCGGGAGGACTCCAGTGAGGCCCGCGACCCGAGCCTCGTTGACCGGGCCTGCGGCGCTCGGGGTGGCAGCCATCCTCGCGGCTACGCCGGCAGCCGCGCAGGTCGCCGTGCGCGGGGAGACGGTGTACACGATGGCGGGTTCCCCGATCCGGAACGGGGTCGTCCTGGTCGGGCGCGACGGGAAGATCGAGCGCGCGGGCCCCGCCGGCAGCACGTCGATTCCCAAGTCGTACCGGGTTCTGACCGCGAAGGTCGTGACCCCGGGGCTGATCGACGCGCACACCGTGGTCGGGCTGGCCGGAAGCCTCAACGCCCCGTTCGACCAGGACCAGCTGGAGAAGTCGAACCCGATCCAGCCGGATCTGCGCGCGGTGGACGCCTACAACTCGCGCGAGCTGCTGGTCGGATGGCTCCGGCACTACGGCATCACCACGATCCACACCGGCCATGGACCGGGCGCGCTGGTGAGCGGCCAGACCATGGTCGTGAAGACCCGTGACGTCCTCACCGCACGTGACGTGCTCGACTCCACCGCGATGCTGGCGATGACCATCGGCCCCGAGGTGGAGAAGACCTTCGCCCCGAAGTCACCGGGCAGCCGCACCAAGGGCGTGGCGATGCTGCGCGAGGAGCTGGTGAAGGCGCAGGAGTATGCCCGCAAGCGCGCCGCGGCCACCGCCGAGAAACCAGTCCCGCGCGATCTCGACCTCGAGATCATGGGGCGGGTCCTGGCGGGCCAGCTCCCGGCGCTGGTGACCGCGCAGACCGCGCGAGACATCGAGACGGCGCTCAGGCTCCAGCGGGAGTTCGGGTTCCGGATGGTGCTCGACGGGGCGGCGGAGAGTTATCTCGTGCTGGACCAGCTCAAGACGGCGGGGGTGCCTGTGATCGTGCACCCGACGATGGTGCGGAACGCGGCGCTGCTGCAGAACGCCACGCTGGAGACGGTTACCAAGCTCCGGGCCGCCGGGCTTACGGTGGCGCTTCAGAGCGGGTACGAGGCGTACGTTCCCAAGACCCGCGTGGTGCTGTTCGAGGCGGCACTGGCGGCGTCGTGGGGGTTGCCGCAGGACCAGGCGCTCGCCAGCATCACGATCGACGCGGCGCGGATCCTGGGCGTGGACAAGCGGGTCGGCTCGCTCGAGGCGGGGAAGGACGGCGATCTCGCCCTGTTCGACGGTGATCCCTTCGAATACGTCACCCACGTCTGCGCGACGATCATGGATGGCGACGTGGTCGAGGAGGGCTGCCACTGAACGATGGCGGCCCGGGAGCGATGTGAGCTCCCGGGCCGCCCCGCTGTCCTCACCAATGAGCCGCTAGTTAAAGCTCCGGCAGTTCACCCCGCCCAACACGTCGATGCGCCCGAAGGCGAAGACCGGATCGAACTGGCGTTTGGTAACCGGGTCCGCTCCCAGCTCGATGCAGCGCGTGAGCGCGTTGGCCGCGTCGGGGTGGCGGGTCTCGCCGTCTATGACCGCTGCCTCACCCGAGGTATGCGGAGCCGAGAAACTCGTGCCCGCAGCTTGGACATAAAAATCGGGACTGGTCGTGCAGGCGGCGAGATCGGGCAGCTCAGTGGTGCTGGCGCAGGCGGCGAAAATCAAGTCCAGGCCGTTGGGGTCGCCGCCCTCGACGAAGTCGCCGCCCGGCGCAAAGACCTGCACGCCCTTGCTGCCGAAGTTAGTGTAGCTCGCCAGCATGTCGAAATTCTGCTGGTTGATCGGCGCCGTCGCGCCGACGCTCAGCACGCCGTCCAACTGCGCCGGCAGCTCCAGCAGGTCCTTGGGCGCGTTGTTGAAGTCGATGCCGTCGTTGCCAGCCGCGGCCACTACCAGCACGCCGCGCTTGGTCGCGAAATCCACTGCGCGCTGGAGCGCCTTGATGAGCTGCTTGGCCCCCTGTTCCTTGGTGGAGATCAGCGCGCCCAGGCTCATGTTGATCACGTCGGCGCCGGCATCGGTGGCGAAGATGATCCCGCTGATGATGTCGTCGAAGTCGCCGGAGCCGGTCTTGTCGAGCACCTTGACCGCACAGATATGGCTCTGCGGGGCGACCGACGCGATCCCCAGGCCGTTGGAGGTGATGAGCGAAGAGACGGCGGTGCCGTGGAAGAAGAAGTCGGTGATCTCGGGCTCGGTCGCCACGAAGGAGGCGCTCTTGTTGAGATCAACCCGGCCGGTGAGATCGATGTGGTTCGGATCAACGCCGGTGTCCAGCACGCAGACCAGGGTGTTCTTCCCCTGCTTCGTGACCTTCCAGGCGGCGTTCGCCCGGATGACCACCATGTTCCACTGGAAGGGGAAGAAGAAGGCCTGGGTCGGATCGGGCTTCGCCTTGGGAGCCACCACCAGTTTCGGTGCCACCCGGAGGCCGCGCGCCGGCGGCAGCCACTGGAGGCTCACGTCGCGTACGACGCTCTCGACGTCGACATCAGTGGCGAGCGACGCGGCCGCCTGATCACTGAGGCCCTGCACGCTGACGATGCCGATCCGGTCGTTCGAGCGCCGCACCTTCCCGCCCATGGAGCCCACCCGGCCCAGGAGCCGGCCGGCCTGGGCGCCGCTCTTGAACACGATCAGGTAGTGATCGCTCTGCCGGCCGCCGCGGGCAGAGAGCGACGTCTGGGCGAAGCTCGGCCCCGCGGCGTCGGCGGCGGGGGCTTCGGGTGGGGCTACGGGAGATCTGTCGGAACAAGCGGCGGCAACGAGAAGTGACAGGGGGAGCGCTACTACACACGACTTCCGACGGAAGCGTAAAGGCATAGCGATATCCTCGATGAGGCTTGAAACGACTGCGGGGAGCCCCGGGAGCTTGTCAAGACTGGGTCCGTTTGTCAATCGAACGCTTCATCCGGAGACGGCGCTCAAGTAGGGTGAATGCCCGACGGCATCCGGGCGTCACCCCTCGCTAGATTGAGGCAAACAACGAGGGCCAAGGTGCCGGAGGTCTTGGAGATGGCGCGACCGATGCGCTCGTACGTATTCGTCGCAGGACTCGGGATCGCCCTCGCCGGCTGCGGCGACTCCTCGACGGGCCCCACCTCGACCCCACCTACCATCGCGCTGGCGGTCAGCGCGGTCACGTTCGCCGAGCCACAAGGCGCCCCGACCGCCGGAGCCCAGACGGTCGCTATCACCAACAGCGGGGGCGCCCAGGTCGGCGGCCTCACCGCAGGCCCGATCACCTACGCCGGCGCATCCGGCTGGCTGAGCGCGAGCCTCGACAAGACGGTGGCCCCCGCCACGCTCACACTCTCCACTTCGACCAGCAGCCTTCCGACCGGGAGCTACAACGCCGACGTAGCGATCAATGCCGTCGTCGCGACCAACAGCCCCCAGCACGTTGCCGTCACGTTGCTGGTGCTGGGAGCGGCCGGCACGACCGCGCTCGCCGCCGCCGGCCAATCGGCCGTCTTCCTCGACTCGCCGAGCCAGGGCGTGGGGCTCGCCCTTCAGGCCGGCTCCCAGTACCTGATCGCGGTCGTGAACACGGATACGAGCCACACCGTGACCGAAGATTTCACCTTGGTGGGCGGGGTGTTCGCGCCGGCCGCGGCGCGCTCGGTCCCGCTGGCGGCAGTGGCCCAGCCCGCAAGTCGCTCCGCGTCTGCCGCCCAGACGTCGGGCGCGAGCTACGCCGTCGCGACGGGTGGGCTGCCGAGCCCGGCCCGGCTCCAGCAGATGACCGCGAACCATCTCGCGATGCTCGACTGGAGCCGCCAGATCTACTCCCGGATGGGCAACGCGCGCGCGGCGCGGGAGCGGCTCAGCGCCGTGGGGGCGCGGGTGGCCCGGCTCAGCGCCGCGATCACCACCGGCATCGGCTCGGTCAGCAAGGTCTACGTGAAGAAGCAGCTCACCGGAGACTGCACCAACGTGGATTCGATCGGGGCCCGGACAGTAGCGGTGGGTCAGCACGTCATCGTGCTCGCCGACACCAATCTCACGACCTGGCCCCAGGCCCAGCGTCCCGACTCGTCCTTCTACCAGACCTTCGCCGACGAGTACGATCAGCTCACCTGGCCGCACATCCAGACCAACGTGGGAGACCCGCTCGCGTACGACGCCAGCCTTTCGGGCCTGGACAAGGTGACGGCGACGCTCACGCCGGTGCTGAACGGGATCGGGGGCGGGATCGTCGCGTTCGTCAATCCGTGCGACTTCTTCCCCTTCGTCTCGAGCGGGAGCGACGCCGACTTCAGCAACAACACCGAGATGTTCTACTCGCTCGTCCCGTCGGCGAACGGCTTCGACGTGAGCGACTGGGAGAAGGAGCTGCGGGCGACAGCCTCGCACGAGACCAAGCACCTGGTCTCCTTCACCGACCGGATCCTCAACGAAAGCCCGGTGCTCGAGGAGATCTGGCTGGAGGAGGGGCTGGCGCAGGAGTCGTCCGAGATCTGGATGCGGCACTTCAACCAGGCCACGTGGAAGGGCAAGGCCACCTTCCTCCAGACCGTCGCCTGTGAGATCAACCTCGGCGCGAACGCGCCTTGCGATGCCTCGAACGACAAGCCGCTCGACCTCGCGATCGGGCACCTCCCATTCCTGTTTACCTACCTCCAGCAGGAGAGCCAATCGAACTCGGAAGGACTGGGAGCCGACACGCCGGCAAACTACGGCGCCGGCTGGGCGTTCGCCCGCTGGGCGACGGACCAGTACGCCACCGACGAGGGCACCTTCATCAAGGCGCTGGTGAACGATCCGTCGCTGAACGGCCTGCCGAACCTGAGCTCGCACACGGGCCAGTCCATACCGCTCCTGCTCATGTACTGGAACCTCGCGTCCGCGATTTACGGCACGCCGACGTACACTGCGGCCGACCCGCGCATCACGATCCCCAGCTTCGACCTGGCGAACATCTTCCAGATCGGGCAGACGAAGCTGACCTGTAGCGGAACGCCGTGCGGTCTCTTCACCATGTCGGGAACACCGATCTACCCGATCCAGCCGATCGCCCTCACCTCCGGCAGCATCAGCCACGCCGTGAACGGCGTCCCCGGGACCGCGGCGGCCTTCTTCCTGCTCTCGGCGTCCGGCGACGGGACCCAGGCGGTTCAACTCGCGAGCGGGAGCGGCGGGGCCATCTCCGCGTCGAGCGGGCTCCGGCTCGGCATCATCCGAGTCAACTGATGTGGCAGACCCGCGCAGCAAGGCTCGCCATCGCCCTCATGGCGCTCGGCTCGACCGCCGCCGCGTGCCATCACGCCGGCGCGGCGCAGGCCAGCGCGGCGGACCCACAGGCGGCCGACTCGGTCGTGGGCCGGGTACAGCTTGTCGGCGTCGCCGCGGTTCCGAGGGTGGCGCTTATCCCGAGCGACGGGGGCCGGACCCTCACGCTGTCCGGTCCGCCCGCGCTCCGGAATCTCGACGGACTTGGCGTCGCCGTGGTCGGTGAGCGCTCGGGCTCGGAGCTGCATGTGACGCGCTTCACGGTGGTCGCGGCGAACGGTCTCGCTGCCACGGACGGCCGGCTCGTCGCCGACGGGCGCACCCTTTATCTCGAGACCGCAGACCGCGTGCGGCACCCCCTGGTGGCGCCTTCGCCGAGGCTCTGGGAGCACGTGGGAGGGCGGGCATGGGTCTCGGGCCCGCTCGACCGCGAGCCGGTCGCCTACGGGATCATCGAGTAGTATCTTATTCTAATAGAATTACTTAGCACATTCTCCCCCGCGCCCGGGTGTCGCAAACGCGTCCCTCCGGTGTCGCAATCAAGGCCTTTCCGGACGCGGGACCGGCGGGTACTCTCCCGTAACCCCCTCCCAATCGGAGCACTCATGACCCGCCTTCACGGCCGGCCCGGCGCGCGCCGACGGTCGTCAGCGAGTCTCCTGTGCGGACTTGCGCTCGCGGTCGCCGGTTGCGGCGACTCGACCGGGCCGGCCAACCCGCCGAGCATCACGCTCGCGACCTCCACGGTGATGTTCGCCGGGGCGCAGGGGAGCGGGGGTCCGGCGCCGCAGACGATCGCGGTATCGGCGGGGAAGGGCGAGAGGGTACTGACCGGTCTCGGGGTAGGCACGATCGCGTACGGAGGCGGGGGTGGGACGGGGTGGCTGAACGCAACGCTCGACAAGCCGATCGCGCCCGCGACGCTGACACTCACCGCTGCGACCGGAGCGCTCCCTGTAGGCACCTATACGGCCACCGTGCCCGTCGCGTCGGCCAGAGCGACCAACAGCCCGCAACAGGTGGCGGTCACGCTGCTCGTGCTCGGCAGCTCGGGCACGACGTCGCTCGCGGCGGCGGGCCAGTCCGTCGTCTTCCTGAACACCCCGAATCTCGGGACCGAGCTGGAGCTCGCGGCCGGGGCGCAGTATCTGATCGCCGTCGTGAACACCGGCCAGTTGCCTGCGGCCACCGAGGACTTCACCCTGGCCGGCGTGCGGCTGACAGCGCCGTCGGCCAGCGTCGCCGTGCTGCCCGAGGCGGCGGCGGCACCGCTGCCGCCAGTCCGTTTCACGCCCGCGTCCGCGCCTGCGGGCGTGACGTACACGCTTCGCAGTGCACCCGGCAGCTCCGCCGCGATGCGCCGGCTGGCGCAGAACCATCTCGCTGCGCTCGACTGGAACCGGCAGACCTACGCCCGCCTGGGGAATCCCCGCACGGTGCGGGCCCGCCTCCAGTCGGCCGGCCGACGCCTGGCACCGCTCGCCGCGGCGGTCTCCCCGACCGTGGGCACGGTGAACCAGGTGTACGTCAGGAATCAGCTGGGCGGGGACTGCACCACCGTGGACTCGATCGGGGCGCGGACCGTGGCGCTGGGCCAGCACGTCATCGTGCTCGCTGATACCGATCTCACCGCCTGGCCCGACGCCCAGCGCCCCGACTCGGCCTTCTACCAGACCTTTGCGGATGAGTACGACCAGATCACCTGGCCTCATATCCAGACGTACGTGGGCGATCCCCTGGCGTTCGACGCGAGTCTCTCCAGCATCGGCAAGGTGACGGTGACGATCACGCCCAAGCTCAACACCCTGGGGGGCGGCATCGTCGCGTTCGTCAACCCGTGCGACTTCTTTCCCTTCGCCTCGAGCGGGCCGGACGCCGACTTCAGCAACAACACGGAGATGTTCTACTCCCTGACGCCGGCCGCCAACGGGTTCGGGGTGACCGATTGGGAGAAGGAGCTGCGCGCGACCGCGTCGCACGAGACCAAGCATCTCGTCGCCATCGCTGACCGGATCATCAACAACAGCCCGACCCTGGACGAGATCTGGCTGGAAGAGGGGCTGGCACAGGAGTCGTCCGAGATCTGGATGCGGCACTTTAACATTGCCACGTGGAAGGGCCACGCCAACTTCGCCGCGACCGTCGCCTGCGAGTTCGACTTCGGCGCTGGCGCGCCGTGCGACATTCAGGACGACAAGCCGCTCGACCTCGCCATCGGACACTTCCAGTTTCTGTTCGCCTATCTGCTGAAGGAGAGTCAGGCGAACAGCGAGGGCCTGGGCGTGGACTTCGATTCGGACTACGGCGCGGGCTGGGCCTTCGCCCGGTGGGCGACGGACCAGTATGCCACGGACGAGGGCACCTTCATCAAGTCGCTCGTGAACGAGCCCGCGCTCACCGGTCTGGCCAACCTCAGCAGTCACACAGGGCAGCCGGTCCCGTTGCTGCTCGTGTACTGGAACCTCGCGTCGGCAATCTTCACCACGACGACGTATGCCGCAGCCGACCCACGCATCACGATTCCCAGCTTCAGTTTCGGAAACATCTTCAATGTGGGTCAGACTCAGCTCACCTGCGGCGGTGTGCCGTGCGGTTTGTTTACCCAGTCGGGGACGCCCGCGTACCCGGTCCAGCCGTTCGCGCTGAGCCCCGGTCCGATCACGCAGACCGTACACGGCGTCCCGGGGACTGCGGCCGCCTTCTTCCTGCTCACGGCGCCCGCCGGCGGAACGGAAGCGCTCCAGCTCGAGAGCGGGAGCGGGGGACCGCTGGCGTCGTCGAGCGGCCTCAGAGTCGGCATCATCCGGGTCAACTGAAGGGTCCCTCCGGGCAGGCGGGCCGCGGCGAAACAATAGAGCGCGCGAGGATTGCACAAGCCTATGCGCAACAGTAGCTTCCATTCCCCCGGCGCCGTAGCCAAGTGGTAAGGCAGAGGTCTGCAAAACCTCCATTCGACGGTTCGACTCCGTCCGGCGCCTCTCACCACCGCAATGACTTAGGGCCGCTCGCTCGAGCGGCCCTCGGTGTTCTTGAGGCGGTCAGTCGGCGATCACTACCGATTACCCAGGACCTTCGCCAGCGCAGTCCGCACTTGCTCGGCTTGGGAGCTCAGCGCCGGCTCGGGATCCGAGCGCAGCGCGAGGTAGTGCTGGTAAGCACGCACGGCGCCGGCTCGATCTCCCGTGAGCGTGGCGAGGCGGCCTTCTTCGCGGAGGTGAGAGGCCAGGTAATCGGTGCGATGATAGGCATATGAACGCCTCCGAACCGCCTCGAGAGCCGCCCGTAGATCGCCTTCCCCCTCGCGCAGGCGAGCCACGATCAGGTTCGCGAAGTCTTCGAAGCCGACAGGTGTGATCCCAATGGTTGTCTTGACGAAACCTGGGCTGAGCGTGAAGGCGATCGCAGGACCATTCCGCAAGCCGCCGGGCCCCGTGCGGATGACCGAGTCCAGGCGGTCCACGGCAGCGGCCGCATCAGGTCGGTGCATGGCCACGGCCCACATCGCGTCCAGGATCGTCGCGCACACCGTGTTGATGGCCAACGACTCTGGGGAGTCACCGGCCGAGCCGGCGCGCCGGAGCCGGGTGATCGCCCGGCTCGCATTGCCGGATTCCCCGTGCTCGAGGCGCCAGAGCTCCCCCACACAGAGGTCGGTGTACTGGGTCGCCCGTTCCATGGACCCGGCCGCCTGCGGGCGGGTGGCCGACCGGATCACCTCCTCCGCGGCCTGGGCCCCGTTGGCGCTGTCTCCGTCTCCGTACAGGGCATCGAGAACCCGCTGATAGAGCGCTGCGTGCGGTCCGTATTCCGGGTCGTCCGCACCGGCGGTGTCCGCCAGCGCCGCGTGTGGGCGTCCGCGGTTCAGCTCGAAGGCGTGGAGATAGAGCTTGCTGCGCTGCCATTCGGAGCCGCTGCCCGCCCCCCTGCGAATGGACGCGGCGGCGCGATCGGCGTCGTCGAGATGCGAGCCATCCAGCGCGGCGTGATTCATGATGCGCCAAAGGCTTGACAGTATCATCTGATCTGATCGCGCTCGAAGCTCTCGAAGCACCTGGACCTCGCCGAGGCCGGTAGCGATGCGCCAGCGATAAAAGGCGCCAAGCTCTCCCGCGGAGCCGCGGGCCAGATACAGGCCGCCCAATCGCCGCACGGTAGCGGTATCGCCGTGGAGCACGGCGATCTCGAGCAAGTGGCCAAGCGGTGCAGTGCCCGAGTCGAGCGCCAGGGCGCGACGGAAGGCCTCGGCAGCCCGCTGCTGCGACGAGTCGATCCGCAGGTACGGCCCATCATGGAAATAGACATCGCCCAGCTCGTACCATCTGTCCGCCTGGTCGGGGGCGAGATCCACCGCCCGCTCCCAGGCGGCGAGATACTCGGCAAGGGGCGATGGCGCGGGGTAGCGTGGCCCTACCTCGGCGAGCAGGAGCGCGCGGTCGCGTGCGCTCAACCGGTCGCGGGCCGCCCAGGCGCGCTCGAGTCCGCGTCGTGCTGCGCCGGGCGCAGTCCCCCAGCCGGCCGCCCCTGCCAAGTCCAAACCCGCGAGAGCGAAAGTCGAATCCACCTCGAGGGCTTGCTCGAAGTGAGCCACCGCCTCCCCGTAGTCGCCGCGGCGGAACGCCGCCTGACCTTCGAGGTAGGCCCGCAGTGCCGGCAGCGGTGTCTGGAGCAGGCCGGTGTGCCCTCGCTCGTTCCCTGTCTTCGCGGCGATCAACCGCGCGATGAGCCGATCGACCAGCAGGGGAAGGCTGTCCGCTGCCCCTTCGACATTCGCTTGTGTAAGGGTCTTCCCGTCGCGAACCGCAATGACCGAGGCGTTGAGCACCAGATGGTTCGCGGTGCCCACCAGGCCACCGAGAAGGAGCTGACCCGCGCCGAGCCGACGGGCAAGTTCGACGGCGGCGTGCACCGGAAGGTCCTCCTGATCGGACCCCACCGTGCGGCGCCAGGCGCTCATCACTGAGCGAGGATCCGCCGCCCGGGTCCCTCCCTCGCCGGACAGCTTGGCAGCCACCAGGTCGATCATGCCCTCGCGGAGATAGCCCAAGGTCGGTGCCCCGCTCACCCGGAACGGGATCACAGCGATCAGATCCGGATCCAGCTTGGCTATGGGGCGTGGCCACCAGACATACGCCGCCGCTGCCAGCGCGAGCAGGCCGGCCGCCGCCGCGAATCGCACACTGCGCCGGCTTGTCACCCTAAGCGTCGGCAGCGCCGGTACTGTTTCCTCCGGCGTTGTGACCAGTGCCGCGGCAAACTGGGCAACGGTCGGGAAGCGGTCGGCCGGTACCTTGGCCAGCGCCTTCATGGCGCTCCGCTCTACGGCCTCCGGAACGGCGTCTCGTGCGGTTCGCAAGGAAGGAACCGGATCGAGCGCGTGCCGGGCCAAAACCTCCTGCGCTGTGGCACCGAGGAACGGAGGGTGCCCCGCCAGCATTTCGTACAGCACGCAGCCCAGGGCATACAGATCGCTGCGCGCATCTACCTCCTGGCTCCCTACCGCTTGCTCGGGGCTCATGTAGGCCGGCGTGCCGAGCGCCAGGCCGGTTTCGGTTAGCCGATCAGCAGCGGCAGCGCTGATCGCTCGTCCAATCCCGAAATCGGCTACGACGGCCTCCCCTCCCTGAAGCAGGATGTTCCCGGGCTTGATGTCGCGGTGAATGATTCCCCGGTCGTGGGCATAGGTCAGCGCGGCCGCCACGTTGCGCGTGATCCGGACCGCGTCGTCGAGCGGGAGCTGCGTCTCGCGGTTCAAGCGGTCCCGCAATGACTCGCCGTCGACGTATGGCATGCTGTAATAGAGAATGGACGGCCCGTCGCCCCGTCGGACCTCGCCGGAATCAAAAAGCGGCAGGATATGCGGATGATTCAGCTGAGCGGCCAGCCGGATTTCGCGCAGGAACCGCTCGGGGCCAAGGGCGTGGGCCAACTCGGGGCGGAGGACCTTCAGGGCAACCGGGCGGTCGTGTTTGAGGTCCCGCGCGAGGTAGACCGTGGCCATGCCCCCGCGTCCGAGCTCGCGCTCGAGCACGTAGCGGTCAGCAAGGGCCTCGGCGAGTTGGGTCGGGATGTCGGCCGCGGTGGTGGCCTACGCTGGGGACGTCTCCAATCTGCTGCCGCCAGGGGGCGGTCGCTAGCGTCGCCCAAGCGGTCGCAACGCAACACCAAGAGGGCGTCCGGACGCTCGGGACTCCGGCGGCTTACGCGCTGACGAGTCGCCGACGCGTCTCCTCCGCTTCGCGCATGATGCGGGCAAGAATCTGCTCCGCAGGCTGGATGTCGCGCACCAGGTCCAGCCCCTCGCCGCCCCACACGACCGCGGTGCTCAGATCGCCGGCGGCCGCGGCCTTGGTGTAACCGGCCGCTTGCTCGGGCAACGCCCGGCGGAGCTCGGCCTCACGGCCATGCCACCGGGCGGAGAAGTCGTTCCCCACGGCGCGGCCGGTGTAGGGCGTAGGCCAAGGCAGCTGACGCACGATGTCGAAGACCTCGGTGCGCACGGTGTCGTCACCGCCGCCCTCGACCAGACGCCGCTTGACGTCGGCGCTCCCCAGCGCCTCATCGGCGGCGTAGAAGCGCGTACCGATCAGGGCACCGCTCGCCCCCAGCGCCAGCGCCGCCACAAGTCCCCGACCGTCGGCGACGCCGCCGGCGGCGAGGACCGGGATCGGGGCCACGGCATCCACGACCGCCGGCAGCAGCGGAAAGAGGGCCCGGGCCGCGCCATGGCCGCCAGCCTCGGTACCCTGTGCCACGATCAGATCAGGCTCGAAGGCGGCAGCGGTCCGGGCCGCCGCCAGCGACTGCACCTGCAGCAGGAGGGCCGCCCCGGCTCGCCGGATCGACTCGACAAAAGGAGCCGCATCGCCGAAGGAGAGCATCACCGCCACCGGCCGGTGATCGAGCGCTACGGCTAGGCGTGCGGGGTCGCGCTGCAAGTCCCAGGTGATGAAGCCGATGCCGACTCGCTCTCCCTCGGCAGCCGCGAACTGGGTCTCGATCCACTCGGCGTCGAGGTAACCCGGCCCGATCAGGCCGAGCCCACCGGCCCGGGAGACGGCGGCGGCGAGGAGCCCGCCCGCAACGGCACCCATCGGAGCCGAGACTAGTGGGTAGCGGAGCCCGAAGCGGTGGGTGAGCTCGGTGCTGAATGGCACAGTGCCTCCGGGATGGTATGGACCTGCAATCCAAGGTAATGCACGGGTCGTCATCCGCCGCCGGATGGCCGCACTCGGTCTACCGCCAACCCCGGATTGAAGTCAGCTTAGTCCCAGCGGCGGCGGCAAAGCAGCGACGCCGCGCGCCGACCCCTTGTCGCCAGTGGTGGCCCTTGCCCGACGAATTCCTCATCCGACAGGCCACACCGGCAGACGTAGAGATCATCGCGCACCATCGCGCGGCCATGTTTCACGACATGGGCTCGGCGGCTCCCGAGGTGATGGAGGAGCTCGCGGCCGCCACACGGCTCTACCTCAACGACGCCATCCCTCGCGGCGTGTACATCGGCTGGTTGGCCGCCCCTACGGCTCAGCCGGAATTCATCGTGGCAGGAGTGGGGGTGCAGCTGCGCCGGGTGCTGCCGTTCCCCCGCCAGTCGCGCCGCCGGGGAGAGGTGGCGCCCGGCCGGCAAGGCATCGTCGTCAACGTGTACACCGAGAAGCTGTTCCGTCGTCGGGGGCTGGCCCGCCGGCTGATGCTCGAGGTGCTGTCGCGCGCCCAGGCCCTCGACAGCCTTGTCCTGCATGCCGCGCCGGAGGCCCGGCTCCTCTACGAATCCCTGGGCTTCGTGGCGACCAACGAGATGCGCTTCGTCGAGTAGCGGAGGAGAACGTGAACCCGGAGGCACAATGAACCTCAACCAGACACTTCGCGACGTCTCCAATGACGCTCGTGGCTGGCTCAACACCTGGGCCCGCGACTTCACTGACGCCGAGGCGGGCGCGACCGGATCAGGGCAGACCCCGAATCCCCTCCTCTGGCACCTGGGCCATCTCGCCTGTGTGGAAGACGACGTCTGCTGGCTCTTCGGGGCGCCGGATCGTCTTGCGGGCGAGGAGCTCCGGGCGGCGTGCTCTACCGGGTCTCCCGCGCCGACCGCAGCGACGCGCTTTCCTTCATTGGCCGCCCTCCGGACACTCCTGGACGCGACCCACACCCGGCTGCTGAGCCTGCTGGAACAGGCGCCGGACAGCGGGCTCGACCGGCCGCCCCGGGAGCCGAATCAGTTCTTCAAGTCCCTGGGCCAGGCGATCTACGAGGTGGCGCTGCACGAGACCTATCATGTCGGGGAGATCGGGGCGCTGCGCAAGGCCCTCGGCAAGCCCCGCATCGGCTGAGCGACCCCGCGCCGGGAACCCCGCGCGCGCGGAAAGGGGTTAGAGGAGCATGAAACTCGTTGCCGTGAGCGTCGGCGGCCCCCGGGAAGTCGAATGGCGGGGCCGCGCCGTCCGGACGTCCATCTTCAAGCAACCGGTGCCGGGTCGCGTGCGTGTCACCCGCCTGAACGTCGAGGGCGACGAGCAATCGGACCTGTCGGTTCACGGAGGGTCGGACAAGGCCGTCTACGCCTACCCGTCGGAGCACTACGTCGCCTGGCGTCGGGAGCTCCCGAACACCGAGCTGCTGTGGGGCGCGTTCGGGGAGAACCTCACGACCGAGGGGCTGCTCGAGGACGCGGTCTCGATTGGCGACCGATACCGAATCGGCACTACCGAGCTGGTCGTCACTCAGCCCCGGGCACCCTGCTACAAGCTCGGCGTCCGTTTCGGGCGGCCCGAGATGGTCAAGCTGTTCCACGATCGCGGCAGGAGCGGCTTTTACCTGGCCGTGACCCGGGAGGGCGAGCTCGGAACGGGCGACGGGATCGAGCTCGTGGCGCACGACGAGGGCGGCCTCACGGTCGCGGACGTCGTGCGGCTGTACGCGGCCGACGCGGCTGACCAGGCCCTGCTGGAGCGCGCCAGCCGACACCCGGCGCTGCCCGCGAGCTGGCGCGACTACTTCCGGAAGCGTCTTTGGGAGCCCGACGAACCGCGAGGCTGAAGCCTGTGAAGATCGCTGTGCGCGGAGCCGTCGCCCTAGCAGCCATCCTTGCCGCTTGCCGGGCGCCGGGCGACCGGCCCGGGGTCGCCGCGTCCGTACCCGCTGCCTGCCCTCACCGCACGCTGGGCATCCTCGAGTTCAACATCGAGTATGGCGGCACCCTCGTGTCGTTCGCCGGCGTCGCGGAGACCATTCGCCGGAGCGGCGCCGACGTTGTGGCGGTCGAGGAGGGGTACGGCAACGTCGATAGCCTGGCCCGCGAGCTCGGCTGGCGCGACACCGACCGTCGCACGCAGGTGATCTCGCGTCTCCCCCTCGTTGGGCTCAAGCCGGGGGACGCGACGTACGTGACGGCGGTCGAGGCGAGCCCCGGCTGCGTCGTCTACATCGCCAACGTTCACCTGCCCTCAGATTCGTCGGGCGAAGAGCTCCGGGCACGCGGGGGCTCGCAAGCCGAGGTGGTCGCGCTGGAGCAGCGCCGCCGGATGCCCGCGCTCGAGCAGGTCCTGAGGGACCTCGGCCCTTTGCTCGTTGCCCGGGCACCGGTCATCCTGGCTGGCGATTTCAACGCGCCCTCGCATCGCGACGACTCCTTGCCCTGGCCGACGAGCCTGGCAGTCGAGGCCGCCGGCTTTCACGATTCCTATCGTGAGGCGCATCCGGATCCTCGCGCTAGGCCCGGCTTCACCTGGTGGGCCGGTCGGTCGAGAGTGGCAGGGTGGAATCCCGGTCCGACGGATCAGCAGAGCCGTATCGACTTCCTCTATGCCTCCGGGCCGGTGCGCGTCCGCGCGAGTCGCCTCCTGGGGGAGCGCGGCGCGCGCGATGTCGACATGGCGATCGAGCCCTGGGTGTCCGACCACCGGGCGCTGCTCTCGTCGTTCGAGGTCGAGCCTGCCCCGGCGCCGGCGCTGGTGGCGGTGCGGCACCAGCGCGTCGTCACTGGCGAAGCGGCGAGCGTCCAGTATCACGCACCGACCGATGGGGCATCCATTCGCTTCGTGCTACCGGGAGAGACGCCTCAGAATGCGCGAATGGCGCAGCCCGCGCCGGTCTCGCGGGAGATCAGGATGATGCGAATCCCGACGGAGGGTATGAGCCCGGGCGCCTGGGAGGTGCTTCTGGTGAATGCGGGCGGCGCGGTGCTGACGCGCGCGCCCTTCTGGGTGACGGCTCTCGGCGGCACGCCGGCAGTCGCGGCCTCAACGGGGCGGTACCGGAGCGGGGAAGCGATTACGGTCCGTTGGCAGGACGCCCCGGGAGACCGGTGGGACTGGGTCGGCGTGTATCCACCGGGCGCGAAGCCGGAGACGGAGAATCCGCTCTTGTGGCGCCATATCGGGAGCAGGGTAGCGGGGCAGCTGGTGCTCGACCGGTCGGCCGAGGGCGGTGGCTGGCCGCTCGCTCCCGGACCCTATCGCCTGGTGCTGGCCCTGGACGACTCATACGTCGTGCTCGCCGAGACGCGATTCGAGGTAGCGCCGTAATTACCTTCTCTCCACCCGCGCCGATCGATCAACCAATTGAACGAGGACGTCTATGCCGCTGGTGAACATCTCCATCCTCAGGGGCCGGTCACCGGCCTACGTCAAAGCCATCGCGGACGGGGTAAACTCAGCCGTGATCGAGACGATGGGCTTCCCCGACGACGATCGTTACCAGATCATCACCGAGCACGAGCCCTACGCGCTCGAGCATCAGACCCGTACCGCCGACCGGGTTATGATGTTCCTGATCATGCGAAGCGGGCGGGCGCCGGAAGCGAAGAAGGCCTTCTACAAGAAGGTGGTCGAGAATCTGGCGCGCGACCCAGGCATCGACCCGGCCAACGTGCTGATCAGCATCGTGGAAAACCGGGACATCGACTGGTCGTTCCGCGACGGGATCGCCCAGTTCGTGCCGTAGCGTCCGCGCGGGAACCCTGACGCGCCGAGGCCGGTTGCCTCCTGAGCATCGGGAAAATCTTCCTATGGAGGCAGCAATGGACCAACGCCGATTGGGCCGCCAGGGGCCCCTCGTTTCGGCCATCGGGCTCGGTTGCATGGGCATGTCCGAGTTCTACGGAGCACGCAACGACGCCGAGTCGGTCGCCACAATCCACCGCGCACTCGCGCTCGGCATCAACTTCCTCGATACGGCCGACGTTTACGGCCCCTTCATCAACGAAGAGCTGGTCGGCCGCGCAATCCGGGGCCGGCGTGAGGGCGTGGTTCTCGCCACCAAGTTCGGGAACATCCGCGGCCCCGACGGGAGCTGGGCCGGACTGAACGGCCGGCCCGAGTACGTCCGGCAGGCCTGCGACGCGTCGCTCGCCCGGCTGGGCGTGGACCACATCGATCTCTACTACCAGCACCGGGTCGATCCCAAGGTCGCGATCGAGGAGACGGTGGGTGCGATGGCTGACCTCGTTAAGGCCGGCAAGGTGCTGCATCTCGGCCTCTCTGAGGCCGGCTCCGAGACGATTCGACGGGCTCACACGACCCACCCGATCGCCGCTCTCCAGACCGAGTACTCGCTCTGGAGCCGGGACCCCGAGGACGAGGTCCTGCCCACCTGCCGTGACCTCGGCATCACGTTCGTCGCCTACAGCCCGCTGGGGCGCGGGTTCCTGGGCGGCCAGATCCGGAGCCTCGCCGATCTGGCTCCGGACGACTGGCGCCGGAACAACCCGCGCTTCCAGGGCGAGAACTTCGCGAAGAACCTGGCGCTGGTGACGCGGATCGAGCAGCTGGCGGGCGCGAAGGGCCGTACTCCGTCCCAGCTCGCGCTGGCGTGGGTGCTGGCGCAGGGCGACGACATCGTGCCGATTCCGGGCACGAAGCGGGTGCGTTATCTGGAGGAGAACGCGGCCGCGGTCGAGCTCAAGCTCACCCCGGCCGAGCTGGCCGCGATCGAGACGGCATCCCCCAGGAACGTGGCCGCGGGGAGTCGGTATCCGGCCGCGGGCATGGCGCGGGTCAACGCCTGACCACTAGACAAGGCGGCGCATGCAATACGCTCAACTGGGCCGCACCGGGCTCACGGTCTCCCGCATCTGTCTCGGCTGCATGAGCTACGGCAGTCCCGCATGGCGGCCGTGGGTTCTCGACGATGTGGCGGCGCGTCCGTTCTTCCGACGGGCGATCGAGGCGGGGATCAACTTCTTCGACACGGCCGACATGTACTCGGCCGGTGTGAGCGAGGAGGTGACCGGCCGGGCGCTCCGCGAGCTCGCCAGGCGAGACGAGATCGTCCTCGCCACCAAGGTCTACTTTCCTCTCGCCGACGGCCCGAACCAAAGCGGCCTGTCGCGTAAGCACATCGTGCAGGCCTGCGAGGCGAGCCTCCGAAGGCTTGGGCTCGAGACCATCGATCTCTATCAGATCCACCGGTTCGATGCAGCGGTGCCGATCGAGGAGACGCTGGCAGCGCTGGATCACCTCGTCCATACCGGCAAGGTGCTCCACATTGGCGCCAGCTCGGGCTATGCGTGGGAGATGGCGCTCGCGCTCTCCGCCTCCGAGCGGCACGGCTGGGCCCGCTTCGTGTCCATGCAGAACCACTACAACCTGCTGTACCGCGAAGAAGAGCGGGAAATGATGCCGCTCTGCCGGCGCGAGGGCGTGGGCGTCATTCCCTGGAGCCCGCTGGCGCGCGGGCTCCTGGGGCGGCCCCGACCGCCTGAGGCAAACCTCAAGGCCGGCGGCACGGCGCGTGCATCCAGCGATGCGTATTCGCCCCGGCTATACGATTCCGCCAGCGATTGGGACATTGTGTCCGCGGTCGAGCGCGTCGCGGGGCAGCGCGGCGTTACAATGGCCGAAGTGGCGCTCGCCTGGCTGCTCGGTCGACCAGGAGTAACAGCCCCGATCGTCGGTGCGACCAAGCCGGAGCACCTCGAGGCCGCGGTCCGGGCGCTCGACCTCACGCTTACGGATGAAGAGGGCGCCGCACTCGAGGCAGGGTATCGGCCGCACGCTGTGCGGGGTATCGACGCCTAACAAGAGGATCAGCCGATCGCCACCGGCGCGCTTGTAGTGCTTCGGTCAATCATCGCGCTGGGGGCGATCCACGGAACCGTGCGAACCCCGGACGCGGGAGCGCCGGTTTCAGGGGCGCAGGTCGACGTGGACGGGCGGGCCCTGGCGACAACCGACAGCCTGGGAGCGTACCGATGCGCCGGGCTCTCCGCCGGTTACCGGGCGCTTCGGTTTGTCGCCCCCGGCTACCAGACGCGGGAAGTCACCGTGCTCCTCGCCGACTCGGCCGATCTGGAGCTTGACGTCGAGCTCACCCCTGAGCCTGTCATCTTGCCGAACATCGAAGTCTCGGCCCGGCGTGCGCCGGACTGGGTCGTCTCCCCGCCGGTCGCGTCTGACACCGCTCCCGAGGGCGGGCGCTACTTCTTCTCGCGGGACTGGCAAAGTCAGCTCGTTGCGCGAGACGTGGACGTTCAGCAGGCCCTGACGACGCTTCCGGGTGTGACGAGTCGCGGCGACGGATCGGCGGGCATCAGCATCCGGGGCGGCACCGCCTCCGAGAATCTCGTGCTTCTCGACGGCATCCCGACGTTCAATGCCTCCCATTTTACCAGCGCTGCGAGCGCGATCGATCCGGACGCCCTCGCCGGGTTGGATGTCCATACCGGTGTGAGCTCGGCCCGGTTCGGCGGACGACTGTCGGGCGTCGTGGAGCTCGAGACCGCCGAGGTCGGGTCGGATTCCGTCCACGTTACCGGCGGCTTCGGACCGACCGACGTGCGGTCCATGGTTCGTGGGCCCCTGGGCTCGACGGGCGGTTTCCTGGTCGGTGGACGGCTCACTTTCCGGAATCTCTCGGATGACGGCGACGGGGATGCCGGCCCCGTCGCGAGCAAGTACCGAGACTTCATCGGAGTAGCGCGGCTCGCGCTGGCGGGTGGCGCCCTTCGCGTCATCTCCTTTCACGGCGCCAACCAGCTGGGGCTCGAGCGGGACGGCTCGCCGGACCTCGGCACCGCCGGTGCGCTGGACGGTGCCGCGGGGTTGGGAAACGACATCGGCTGGCAGAGTAGCAGCGTGGGCGCGACCTGGGTCCGAGGGCCATCGGGCGCTCCGCAGCTGCGGGTCTCGGTCTGGTGGGCCGGCACCAGCGCCGCCATCGACTGGCTCAGCGCCGACGGCGCGCAGCAGCTGCACAGCAGTCTCTCCGAGCTCGGCGCCGCGACGGATCTCGTCCGCCCGCTCGCCAACGGTTCGCTCGGATTGGGCGCGTCTGTGGTTCGGCCACGCACAGCGTACTCGGTCTTGGGCGTCCGGAACGACACGACCCCGACGTTCGCTCTGTCTGCTGCGCCCGCGGTCGCCTCCCTGTTCGCCGAGTGGAGCTCTCGGCCATCGGCGCGTTTCGCCGTCCGCGCCGGTGTGCGCGCCAACTCCGACTTCCATCGAGCGACCAACCTCGAGCCGAGGGTGTCGCTCAGCCTCAAGCCCGCACGGGCCACCCGACTCGACCTCGACCTCGGGCGGACGCATCAGACGGTCCAGTCCCTCTTCAATGATGAGAACGTGCTGGGCGCGCTCCTGGGGTTGGAGCTGCCGATCGCGGCGGGCGGGACGCTGCCGACCGCGTCCGCCGATCAGCTCGGCCTCGGGGTCGCCCAGCGTGTCGGGTCCGGGCTGACCCTGGTGGTCGACGGATACCTGCGTCGCTGGACCGGTGTCATCGTGCCGGCGGCGTCCACGCTCGGCGCATTCGCAACGGACTCGATCGTCGCCGGGCGTGGCAACGCCGCAGGTCTCGTCACCAGCGGCGTGCTCGAACGGGGCGCGGTCAGCGCCCGCGTCTCTCTGGGCCTCGCTCGCAGCACGCAGTGGGCAGGCGCGGATGAATATCACGGCGGATACGAGCAGCCCTGGTCGGTCGCGGGGACCCTTGGGTATCGCTTCGCCCTCAGGACGGTTGCACAGCTCGCGTTCACGGCCGGTGCCGGCGAGGCGACCTCGGTCGTGGCGGGGGGCCTCGAGTGGCGCCCCTCCCCACCAGCTGGTGGCGGAGAGATCGGGGGCGCGCCGACCAACCTGCCGGGCCCGATCAACTCGGCGCGGCTGCCGGGCTTTCTGCGGCTCGACCTCGGAGTCCGTCGCATCTGGCCGTTGGCCGCGTTCGGCCCGCGCGGCTCGCTGCTGACGACCCTTCGGCTGGTGAACCTCCTCGACCGGGCCAATGCCATCGGTCTGACCGCCAATCCCGACGGCGCCCTTCGGGTTCTGCGTGGGACTCCTCGTGGCATAACCTTCGAGGTCGGCTGGACCTTCTGATCTGCCCAGCGACCCGGACGCGCCGTCACAAACGGCCGGTGCCAAGCGTTCCTTTCCCGTGAGCATTCAGCCCGCCATCGTCGCCCTCTCCGCCGAGGATTCCCCTCCGGCCCAGGGGCCCCAGCGCGTGACTCACGCCGGGCCCTCCGCCCGGGTGGGTGAGCCATTCTCGACCGAAGTGGCCCGGGCATACCAGGAGGGCTTCGCAGCGCTGTTTCGATATCTGGACCGGCTGACCGGCGACCCCCAGCTGGCGGCTGACGTCGCGCAGGAAGCTTTCGTCCGGTTGCTCCAGCGCGGCGAAATGCCGGACCAACCGGGTGCCTGGCTGGTCACGGTGGCGACCAACCTGCTCCGAGACGATCGACGCCAGCTTGGCAGACGCCTGCGGCTGCTCGAGGCCGATCCCGACTCGGTGCCGGTCGCCACCCCAGCTCCCGATCCGGCCACGGCGGCGGACACCGACGAGCGCCGCCGCCTGGTTCGCGCAGCCCTGGAACGGCTCACCCCGCGCGATCGGTCCGCGTTGCTGCTCCGCCACTCGGGCTACAGTTACCGCGAGATCGCCAGCGCGGTGGGCATCGCGGAGGCCAGTGTGGGCACCGTTCTGCTGCGCGCCGGCGCGGCCTTTCGCAGCGTCTACGAGGAGATGCACGGTGCCCCAGACTGAGCGCGAGCATCCGCCGGAGGCAGCGTTGCTGACGCTGCTTCACAATCAGCCGCTGGGGACCAGGGCGGAGTTGCAGTCACACCTGCGCTTCTGCGAGTCGTGCCGGGCGCGCATGCTCTCCCTGAGCTGCCGAGAACAGGAGATCGAGGCCCTGCTTGCCGCGCTGGACCACCCGATGCCCGCGCACGACGTCGGCGAGATGGGTGCGTTGCAACGGGGGCACGGACCGCGGCGAGGGACCCTGATCGGCGGTGTCGCGACGGTCATCGCGGTGGTCGCGGCCGCCGCTACGCTGCCCGGCTTCCCCTTGTCGAAGTGGGTTCGAGCCCGGCCGGCACCAACCCGAGTCGCCGACATGCCGCAAGCCGTGACGGCTCCCTCCGCCACGATTTCCTCCGGCGTCTCTATCGCCGCGCCAGCTGCCCTGGTTGTGACCCTGCTCCGCACACAGAGCCAGGGGGCCGTCGTTGTCACGTTTGGCGGTACGGACTCGGCCACGGTTCGGTCGCGAGGGGGCGCCGTCTCTTACGAGATCGGCGACGGACACATCACGATCGACAACCGGGCCCCGGCCGAAGCCTACGAGATCCAGGTCCCCGCCGCGCTCGCGAGGCTCGTCGTGCTGATGGGAGATCGGGTGCTCTTTCGGAAGGAAGGAACGACTATTTCTCCCACTCCCGGGCTGGACGGCGGGAGACGGTATCGAGTGTCCCTCGATAGCAGTGGCGGTGCCATCGGCAATAAGCGATGAGCGAATTGACACCGGCCCTCCCCAGGTGGGCGGCGGCGGCATTGCTGGTCTTGGCCGCTACTCCCGCGGCAGGCAATGTCTGGGCTCAGGAGCCCGATGTCGCGCCGCCGTCCACCACCACCCCGCCGGCTGTCGGGGGACCCCGCCTGTCCGCGGTGACCGTCGGGATTCAGCCGGCCTACGACGACTCCTCCGCGGCTGACACGGGCGCCGCACGCCCCCGCGCGGTGGAGTACAGCGAAGGGTACGCCAAGCGCCTGGCGATCCACCGCGTGGCGAGCTACGCGGAATTCCCGCTCTTCGTGACGGAATACATCCTCGGCGAAAAGCTGCTCAATGATGAGAGGAACACGGGCCAGGCGCCGGGCGGTCTCAAGACCGCGCACGGGATCGTCGCCGGCGGACTAGGCGTTCTCTTTCTTACCAATACGGTGACCGGGGTCTGGAATCTCTGGGAGGCCCGGCACGATCCCGCCGGCCGAACCCGGCGGACGATCCACGGGGTCGGCATGCTTCTGGCCGATGCCGGCTTCGTGGCGACCGCCGCGCTCGCACAGTCCGCCCGTCGGACCGACACGGGGGCGAACCGCCATCGCGCGGTGGCGATCGCCTCGATGAGCGTCGCGACCCTGTCCACGCTCATGATGTACCTCTGGAAGAACTGACCCGGCCGGTGATCGTTTCGACCCTCGTCCATTTCTTCGCGCCGTGGCAGTCGCTGTACTCCAATTCCAAGCCGATCGCCACCGCCGTCACCGCCACGCATCTCGTGGCCTTGCTTTATGGCGGCGGATTCGCGGTCGCCGCCGATCGCGCGACTCTGCGCGCGCGCGCCGACGATCCCGATTCGGCCCGCCGGGTGTTGACCGATCTGGAGGCTGTGCACCGGCCTGTGTTGATCGCTCTCGCGGTCATGCTCGTGAGCGGGCTGGGCATGGCCACAGCGGACGTCCAGACGTTTGTCAAATCGCCGGCCTTCGTAGTCAAGTTGTCGCTTGTCGCTCTGCTCGTCGTCAACGGCTTCATGCTCACCCGCACGGAGCGGGCGCTGCGGAGGCTCGCCGACGACTCGGCGGCCCGGAGCGATGAGCTGGGGGTGCGCAGGGCCCTCTGGCGTCGGCTGCGGCGGACCGCTTGGGCCAGCGTGCTGTTGTGGGCCAGCACGGTGGTCGCAGGAACGGTGCTGGTGAATGCTGCGTGAGCGGCGCGGCGCCGCTGGACACTTCGCACTGACCTGGGTATGCATATGGATGACGAATCCCTGAGTTCAATCTCCCCGGCCTGCACGGACTGCGGGTTGAATTCAGGTCGGCGGCTCTTTCTCCAGCAGGTCGGCGTCGCGTCGCTCGGCGCGCTGATGGCCATCGGTCTCCCCCAAGCCATCGCTGCAACGGTGACGCCGACCGTCGCACGATCATTGCGGCGCGTACTCGGCAATCCGAGCTATCCCATTCCGGCGGAGGACGGCGTCCAGATCGACCGGGATAACCAGGTGATCCTCGTGCGGTGGCAGGGTTCCATCTACGCGTTCAACCTGTCGTGTCCGCACCAAAACACCGCCTTGCGATGGAACGCGGCCGACGGACAGTTTCAGTGCCCGAAGCACCATTCGAAGTACCGGCCGGATGGAACCTTCATCACCGGCCGCGCCACCCGCAGCATGGACCGTTTCAGCCTCTCGCGCTCGGGGGACGCAGTCGTGGTCGACGTCGGGTCAATGCACAAGGACGACGCCGATCACATCGGCTGGGCCGCGTCGGTCGTCGCGCTCTGACGGCGGTTAACGACCCGCCGGTGCCTCCGTCAGCCAGCGAGCCGTTGCTCCGTCCCCGACTCAAAGAGGCGCCTCATGTCCGAATCAGCCCGGTCCTTGCGTTCTCCCTCGATTTGCTCCGCGACCGTCGTCCTTGGCGGGCTCGCCCTGGCCCTGCTCCTATCGTGCGCTCCCCCGCCGCCTGGAAGAGTCTACGTGGTCCGCCGTCCACCGCCCGAACGAGTGGAAGTGATCGGGGCGGGCCCCGGCTCCGGTTACGTCTACGTGCGGGGATACTGGCGCTACGACGGGGGCGACTACGCCTGGGTGCCGGGCCGCTGGGTCCAGCTGGACCGGCGATACCGCCAGTGGGTTCCCGGTCACTGGGCGCACGACCGGCACGGCTGGTACTGGGTGGAGGGACGCTGGCGCTAGGATGAGGCCGCGCCGCGCCCGATCACCAGGGCGAGCTCGGCCAGCTCGAAGGGCTTTTCGATCGCCGGGCGGTCGGTGCGGGCAAGCAGCGCCGCCGCCGGAGCAGAGCCACAGCCGGAGCCG